>JBHENQ010000210.1:0-13987 GCA_046261975.1 Gemmatimonadaceae bacterium | reverse complement strand
GCTCGTCGCAATGTTCACAGTGCACATCGGCAATGGATACAATTGGCTCAACATCACGGGCATGGGCCCTGACGGGCCGACTCTGGGTATGCCGGGGTGGGAACTCAGTCTCATCTACATCGCTCCGCTGCTCACGCTCCTTATGGCCGGTGCGGGAGCGATGTCGGTGGACGAGAAACGGAACGCGCAGCCGGCCACTTCGAGCTAGCCGGCTGCGCTCACGCACGTAGGGCGATCAGGGCGTGATGACGATTCTGCCCGACTTGAGTGGCAGAAGCTGGAAGTTGAAGGGCGTCGCGCAGTGAAATGGGTCAAGCGCCACGAAGCGCCCGCTGAACTGGTCGGGATTATCCGTGGCGGTCCAGACCGTGTGAAAACCGACCCTGCTGCCCTGGAGGATCAGACCCGCCATGTATACGGTGTTGCCGACGATCGTGAAACAGACCACGGGGCCCTTGTTGCGCTCCTCAGTCTGAGCATTGAAGAACTCGAACGTGCCGGTAACGATACCGGCGGCGTTGGCTCGTGCGTCCCAGAAGAATGTCCGATCGGTGCCGGTCTGCGGGTGGGTGATAACACCTCGACCGAACACTTCGGATGGAAAGGTGGCTGTACGTCCCGGACCCCGGATATCCAGCAGAAGTCCTGGGGCCATGGATTTTGTGGACAACACAAGCGAGTCGTCCAGCGCAATCGCCGGCGTGGGCAGCGGACTCTCGGTCGGAGACCCGTCGCCGCATGCTGCGACGATAGCCACGGCCGACAATAGCGAGAAGTAGCGAATGAATGACATTTTGCCTCCTGCGGCTGGTGCTTACTACGTGGCGACGACGGCGACTATAAAGGCGTAACCGGGGAGGAGTAAAATTATGTTACGCACCGGGGGGAAGCAAACGTTTACCCGACAGTGGTTGGGAGACCTGCCGTTAGCGCAGTCAGCGCGAGGACCAACGCTATCAGCGCAGCTCTACTTCGCCGCTACCCTGAGCGTCGCGACATAGTCGATGCTCGAGCGTGGACCTCCAGCTTTTCCTGGCCCGGTCAGTGACACCAGACTTATCTCGTAGTCGCCGTGCCTTGCGACGCTGGGCTGTTGCGGCGTGTTGAGCTCGAGAAGGGGCGATCCGGATCCGGTCGTCACGCGGAGCTGTATCCTGGCGTTTCCAGCCCAGACACAAACGGCGTCCTCGGGGCAGCGCGATTCTTCCAGCACATCGAGGAAAGTGAGCTTTGGCCCCGAGTCACCCACTTGAGCAGTCTCGCCGAGCCTGAGCGCGAAGCTGCTGTCCATCGCGACTCGCGATGGCGCAGGTGGAGACACGGAAGTGCAAGCGGCCACGAGGGCGGCTAATGTAATCCAACGTGCAGTGGCGGCGCCCCCGAGCACGGATCTGTTCATGGAGCATGAATCCCGGTCAACGATTATCATCGTCGTACTCTCGCAGGAGGGGAAGCGTGAGGCATGTTGGCCCCCCTGAGCCCTTCCGGCTGATCTCTTTGCCGTTGTACTCCGTCACCTTGGCGCCGGCGGCCTCGAGCATCTTTCGCGCACGAGGGTTCCCTGAAATCATTAAACACGAGCGAGGAGCCAGCGTGAGGACATTGCAAGCCATGCTCGCAAACTCCTCATCACACACCTCGACAAGCTCGACTCCACGATCCCGAAGCCGCTCGATGAAAGAAACGGGTAGGAGCTTGGAGTATGTCACCGCGAGATCGGTATCGACTGGGCTCAGTAGGGACATGAGATGCAGTACTTCCGACGGACCCTCCCAATGCGGCAGGTCGACCACGATGACTTCCTCCACCATGCCCGACACCAGCGACCTGAACTGCCGAATACCTTCGTCGTTGGTGCGGTACCCGCGCCCTACGACAAAGGTCCGCTCGTCGAGCCGCACAACATCCCCTCCCTCCAAAGTGCCGGTTCCACTCACCCTACCAACGATACGAACACCGATGTCACCGAGGTAACGCTCGACGGCCACAGGCTCGTTGCGCCGAGCGGTCTTACCCATGCGGCCCACGATGACGCCGTCATTGACCGCAACAGCGGTGTCGCGAATGTAGATGGAATCGGCTGTGCCGGCACTGTCTCCAGGCAGGTATTCGATCCTTGCGCCAGTACTCGACAAGAGCTCGGCGAAACGCTCGTACTCTTTGACGGCCGCGTCGATATCGGGACACGCCGCGTAGCCGAGCGCTTTCCACTCGCTGGCAAGATGGCCGGCGCTTCGGAACGCATCGGATGCATGCTTCAGGAGGACGGTTTGTAGCGCGCTCACCTCTGAGCGAGTTCCGATCCGCAGGCCAGTCACCCGACCACACACCGATCGCCACCTGCGCGCTTCGCCCGGTACATCGCCTCCTCCGCCTTCTTCATCAGGGCAACCGATGCCAGGTTCACCGGAGAATGAAGACCCTCTCTCAGAACGGCCCCTCCGATGCTGGCCGTGAGCTTGACGCCAATGTCTCCACCGAAGCGCTTGACGGCGTTGCGGATTCGCTCGGCAGCTATCCAGGTCCCGTCTGAATCGGCATTCGCGAGCAGAACGGTGACAGCACCGCTCTGACGAAAGGCCACGTCGGACGCCCTGATAGACGCGTTCACCGCCTCGCCGAAATCGCCGAGAGTCCAACCGGCCTTCGGGATGACGAGATCTTCGAGCGTCCGGATTCCATCCAGCTCGAACGTAAGAAGCGCAACGTGCCGGCCAGTGCGGTTGGTGCGAGCGATAGCCTCCTCCAGGCGCTGGTGCAGTGCGCGAGCATTACCGAGTCCCGTTAGCCGATCGGTGTGAGATTCTATGGTCTGCGTCGCCATCACTTCCGCGAACGCGAGGCGCGGGGCGATAAGCGTCCCCAGCAGAGAGAGAAACTCGGCGTCGGATGCGTCGAACGGTTGGCCGGATTCAGATTCTCCGACGACGAGCCATGCCAGACGGTGCCCCGCGTCGTCGATGGGGATACCGAGAGCGGCGCCAGGGAAGACAGAGAGTCCTGAATCCCCCCTGCCAAGAGCGCCGGCGCTGTGAAGTTGAAGGACCTCCGCCGCGGCGCCGCTCACTTCCGGTGGCAGAATGTTCGCGCGGGATGCGGACGCCGCTCGCATTGAGAAGGTCCCGTCCGGATCGGCGCTGTAGAGCACTGCCCAGGCAGCACCGAAAACGTCGCGAAGCGCGACGTCAATCAGCGTCGACAGACTGTCGATGTCCGTGGCGGAAGCCGCCTCGCGTAACAAGCGCAGGAGCAGGTTGCATTGACGCCAGGAGCGTGCGTCGATCAGCCCGGGTGTACCAACCGCTGTGTCGGCCACGCGGGCTTTTCTCTCCCCTCCTCAGCGACGCGCCATTCGAGCCAGGTCCGCTTCAGCAGCTATGTAGCCGAAGGCCGCCCACTGCGGACTTCTCAATATCTGGCGGAAGAGCTGCTCTGCTTCGGCCCGCCTGCTATTGTAGAGATGCCAGTTAGCCACCCCGTAACCCACAGTCGCGTCGTTCACCGCGCTGTCGCCGTCGGCCGGCGCCGCAAGAACGGAATCCGTCGCAAGCTCCCCCTTGTACATGAGGAGAAGGCGATGGTACGCGCCGTTCTCGATGATGTCCATATCACGGCTTATCGGTGCCAACACGGCGGCGGCCTCACTTTCTCGGCCGAGACGGCGTAGAGTCATGTAAAGCCAGTGTGAAGTTGCCACGAGCATATCGGGATTGCTGGCGACCTTCAAATCCTCGCGGTAGGCCTGAAGCGCGCGCTCGAAATCGCCGCGCAGATAATGAGCCAGGCCCAGATGATACCAGATGTTCGACTGCAGAGTGCTCGTTGGGATGTTGCGAGCGTTCGGAATACCGTCGGGCTCGATCTCGTCCTGCTTTCCAGCAGTAAGAGATGCTGCCCTCGCGAGATCAGCCACCGCCTTCTCGAGCTGCCTGGTAGTAATGTATCTGTGCCCGCGATGACGATACAGGCGGGCGTCGTCAGGATGCGCAGCAATGGCCGACGTGTAGATGGCGATCGCTTCCTGAAACCTGCCGAGGTAGGCCGTACGGCGGCCCAGCCATATGGCGGCATCGGCGTCGCGAGGATTCCGCTCGAAAATCGCGCGAGCCTCGGCCAGACGCTGCTCGGCCTGTTGCCGAGACTCGTCCGACATTACCGGGCGTATCAGCGGGGCTCCCGTCAGAGAAACGGCCTCGGCTCCTGGCGGTGGAGATGTGGTGGCCTCGCCGGTGCCGGGGTGCCGCGCCGCACATCCCGTCGCGGCTGCCCCGCCGAGCGCGATGAGTAGGGAAAAGAATCCAGTTGACTTCATTCAACGCCCTTGCGGTTGGGGGTAGGAGACGCGACGGAATCTTACACCGAGCCGGCACGGCAAGCTACATTCCCGCGCACGAGCGCCTGGAGGCTACTGCGCCCGCAAACCGCAGCCACCACCCGTTCTTTCATTGGGAGTTCCTCGTGCCACGATTAGCTCTCGCGATACTTGCGCTTAGCCTCTCGTCGCGTTCGATAGCCGCGCAACACGCGTTGGTAGGAAACGGCGACTACGACCCCGCGATTCCAACGCCTCGCAGCGTCCTTGGCTATGAGATAGGCGACCGCTTCACCGCGCACCACATGATCGTGCGCTATGCCGAGCGTCTCGCCGCCGCAAGCCCTCGCATACAGCTTGACACCGTTGCTCATACGTTCGAGGGAAGAGAGGTTCTCATGGCGATTGTGACGGGGGAGACGAACCGAGCGAGAATCGAGCAAATACGCGCAGACGCGGGAAAGATTGCGGACCCGCGTGGCGTCGCGGCCGGCGACCTCGACGCGATCGTCAGACGTATGCCAACTGTGGTTTGGCTGGGATACACAGTCCACGGCGGTGAGGCGTCGGGCACTGAAGCGGCGATCGCACTTCTCTACCAACTGGCGGCCGGACGCGATGCGGTGACCAGGATGATTCTGGACAGCGTAGTGGTGTTGATCGACCCGGTTCAGAACCCGGATGGCCACGAGCGGCACGTGAACGACGTTATGCGCTGGCGCGGTGCTCATGGCGTTCCGGTCACACCGGGTGCGATGATCCACCAGGGCAATTGGCCGAGTCCTCGCACCAGTCATTACTACTTCGACCTCAACCGTGACTGGTTCATTCATTCGCACCCAGAGACGCGCGGGCGCGTATCCTCATTTCTGACGTGGTGGCCGCATGTCGCCGTGGATCTGCACGAGATGGGGACGAACTCCACGTATTTTTTCGCACCGCCAATGGATCCGGTGAACAAGAACGTTCACTCGAGCATTTTGCGTTGGTGGGACATCTTCGCCGCGTCCAATGCAGCTGCGTTCGACGAGCACGGCTGGTCATTCTTCCGGCGAGAAGGTTACGACGAGTTCTATCCCGGCTACGGCGTGTCGTGGCCCATTCTTACCGGCGCAGTCGGAATGACGTACGAGCAGGCATCCAGCGCCGGTGGAGCGATCCGGCGCGACGATGGAACGATTCTCACGCTGCGTGACGCTGCATCGCGCCATTATGCCGCCGCATGGGCGACTCTTATGACATCCGCGAGCCGGGCGCGAGAGCGGGTCCGGGACTATCTCGCATTCAGGCAGTCGGCCGTTACCGACGCGGCGCGAGGATCATCCGGCGGATTGCGCTCCGTCGTCATAGAGCGCGACGCGCAAGGAGGGGAGCGCGCCGACTCGCTCGTTCGGCGTCTCATGGAAAACGGCATCCACGTTCAACGCACGCGCGGGCCGGTCGAAATCCGCGATGCTGTGGAATTCGGAAGCACAGCTCAAAGGGCAGTACGAGTTAGCGCTGGTGCGTACGTGGTGGACTTCGCCCAACCGCAGGGCAGGCTTGCGAAAGCTCTCCTGGAACCTGATGCGCAGCTCGACTCCAGTTTCATCGTCGAGGAGCTGGAGCGCCGGCGCACGGCACAGCCGGAACGCTTCTATGATCTCACGGCCTGGTCTCTGCCGCTCTCGTACCGGCTGCGAGCGTGGTCCACGCGTACGCCGCCCGCGGTTGGCGCGTTGGAGCCAGCTGTTCTGGAGCCCGCGCGCACCGAGCCAGTCTCGCGGGCGCGGTATGCGTACGCCTTCGAGGCCGGAAGCGAAACGTCCATTCGAATGCTCGCCGCGTTGTTGGCGGACAGTGTGCGCGTGTGGTACGCGCCGCGTGCGTTCAAGGCTGGCGGTCGCGAGTTTCCGCGTGGCGCCTTCACAGTCCGTGTGGCCGCGAACGATTCCGCCGTCCATGCGCGTGTCAATCGGGCTGCTACTGCCTCGGGCGCTCAAGTATTTGCGGTGCAGTCAGCCATGGTGGATCAGGGTACCGATCTCGGAAGCAACAGCGTTTTTCCTGTGAGGCCACCTCGGATTGCCCTTCTCGGCGGCTCTCCCATATCGGGCAATTCGTTCGGATTCGCCTGGTACGCGTTCGATCAGCGGCTGGCGTATCCCGTGACACCGATTGATGTCCAGGCCGTGAGTGGAGCGGTTCTGAACGACTTCAACGTCCTCGTGGTACCATCAACTACGGCATCGGCGCTCGAGCGCGTCCTCGGTGATGCCGGACGGGAACGGATCGCTGGCTGGGTACGCAACGGCGGTACCCTTATCGCCATCGATGGCGCGATGAGCTGGCTAGCGTCGGAGAAGCTCGGACTTGCGCGTGTTCGGCTTCGTCGCGACACGACCAGGGCAGATAGTGCCGGCGGAGCACCCCTGCCGGCCGACGTTCCCGGAGCGATAGTGCGGGCGACAGCGGATACGTTGTCTCCGCTACTGGCGGGCGTCGCACAATCCGAGCTTCCCGTACTTGTTTTCTCCGACCGTTCGTACACCGTGCCAAAGGACTTGCGAGCCGGAGAGGCTGTGATTCGCTATGCTCCGGATGCCAGGCTCAGGCTGTCTGGTTATCTCTGGCCCGAAGCACCGGCACGATTAGGGGGATCGCCGTACCTTTGGACCGAGTCCGTCGGCAGAGGACGAGTTATCGGTTTCGCCGGTGATCCGAACTTCCGGGACCTGTGGCGCGGCCTCCTTCCCATCTTTGCGAACTCCGTCTTCCTCGGTCCTTCCATGTGAGGGCTGTCCGCCATTGGCTGTCACACCGGGGAACAGAAATTTGAGCATGGGTTCCACTACGTGAACCCAGGCTTCTTCGGTGTGGTGGCCTCCTTCGATCTCAGTGTGTGAGAGGTCTTCGCCGAGCGTCCAGCCCTTGGCGATCATGATGTCCCTGATTCTACGCGCGCCTTCGATCACACCTGGCCCTTCCAGAGTTCCGGCTGAGAGCCAGACGCGCGATGGCGGCTTCACTCCAAGGTTGCGAACGCGCCGGACGATGAACCGATTGTCCCACCAGACCGACGGCGAAATGATGGCTAGCCGCGAGAAGACATCGGAGTAGAGCAGTCCGAAGTAGAGCGATACCAGCCCCCCCAGTGAAGAACCGCCCATGCCGGTGTTGGCCACGTCGCTCAACGTTCTGTACTCAGCGTCTACGAAGGGCTTCAGCTCTTCCACCAACATTCTGCCGTAGAGAGCGGCGCTCCCCCCGATTTTGCGGATGCGATCCCGGGTCGGTGTGTATTCCTCGATCCGGAAGATGCCGGCGTTCGAGATTCCGACTATGATGAGTGGCTCGATCGCACCCGAAAGAATCAGTCGCTGCGCCGTTTCGTCCACCTGCCATTCGGCTCGAAACGCAGTGGCCCGGTCGAACAGATTCTGGCCGTCGTGCATGTAAAGCACGGGGTAGCGGCGCCCATCTTCGCTTCCGTATGTTGGGGGAAGGTAGACGTAGACGTCGTGATCCGTTGTCAGAAATTTAGAATGGAACGCGTGGTGCGTTCTCAAGTCGCCCGTGCGAGTGTGTCCGGGAATGATTGCGGCGTCGGCTTTCGTCAAGACAGGCTCGCTGGACACCAGGTAAAACTAACCGAGGTTACGTAGATCGCGGAGGCCGGGATGGCCAGGCAAGGTTCTAGCAAGCGTCGTTCCGCGGGTGCAGCCGCGGGAAGCGCGACGCCGTTGCGTGTTGGATTGATGGTGGGTCGCGAGTGGTCATTTCCGCCCAAGTTCATAGAGGAAGTGAACCGCAGAGACGAGGGGGTAGGTGTCGAGTTCGTGAAGATCGGCGCCGAACTGATGGACGAGCCAATTCCGTATTCCGTAATCATCGATCGGATCTCTCACGAAGTGCCGTTCTACCGGAGCTATCTCAAGAAAGCCGTTCTACAAGGGGTAACGGTGGTGAACAACCCGTTCATGTGGAGTGCCGACGACAAGTTCTTCGATGCGGCGCTCGCCACCAGCCTCGGTGTGGCCAGCCCTCGCACAATCGCTCTGCCGAACAAGGACTATGTGCCCGGCATCGTCCACAATGAGAGTCTGCGCAACCTCGAGTATCCGCTCGACTGGCAGGGCATCACGGATTACATCGGCATGCCATGCATCCTGAAGGACGCTCACGGCGGCGGGTGGAAGGAGGTTTACGTCTGCAAGACTCTCAAGGAGCTCATAGAGAACTACAACCAGTCGGGCCTACTCACGATGATCGTGCAGGAATTCATACAGTGGGATCACTTCGTCCGGTGCATAGCACTAGGCCAGGAAGACGTTCTTCCTATCAAGTACGACCCCAAGGAACGCAAGTACATCGTGGATCATGCGCACCTGACCCCGGCACTCGGTGAGAGAATTGTCGGCGATTCCCTGAAGCTCGTCAGAGCACTGGGCTACGACATGAACTCCCTCGAATGGGCGATTCGCGACGGAGTGCCGTACGCAATCGACTTCATGAATCCGGCGCCCGACATGGACGTCTATTCTCTCACACCCGTCTACTTTCAGTGGGTGGTGACGCACATGGCGGACATGGCCATCCGGCTTGCGAAGGAGGGCAGGAAGCAGAACAAGGATTTGCGCTGGAGCGCCGCCTTCACGGCGAGTCGCCGCGAAGTGCAAGCTACTAGCTGAAGCGATGCGGCTTGACGCCATCGGCAAGTATCACGATCTGCTTACCGATGAGATCGCCGAGGAGTCGCATTCACAGCTGGAGCATCAGCTAAGGCGGCGCGACCTGTTCTTTGGTGATCGCGCTCTGTGCACTGTGCTCCGGCCTCGTTTTTTCACTCCAGAGCAGTACGGCTATCTCGAGAGACGTTCGCGGCTCTTGCTTAGTGCCTTCAGGAAAACCTACAAGGCCGCGATTGAGAACGCCGGCTTTCGCCGCCAATTTGGACTGGCTGCGTGGGAGGAAGAGCTCGTCCATCACGATCCCGGATTCCGGGATCCAAGCCCCACCTCGCGCCTGGACGCCTTCTTCGTTGATGAGTCGTCCGGGTTGCGCTTCACGGAGTACAACGCCGAGACGCCCGCGGGACCCGCCTACGCCGACGAGCTGTCCGAAGTTTTCCTTGCCCTGCCCATAGTGCGTGAGTTTCTGCGGCACTACACCCTCCGACCGCTTCCCGCGCGGTACGGTGTGCTGCACGCGTTACTCGATGCTTATCATCAGTGGCTAGGCCGTCGAGAGCTTCCCAGAATCGCGATTCTCGACTGGCGGGAAGTGCCGACTCGCAGCGAGTTCGTGCTCTTTAGAGACTACTTCATCTCCCAAGGTCTGGAATGCGTGATTGCTGACCCGCGCGAGGTGGACTATAGGGACGGCCGCCTCATGGCTGAGGGAAAGCATATCACCCTCATCTACAAGCGAGTGCTGCTGAGCGAGCTGGTAGGACAGGGCTGGGGGTCGGGAGGACTAAGTCATCCGGTAATCCAGGCTGTCCGGGACCGCGCGGTGTGCATGGTGAATCCGTTTCGCAGCAAGATCCTGCACAAGAAAGCCAGCCTGTCTGTACTGAGCGACGAACGGAACGGCGCCCTTTTCACGCGTGATGAGATCTCGGCTATTGCGAGCCATGTACCGTGGACGCGCAATGTGGAAGAGCGGCGCTCCACACGTGGGGAGAAAGACATCGATCTGATTCCCTTCGTAAGGGACAATCGCGAGCAGCTGGTGCTCAAGCCCAACGATGATTACGGAGGGAAGGGAATCGTGCTGGGATGGGAAGTGGACGGACCCACCTGGGAGCAGGCCATTCGTACCGCGCTCGCCGAACCATACATAGTACAGGAACGCATCGAGCTGCCATTCGAGCCGTTCCCTAGCTGGGACGGCCGCGTTCAACTGATAGATCGCATGCTGGACACGGCTCCGTTCGTGTCATACGGTTCTCAGACGGATGGTTGCATGACGCGACTCTCGACGGCTGCGCTGCTCAACGTCACTGCGGGTGGCGGCTCGACGGTTCCGATCTTCGTGGTCGAGCCCCGATAAAGGAGGAGATCGTCACATGAAGGCGCCATCGCTCACTCTCGGAATAGAGGAAGAATATCAGATAATCGATCCGGAGACGCGTGAGCTGAGGTCGTACATCACCGAGATACTTTCCGGCGACAGCATCGTGTTGGAAGAAGTGAAGCCGGAGCTTCATCAGTCCATGGTCGAGATCGGCACGAAAGTCTGCCGGTCGCCCGCAGAGGCGCGCAGCGAGCTGGTCAGGCTCCGCGGCACGGTGATGGACCTCGCGGCGAGGAAGAATCTCAGGATCGTCGCGGCGGGCACCCATCCATTTTCGTCATGGCTCACGCAGGAGATCACGCCACTCGAGCGTTACGTCGGCGTTAAGCAGGACCTGCAGGAGCTCGCCCAGCAGCTCCTCATCTTCGGCACTCACGTGCACGTGGGAATCGAGGACCGGGACTTCCTTGTCGACACCATGAACGTTCTCCGATACATGGTGCCTCATGTTCTTTGCCTCTCCACGAGCTCCCCTTTCTGGATGGGGCGGAACACGGGCCTCAAATCCTACAGAAGCGTCATCTTTCGCAACTTCCCGCGCACCGGCATTCCGCCCATCCTGAATTCGTGGAGCGAGTATGAGGCACTCCTTGAAACGCTGGTGCGAACGAAGAGTATTCCAAACGGGTCGAAGATCTGGTGGGATGTCCGACCCAACCACAGCTATCCGACCCTGGAGTTCCGCATCTGTGACGTATGCACCCGCGTAGATGAAGCGGTCTGCGTAGCAGCTATCCTACAGGCAATGGTCGCCAAGGTCTGGAAGATGAGGCGCGATAACACGACCTTTCGAATCTATCCATCGCCGCTGGTGGAGGAGAACAAGTGGCGTGCCGTGCGCTACGGGCTCGATGGTAACCTCATCGATTTCGGAAAACAGCAGGAGATGCCGGCGCGCGAGCTGATTCGCGAGGTGATAGAATGGTTCATCGATGATGTGCTCGACGACCTGGGAAGCCGCAAGGAGGTCGAGTACGCTTTTCGCATTTTGGAGACCGGCACCAGTGCCGACAGGCAGCTTGCGACGTTTGCGCGCACCAACGATCTCAAGGCAGTGGTCGACCAGTTGATCGCCGAGACAGCCGAAGGGGTGCGAGGATAGGGCGCCCCGATTAGTTTCGGGGATGCCTAAACTACGCCCGTTGATTGGCGTCCCTACGCAGACGCTCCACTCAATAGAGGGGATACCGGACCGACTACCGCCATCCTGGGTGATGAGCCAGCGTTACTCTCTGGCTCTCATCGAAGCGGGCGGACTGCCGATCATGATTCCACTGGTACCGAGAGATCGCGATACCATGCGCGCTCTCTATGGCCGCCTCGACGGGCTTTTCTTAGCGGGCGGAGTGGATGTCGATCCCGAGACTTACGGCGAGGAGCGACATCCACTCTGTGGTCGCACCGATTTGGACCGCGACCGAGCCGAAATCATGCTGGCCCGCTGGGCAATCGAGGAGGGCAAGCCTCTGCTTGGCGTCTGTCGGGGGTTACAGATCATCAACGTTGCCGCCGGTGGAACACTTTATCAGGATCTCCTCGCCGAGATGCCGGGATCCATGAAGCACGACTATTTCCCATCCGACGGTTACAGCCGGGACCATCTATCGCACGACGTCGCAATCTCCGAAGGCTCTCGGCTGGCCAGTATCTTCAGCGCTCCCGGAGTGCGAGTCAACAGCATGCATCATCAGGGAATCAAGAATCTCGCGCCTGGGTTCGCCGCCAGCGCCCTTGCCCCCGATGGTCTGATTGAGGCGCTGGAGACGAAATCGCGTGGATTCGTAGTCGCGGTGCAGTGGCATCCGGAAGCTCTTGGCGCCGATGACTCCGGAACTCGGCGCCTTCTCTCAGCGTTCATCAGCGCCGCCGCAGAACATCGCGCACGACCACCACTGGCCGTAGTGTCCGGCTGACCCTGCGTTTGCGCACTCGCTGGCTCTCTGAGACCGCGATCTCCCACTCTTGAAGATCGCACCGGTAGTTCTGGAAGGAAGTGCCGTGAGGCTCGAGCCGCTGAGCGACAAGCATTTCGAGGATCTGTGCACCGCCGGCATCGATCCCGACCTCTGGCGCTGGACGCTCTCTCAGATAGAGTCGCCTGAAGACATGCGCCGGTACATGGACGAAGCGCTGCAAGCGCAAACCGAGGGCAGCGCTCTGCCGTTCGCAATCATCACCAGGGCCGACGCTCGCGCGGTGGGCAGCACGCGGTTCGGGAATATCGACGGGGCGAATCGCCGTCTCGAGATCGGGTGGACATGGATCGCGCGGACTTGGCAGCGAACGACAATCAATACGGAGGCGAAATACCTGCTGCTCTGCCACGCCTTCGAGTCACTCGGCTGCATCCGCGTGGAATTCAAGACGGACGCGCTCAACCACAGATCGCGGGCGGCTTTGCTTCGAATCGGCGCGAAAGAGGAAGGAACGTTCCGTAAGCACATGATCACGTCCACGGGCCGTGTTCGCGACTCCGTCTACTTCAGCATCACTGACGACGATTGGCCGGCGGTGAAGGTGTGGCTGGAGCGACAGGTAACAGGTAACAGGTGACAGCTAACAGGGAACAGCTAACAGGGAACACACATAACAAGACACGAATCTCATTTCGTTAGGCACTTGAGTGTCCAGAAAGGGTATGAATCTCGGGCTATCGGATCGTCAATTCTGGTCCGTACCTGTTTCCTGTCACCTGTTCCCTGTCACCTGTTTCCTGTCGCCTGTGACCTGTCACCTGTCACCTGCCTTGTTCCGTCTGCTAGCGCTTCTTCTCTTGATTGCCGGATGCTCAGACGACGGGCCGACCACACGGCCGCCGGTGGTTGATTCCATTCTCATAACGGCGCCGACGACTTCGATGCAGGTGGGTCAGACCCAGCGTCTCGTGGCGACTGCGAGAGACGCGTCTGGCAACGCACTCTCCAGCGTCGCCGTGACGTGGTCGTCTTCCGCCTTCGCCGTGGCCGGTGTGGACGGAAGTGGAGAGGTCACCGCGAATGGTCCTGGACAGGCGGTCGTCAGGGCCAACGCCGGCGGCAAGGCGGACAGCGTCACCATCACCGTGCAGGCGGCGCCGGGAGCCTCACAGATTCTCCCAATTCTTGGATTGGGTGCTGTCACTGACCGATACACTGCGGAGGTGAACGTGACGGCGTCGGGCACCTTCGCGTACACTAGCACGTGGGGCATACTCGGAAGCAATACCGGCAATGCGGTGAAAGTTTGGAACGTCTCCGGCGCCACGCCGGTGCTTGCAGACTCGGTGATTTTGACGGGCGCGACGACGCTCGGAGACCTCCAGGTATCGGACGACGGCGCGCTTCTGGTGGTGGCCACCGAACGAGCCAACGGCTCCATAGTCATTTTGAGTCTCGCGGATCCCGCTAGGCCGGTGCAGATATCGCGCTTCACGTCACCCAGCACCACGAATGGCGTGCATACCGCCGAAGTCGCCCGGGTAAACGGGCGGCTCTACGCATTCCTCTCCATCGATCCAGGATCGGGAGCACCCGCAAGGCTGACGATCGTGGATATCAGCGATCCCGCGAATCCGGTGCAGGTATTCTCCCAGGAGATGGGTAATCCTTTCGTGCATGATGTCTTCGTGCGGGATGGACT
>JBHENQ010000209.1:0-8744 GCA_046261975.1 Gemmatimonadaceae bacterium | reverse complement strand
GCGCGCGCGGCCGACGCGTCGCCGTCCTGCTTTGTCACCTGGCGGTTGCCGGTTTTGAACTGGAGGTCAGTGCCAGCGGGCGTGGTCACGCGTACGACGCGCGTGCGCATTGCGCGTTCCAGCTTTCGCTGGGCGCGTGCGAGAGCAGTGTAGTTCGTCTTGAGCACGGCCTGCTCGTACGCTCGCGCGATCTCGGGCGTAACGGGCAGAGGTGCGGCATCCATGGTGTAGGCGCCCGACCAATGAAAGTGGATTGTCCGTGCGCGTCCGCTTCGGAGGATGCGCTGCATCGCGACGTACGCCATGTCAGAAGGAAGGGCGCCGGGTAGCATCACCGCGATGTCCACCGGAGCCAGATGCGCGTCGAGTACCGCGCCGGTCAGAGCTCGAGCGGCTCGGGAGAAATCGGTTTCCCACTCGCGTGGCGTCTCGCCGCCGGCAAGGACGCCGAGGTCCGTGCCACGCGCCGCGCGCACGGCGGCCCGCAGTGGCGCCACGAGTGAATCAGTGATTCCGGTGGTGGAGGCTGCGACGAGCAGCACACGCTCCCCGCGCACGAGGGCCATTCGCTCGACGATCTTTGCGGCGACGGCGCGCCAGTCGGTCGCGGCCTGTTGCCCCTCCAATCGGCCGGGATAAGCTACCGAGAGCAGCGCGGCAGCGGCGAACAACCACACATGCGTTTTCATCTCGGCCCAACTTGTTAAACGCCGCGCCTCCTGGAAAGAGCGGCACTGATGCGACGATGAGATCGCGACTTGCTGGCGTGCGCCAGCAGTGGGACGGCATCGTGTACACGTGAAGCACGATGCTACTCTTTCGGGTTGGAAGAACATGTAGATCGCTGGTGCCGTGCTCACGACCTTCCGCAGCGGACGCTCGTATCGCTCGATCAGCACTGGGGACTTGCGCTCGCTTGGCGTGACGGAAATTTGCCCATGCTGGTTCACGCTCGCGTCGATCATGCGAGAAAGCGCTCGAGGAGATCGTCTACCTGAAGCAACCCTGCCCAGCGCCGCAAGTAGTCCTCGTCAAACTCTCCACGGTTGAGCGCAATCAGACGCTGGACATCTCGCTGCTGCGTCTCCGACGATTCGCCACCGAGCCGAAACCACCGAAGTTTGGCGAGCAGAATGTCTTCTCTGCTTGCGACTCGCAGCGACTCCGTGCCTCCCGGCACAACGATCGTCTCGGCCCGGCGTGCCGCTTCACGATCGAATGCAGACCTGCACGGAAATACATCGACTTTCAGATAGCTCGAGCGATGGATCAAGTTGAAGTTAAACCCAGACTCGAGAGCTCTCACCGCCTGATCGACGTCGGCGACAAAGTCATGGGACAGGTCGTCGAACAACGGGCCAAGCTGTGACGCATCAAGTTCGGCCACGATGTCCAGGTCGTTGGTGGCCCGAAACTCCCCATGGATGCTGCTGGCGAAAGATCCGGTGATGAAGTAGACGATGTCGCGGCGTCTGAACGTGCCGACAACGGTATCCACGACGGCTAGAAGATCCCTTGCGCCGCTCACGGCCCGCCCCGCCACACGCCGCTCTCGCGTGAGACGCGCATCTGGCGAACGACATCCGAGCCGTAGAGCTGTAGCAGGAAGCGCTCAACTACCGCATCGGCACCGAGGTGGCCCGCGTGACGCGTCGCGCCTTGCCACGCCAGGTCTCGCACAAGGGCGGACAGTGCCAAGGCTCTGATGAACCGCTCAGGCTTCGGCACGCCCCGTATGAGCTCCAAGTAGCGCGAGAGCATCGCGGAATCGGTGTCCGTCATCGGGCGCTGGTGCTGGAGTAGCTAGGGTCGGTCACGGTGTGGTGCCCGAGCTTCCACGCAAGCGGCGCACAAGTTCCGGCAGATTCTGGATGACTATGATGCGAGTGGCGGGACTCCGACGGACCATGGCGAAAGTGCGTCCATCGGGAGAGATATCGTAATTGGTGTGCGGAGTAGTGCCGACGATGTCACCGATCGGGAAGAGGGCTCGGCGCGACGTCACCTCGAACTCAGGTTGGGTCTGAACCGTCGCCACAATCAGCTCCTCCAACCCCTCGGTTGTGCGATAGAAGAGCTCGCGCCCGTCCGGCCCCCAGAGCGGCTCGTTGCCCCCTGAGAGCGACACTTGGACCTGATCGCCCTCACCGTCTAACCGACGCACGTAGACCTGCTGCTGCCCTGACTGGTCGGACGCGAATGCCAGCCACCGTCCGTTCGGTGAGAGCGCGACGTGCTGCTCATTGAACGGGCTTGCAACGAGCGGTTCGATGGGACCACGGCCGCTGTTACGCACTATCGCGATGTCACTTAGCGAGGCGGGACGCAGCTGGAAACCCGTCGTAACCAGCGCGCTGGCGTCACGCAGCCAGATGCCGGTGTAGGAAAGACTGTCCGACGCGAGCAGCGATTCCGCCAGCGCCCCGCTGCCGGGTCGTGTGCGATATATCCCGAGCGGTCCGGCGCGCGTGGAGATGTAGGTGATGGATCGGCCGTCGGGCGTCCACGTGGCGTCGTGCCCGTCGCGGTCGAAGGTGGCGCGGGAGAGCGTGCCCTGGTCGAGAGAGAGAATCCAGACGTCCCTGCCGTCGGCTGAGTTGAAGTCCATCGAGAGACGCCGGCCGTCGGGAGAGAAGTACGGAGCGTGGAAGTTGCGGCGCTCCGCCGTAGCGGGACGTACGCCCCCCGAGCGATCGACGAACACCAGGCTGCGGGGTTCCTCGGGGATGTAGGCGACCGTTCCATTCGGCGCAACGGCGACCTGCGCGATGATGCCGGTGCCACTGACGGAGACGTCCGACGCGATCGAGACGCTCGGTCCGGTGATTCGCCGTCTTGCCTTGTCGAACGGAACGGCATGAAGCGTCCCGCCTGGCAGGACGTACACCAGGTGGCCAGCCGTGTAGCGCACATGGATCGCGGGTGTGTCCATGAGCGCAGTCTCTTGCCCGGTCTGGAGGTCGAAGAGGAGGCTTGGGCCGCTGCTGATACCGGCGGCCTTCCGCAGCACGATCGCGGTCCGGTCATCGGGCAGTATCTGCTGCAATTGGAGATTGTTGGTCCGCTCAGCGAATGGCCGGGTGACGGAGTCGCCACCTCCTAGCCGCGTGATACCACCAGCCCCGATTCCTTCCTCGCTGAACCAGATCGATCCATCCTCCCCCCAATCCGCGAAGGACGTGGATCCCAGCTGCTGAGGCAGTCGATTGCGCGTCCCTCCGTCGAGGGCTAATCGGAATGCTCCCTGCCCGCGAATCGTGCCGAGGAGCCACCGCCCGTCCGTCGACACCAGCGGGCTTGCAATGCCTTCGGTTCCCGGAATCGCTGTGGGCTCAGATTCATCGAGCGACTGTCGCATGAGACGACTGACGCCGTCCGCCCCCACCGCTGTGAAAAGCACCGTCGCGCCGTCAGGCGTGATCGCCAGCTGGCGCAGCCCGCCACTCAATCCACCCAAGTCAGGGGCCAGGATCGCGAGGCGCGACGGCGGCTGGCTAGCAATGTAGGCCTGGGGGCGGAGCGATAACCACAATGCGACCGTGGTAGCGAGACCTGCAGCCACCCATCCTAATAGGGCCGCGCGGCGCCACGCCGTGGCGGAGACAGGAAACGCTGTCTTCGAGACGGATGGTCGCCCCATTACCTGGGCACCCGCCTCGAGTGCCTTCGCGAAGTCGGCAGCGGAGCCGAACCGGTCCGCAGGCAACTTCTCCAGCGCAGTGAGCACCGCGTCTTCGACGTGCTGTGGCACGCGATTGCGATGTGTCACGATCGGCGCCGGCTTTTCGGTCAGCACCTTGGCCACGATTGCCTGCGCGGTGAGGCCGGTGAAGGGCGGCTCGCCCAGCAGCATCTCGTAGGCGATCACGCCCAGCGCGTAGACGT
Source organism: Gemmatimonadaceae bacterium (assembly GCA_046261975.1). Classification (GTDB taxonomy): domain Bacteria; phylum Gemmatimonadota; class Gemmatimonadetes; order Gemmatimonadales; family Gemmatimonadaceae; genus JBHENQ01. The sequence continues at coordinate 4,859 of JBHENQ010000209.1, read as the reverse complement.
CCGAGCGAGCGGTTATCTCCCGCTCGCCCATCGCCTGCTCGGGACTCATGTAATGTGGTGTGCCGAGACTTATTCCCGTCTCGGTCATTCGGGAGCCGGCTGCATTGGAGACGGCGAGCGCGATGCCGAAATCAGCCACGAGCGCGCTGCCGTCGTGCAGCAAGATGTTTTCGGGTTTGATGTCGCGGTGGACTATCCCGTGACGGTGAGCGTAGTCGAGCGCGCTCGCGACCTCTCGCGCGATGCGCACGGCGTCACCGATCGGCAACTGCTTCTCGCGCTTCAGCCGGTCGCGTAGCGACTCGCCGTCCACGTACGGCATAACGTAGAAGAGGAAACTGTCGGCCTCTCCCGAGTCGAAGAGCGGAAGAATATGGGGGTGCTGAAGATTTGCGGTGGTTCGGATCTCTGTCAGGAAGCGTTCGGCACCAATGATGGCGGCCAGCTCAGGGCGCAACACCTTGAGCGCGACCTGTCGCTGGTGCCTGACGTCGTGGGCGAGGAAGACTGTCGCCATACCGCCCGCGCCCAGCTCTCGATCGATACGGTAGCGGTCGGCGAGAGCCTTCGTGAGGCGGACGCTAGCGTCGGTCACGGAGTGGTGCGCTGTGTGCCGCGTAGGCGTCGCACAAGTTCCGGCAAGTTCTGGATCACCATGATCCGGGTGGCGGGACTACGGCGAACCATCGCGAAGGTGCGTCCATCGGGAGAGATATCGTAATTGGTGTGCGGAGTAGTGCCGACGATGTCACCGATCGGGAAGAGCGCCCGGCGCGATGTCACCTCGAACTGTGGCTGGGTCCGCACGCTCGCCATCATCAGTTCCGCTTGCCCTTCGGTCGCGCCGCGATAGAATAGTTCGCGCCCGTTTGGTCCCCAGACAGGCTCGCTTCCTCCTGACAGTGAAACCTGGACCTGGTCACCGTCACCGTCCAACGGGCGCACATAAACCTGCTGCTGCCCTGACTGGTCGGACGCGAACGCCAGCCATCGTTCGTCCGGTGAGAGAGCGACGTATTGCTCACTGAACTCGCTTGCGACGAGCGGTTCAATGGGACCACGGCCGGCGTTGCGTACGATCGCGATGTCACTCCGTGAGCCGGGACGCAGTTCGGTACCGATGGTGACCAGCGCGCTGCCGTCACGCAGCCAGATGCCGGTGTACCCAAGCTTGCTCGACGTGAACAATGACTCCGCGGGCGCGCCGCTACCCGGACGCGTACGATAGATCCCGAGCGGGCCAGCACGCGTGGACGTGTAGGTGATGTATCGCCCGTCGGGCGACCAGGTGGCGTCATGCCCGTCCCGGTCGAAGGTGACGCGGGAGAGTGTGCCCTGGTCGAGCGAGAGAATCCAGACGTCCCGGCCGTCGGCGGAGGTGAAGTCCGTTGCTAGGCGCCGGCCGTCGGGCGAGAAGTACGGAGTGTGAAAGTTGTGCCGCTCTGCCGTTGCGGCACGCGCGCTCCCCGAGCGCTCGATGAACACCAGGGTGCGCGGCTCTTCAGGGATATAGGCAAGGGTTCCGTTCGGCGCGACGGCGAGCTGGGCTATGCCGGTGCCGGTGACAGAGACGCCCGACGCAATCGAGACACTTGGACCAGTGATTCGCCGTTTGGCGGGGTCGAACGGGGCGGCCTGAAGTGTGCCGTCGGGCAGGACGTACAACAAGTGGCCAGTCGTGTAGCGCACTTCCACCACTGCTACATTGAGGAGGATGGTGTCCTCCCCAGTCTCGAGGTCGAGGAGGAGCCCTGGGCCGCTGGCGGTGCCGAGGGGTCTCCGCACCACAATCGCGGTCCGGTCGTCGGGCAGGATCTGCTGCACCACCAAGTCGTTTTTCCGGTCCTGGAATGGCCGGGTGACGGAGTCGCGGCCTCCGATGCGCGTGAGTTGACGGTCCGACTCCGGGCTGATCCAGAGCGACCCATCGTTCCTCCATGCGGCGTAGGCCGTGGATCTTATTGGCTGTGGGAGTCGGCTGCCCGTACCTCCCTCGAGTGCGAACCGGAACGCTGCCTGCTCACGCAGCGTGCGCGTGCCAATTAGCCACTGGCTGTCCGGCGATACCTGCGGGCTTGCAATGCCTTCGGTTCCCGGAATCGCTGTGGGCTCAGATTCATCGAGCGACTGTCGCATGAGACGATTGACGCCGTCCGCCCCCACCGCGACGAAGAGAATCGTCGCCCCGTCAGGCGTGATCCCAATCTGGCGCTGAAGCGATGTACCGCCCGATCCGCCGAGGCCAAGCGCCATGATCGCGAGACGGGTTGGCGACTGGCCATTCACGGCCACCTGTGGACGAAGCCAGCCCCAGAGTGCAGCGATGGTGGCGAGTCCTGCAGCGACCCATCCCCATACGCCCTCACGACGCCATGCCTTGGCGGCGGCAGGAAGGGCAATCGTCTTCGAGACTCTTGGCCGGCCCAGTGTCTGTGCCGCCTCTCCGAGTGCCTTCGCGAAGTCGGCGGCGGAGTCGAACCGATCGGCCGGCAGCTTCTCTAGCGCGGTGAGCACCGCGTCCTGCACCGCGGGAGGTACGCTCTTGCGCTGGGGGATGAGCCGCCGCGGCTCCTCCGTTATCACTTTCGCTACGATCGCCTGCGCGGTGGGCCCTGTGAACGGCGGCTCACCGACGAGCATCTCGTACAGCACCGCTCCCAGCGCGTAGACATCCGAGCGCGCAGTGATCTCGCGCTCGCCCGTCGCTTGTTCCGGGCTCATGTAGTGCGGCGTGCCGAGGCTCATTCCCGTTTCGGTCAGCCTGTTGCCGCCCGCGGAGGTAACTGCGATGGCGATGCCGAAGTCCGCAACCAGCGCCTGACCATCGTGCACCAGGATGTTCTCCGGCTTGATGTCCCGGTGAATCACGTGGTGGCGATGGGCATAGTCGAGCGCGCTCGCCACCTCGCGCGCGATGCGCACGGCGTCAGCTACTGGCAACTGCTTCTCGCGATTCAGGCGGTCCCGCAGCGACTCTCCTTCAACGTACGGCATCACATAGAAGAGGAAGCTGTCTGCCGCACCCGAGTCGAAGAGCGGGAGGATGTGCGGATGCTGCAGATTTGCGGTGGTGCGGATCTCGGTCAGAAAGCGTTCGGCACCGATCACGGCGGCGAGCTCAGGACGCAACACCTTGAGCGCGACCTGTCGCTCGTGCCTTACGTCATGGGCGAGATAGACTGTCGCCATTCCGCCCGCGCCCAGCTCCCGCTCGATGCGGTAGCGGTCGGCAAGGGCAGACGTGAGGCGGAGGGTCGTGTCAGTCACGACGTGACCTTTCCGCGTCCCTGACGCAGCATCTCGCGAATGACGATCGCGTCCTGCCGGTCCTGGGGCCGGTCGGCAGCTTCCTTCGATCGCAGGATGTCCTCCAGCCGTGCAGCTCGCAGATTACACCCGAACACGTTGAACGTCACCGCAGACGCGGCGATGTCGTCGTAGCCCGTCGTACCCGAAGGTGTGAACACGACGTCGAGTCGGCCCGCGTCCGTCACGAGGTTCCAGATGTCAGCGCGCTCGATGGTCTGGGCGCTCACGTCGAATGCGAGGCCCTCGGGTAACGAGTCGGTGTAGATCCGGGCATCGAGCTCCCGGAGCGCGGCTGCGAGACGCTCGAGGTTCGCCGGATCGCGAGCGGGCGTGATGTCGGCGTCCGCCGTCATGCGTGGGAAGCCGTGTAGTCGCGCAGCAACGGCACCGATGAGCACATAGCGCACGCGGTGCTTCGCCAGTGTTGTCACAAGACGCTTAGGATCGAGTGGCTGCACGCGGGGACCGCTTGGCGGCGGCGAAGAAGCGCGACGAGTTGCGCAGCTCGAGGAGACGCTGCTCCGGCGTAAGGCGCCGGATGCGCGCCACGTCGTCGAGCATGTGCGTTGAGCGTGCCGGTGAAGTCTCGAGCCGCAACCCCAGATCGAACCCGGCAGCGCTGAGGAGCGAGGTGAGCGTATCCCAGCTCGGGCTAGTGCGTCCCAGCTCGATACGCGCCACCACGGACTGCGCCGTACCAGCGCGCTGAGCGAGTGCGCGCTGACTCAGGCCCGCTCGGCGGCGAGCCGCGCGAAGCAGAGTAGCGGGGGTGTCACTCATTTCCTATGATAGCTAATAAGCTATCGCAGGGCAAGCCTAGACTGCGCCGACATGGAAATGTGGTGGACGTGGCCAGTAGCATGCGTTTCCGCCTTACTTGCGGTACACGTCGCGGCGGTGGCCAATCTTTACGACGAGTACCGTGATGAGGTCATCATCGATCTCGTAAACGGCGCGGGAGTCGGCGTGTCGGATTCGATACCGCTCGAGGCTGGAGAGTTTCTGGCAGCCGTGAGGTCGCGGCTCCTGGGCGAGTTCCCGTATCCTGGCTGCGAGCTTGCGGCGGTTCTTGAGGGGGACATTCTGCAGTTCCTTGACCGCTGAAGGCTTGATGAAGACGCTATAGCTTGCCACGCCGCTTCAGGTTCTTTAGGACGACTTCGAAGGCCAGGTTAGGTTCCGCAGCCCGATCTTCAAAGGCGGCCAGGTCCTCGGCATCCTCAGCGAAGCTCTGGCGGACGGCCGCGTTCACGAGTTCGGAGACGGAGCGCTCAGTCTGGGCGGCTTTGATACGAAGCGCCTTATGGAGGCTCGAATCGAAGTAGACGGTGGCCCTTTTCGGAAGACGTTTCTCGGTTGGCATGGACGGAAACATAGCATCAAGACGTCACAACGTCAAAACGTCCGCGCTTTGGCGGCCGATCCGATAACGAGCGCGTTGCCGCTGGGAGACGACGCGTTACCGAGGCGGTTCTTCGCTAAGCCTCGCCAACCTACGCCTGGCATCTGCGACCGCCGGCCTCAATTCTGGATCCGCGTCCTTCCAGAGG
>JBHENQ010000208.1:0-6089 GCA_046261975.1 Gemmatimonadaceae bacterium | reverse complement strand
AATCCGACTGTACTTCGAAACGGATCAGGATGTCGAATCACTCGCTCGGCAAGCGAAGGCTGCGGGAATCACGTTGGACGATGGACCCGCGCCCCTCCCGTGGGGACCAATGGGATTCACGGTGACTGACCCCGATGGGTTCAAGCTGACCATCGCAAATCCTGAGTAAGGCCGGACCGCGGGCGACACGCAATGATCCTTGCGCCCCCGAAACGTGCGGGTCATCTTCGCCCCTCTCATTCGGTCAGCGTGTCATGAGAACAGTGTTGCTCTTCCTGGCGGCCGCCCTCGGCCTCGGAGCTTGCCATCCCGCGCCGCAGCCGGCTCCAGTCGCGCAACCGGCGGCGACCGCCGCGGCACCGGATGCAGGTTTCCATCCGGCGTGGTCTCGCAATGCGGTCATGTACGAAGTGAACGTGCGGCAATACACGCCCGATGGCACGCTCGCCGCATTGCAGCGTCACCTGCCCCGCCTCAAGGACCTGGGCGTCGACATCCTGTGGCTGATGCCCGTGCAGCCAATCGGAAAAAAGAACCGCAAGGGCCCGCTCGGCAGCTACTACGCAATCGCCGACTACACCGCGATCAACCCGGAGTTCGGGACTGAAGCGGACTTCAAAGCGTTCGTGGCCGCTGCCCATCAGCACGGAATGAAGGTGATACTGGACTGGGTGCCCAACCACACCGCCTTCGACCATCCTTGGATCGCGAACAAGAACTACTACGTGACCCGGTCGGACGGCACGATCATCAACGCGCGCGACAACGAGGGGCGCGAAACAGATTGGACCGACGTTGCGGAGCTCAACTACGACAACACCGAGATGCGGCGTGCCATGATCGCCGAGATGCGCTGGTGGGTGGATTCAACCGGAATCGACGGCTTTCGCTGCGACGTGGCCGGCGGGGTGCCGAGGGAGTTCTGGGTCGACGCGCGCCGCGAGCTCACGAGGGCGCGGGCCGACCTGTTCATGCTGGCCGAGTCGGAGGATCCTAAACACCACGCGTCGTTCGACATGACGTATGGATGGGAATTTCACCATCTGCTCAACGAGATTGCACAGGGGAAAAAGACCACCGCTGCACTGGATAACTACTTCGCCAGGCAGGACAGCGTGTTCCCACGCGACGCGTACCGCATGTACTTCACCAGCAACCACGACGAGAACAGCTGGCAGGGTACCGAGTTCGAGCGGATGGGCGCCAACCACATCCCCGCCTTCATACTCAGCGCCACCGTCCGGAACTCGATGCCACTCCTCTACACCGGGCAGGAAGTGAGCATGCAGAAGCGGCTGCGTTTCTTCGAGAAGGACACCGTCGACTGGAACGGCCCGTCGCTCGCCAGTTTCTATCGTGCGGTGTTTGACCTTAAGGAGCGACAGTCAGCGCTCGCTAACGGTGCGTGGGGCGGCCCGCAGACGAAACTCGCCACGAACGGTGGGCCGCGCGTGTACGCCTTCACCCGCACGCAGGGCTCGAACACGGTGCTGGTGGCTGTGAACTTTGCCGACACCGCGGTCAAGGCGATTTACAACGGCTTGCCGCGGCCCGGCGAGTACACCGACTGGTTTGGGAAGGACCGTGTCGCGCTCGCGACGCAGGGTAGCATCGACATTCCCGCACATGGCTACCGAGTGCTCGTGCGGTGAGCTGAACGCGCCGAATAATGCTCAGCAGGCAGTCGGCCTGAGGCCGGGAGTCAGCCCTTAGTCAGCCGGGTCGAGGGCGGCCTCGAGGTGCACGGTCTGCATGGTCGGACACGCGCCGCCAATGCTCCCCACGTGCACTCCTTCGGCAACCCAATTCAAGTACCCTGCCTTACGCACTTCGACCCGGTAAGTGCCCGGCCCAGCGCGCCGCGATGTGACAGTGAGGCTGTCGAAGCCGGCCAACGTGTCCACCATGGTCGCGTTGCGCGCTGTGGCCACGGCCCCGATCGCGGCCGGCACGCCGGTCGCCGCGTCGCGAATCGCGATGGTCACCGCCGGGTTGACACTCAGCGGGCAACTGTGCGGCCCGAACGCATCGCAAGCCATCGAGTCGAACGCTACCAGGGCGGCCAAAAAGAACGAGGTTCTCACTCTTCTCTCAGTACCTACCTATTACGCACCAAGCCGCGCTCGCCTGAGAAACCCGGCAGCTACCTAGCCGCCACATCAGGAGCGAGTGAGCAGGATCAGGAGCACAGTAATGATGCCGGCAATGAAGCCGACGGCTGCAAAGGTGCGCCAGGACACGTTCCGCGGCGGTGTCGGCTCCATATTCGGCATCCGAACTCCTGTAAGGATCTGCCTGTGGTTCTTCCAAGTGGTAGCCAGACAAATGCTGCAGCGAGCGACGAATGACTGCAAGGCATCGGCAGCATTTCTTGGCAGTACTCCTCCCGGCTGCAAACATAGCCGGCAACCTTGCGGAGGCTGACATAGTCTATCTATGTTAGAGGACGCTCGTATACCGCGGGCCATCCTGACCTACCTGTCCGACTATAGAGGAACGTTAGATGATCGTGGAGCTCTTTCGACGACTCCGGTACTTCATGCGCCGCGACCGCCTGAGCGCCGAGTTGGCCGAGGAGATGCGCTTGCACGTGGAGTTGCGGCAGGAGGTAATGGAGCGCTCGGGTCTCGATGCAACGGAGGCGCGCTTCGCAGCGCAGCGACGTTTCGGTAATCAGATCCATCTCCAACAGAGTAGTCGCGACATGTGGGGACTCGGCGGCTTGGATCAGTTCACGCAGGATATCCGCTACGCCATCCGGCGCCTGACACAGCGCCCTGGATTCACGCTCGCGGTCGTGAGCGTGCTCGCCCTCGGCGTCGGGGCAACCACCGCAATGTTCAGCGCGGTGGATGCAGCCATGTTGCGCCCCCTTCCCTTTCGCGAGCCGAACCAGCTGGTGACGATCCGGGGAGTCCAGATACCATTCGCGTTGGAGTCACGCTCCTCGGCCGAGGATCACTGGGCCCTGGACATCATCGATATCAGCGAGATGCCGCACGTCTTCTCTCACGTGGCCGCATACGCGAGCGGAGGACTCAATCTCGCCGATCCCGACCGCCCGCAGCGTTTGAAGGTCGGGGTCGTGTCCAAGGACTTTTTCGCGACGCTCGGCGTCGCACCTGTTCTCGGCCGGCCGTTCTCACATGAGGAAGGCGCGCCTGATGGTCCGCCGGCCGCGATCCTGTCGTACGGGTTGTGGGAGCGCCAGTTTGGAGAAGGCCAGATGCTCGGTCACCGCATCCAGCTCGGCGCTCGCTCCTACGAAGTCGTTGGCGTCATGCCGAGGGGATTCAGCTTTCCTGGTGAAAGCGACGTCTGGATCCCAATGGCTGTGCCTACCACGATCGCGACCTTTGAGCCGTTTCGCGGATGGCTACCCTCGAGCGTGATCGGACGCGTCGCTTCGGGAATGAGCATCGAGACCGCGACGCAGCAACTTCGCGCCCGGTGGCAGCAGATGCAGGCCGCATCGGTTGGGGGGCCGACAGCGGAAAGCCGTACGAATCTGGATGAGCTCATCGCAGAAATCGACCTGAAGGGCGCGCTCACTCCGTTCCAGCGTGAGCTCGTGGGAGATCGTAGATCCGCCCTCATGGTTCTCCTCGGCGCTACCGGTTTGCTGCTGCTCATCGCATGCGCCAACGTCACCAACCTTCTCCTTTCGCACGCCACTATGCGCCGTCGCGAGATCGCGGTGCGCGAGGTGCTGGGTGCGACTCGCGGCCGCCTAGTGCGGCAACTCCTCACCGAGAGCCTCATTCTCTCGTTGGCCGGCGCCGCTCTCGGCGTCGCGCTCGCACCGATAGCCTTATCAACGATGAACGCGATCATGCCCGCGGAGCTCTCGGGCGTCGCGCCGGCTGAGGTCAATCTCCGCGTACTCGGCTTCGCCACCGCGCTCGCGCTTATTACAGGCATCGGCTTCGTCTGTGGCCCGCGCTCGGAGGCACGCGCGAGGCGCCGGTGGCGACAATCAAATCGGGCGGTGGGGGGGGCGTCGGTGCGACAGCTACTGCCGGCGGCCGTGCACGGCGCGTACTCGTGGTGGCGGAGCTCGCGTTGACGCTCATCCTGCTGGTGGGCGCGGGGTTGATGCTCCGAAGCTTTGAGCGACTGATGCAGTCGAACGCCGGAATCGATCAGTCACGTGTCGGGACGCTGGAGCTTTCCCTTGTTAGCGGGATGCCTGCCGCGGTACGGCTGGAGAGGATCAATGCGATCCTCACGCAGATGTCGGCCTTGCCCGGCATGGAGGCTGTGGGCGTCGTCAACGATTTGCCGCTCCGTGGTGGCGAGGGTATCTCGATCGGCGTCGACATCGATGGCGTGCCGCCGCAAACGGACCGAGGGCGATTCGCTCGCTGGCTGATAGCGTCAAGCGAGTACTTCAAGACGCTTGGCGTTCCGATCCTGAGAGGGCGGAGTTTCGCGATCACCGACGACTCGTTGGCGCCCAGAGTCGCGATCATCAACGCTGCGATGGCGACAAAGTTCTGGCCAGGCATCGATCCACTCGGACGCACCTTCCGCGCTGGTGCGCCGGACGACCCGCGTGTGACTGTGGTGGGCATAGCCGGCGATGTTCGCGAAGCGAACCTGGAGAGCGAGGTTGACCCGCAGATATACTTCCCGATGTACGCAGAGGCGCCGGCCCGGCTCGCTTTCGTTGCGAGGAGCAGCTTGCGACCCGATGCACTGCTCGCGGGAATGGTCGACGCCGTAAGAGCTGTCGATCCCAACCAGGCAGTCTACAATGTGCGGATGATGGAGGACGTGGTGGGCGCATCGGTGGCGCCGCGTCGCATCAACACGCTGCTGATATCGGCGTTCGCCGCTCTCGCGCTCCTGCTCGCATCGCTGGGAGTATACGCTGTGATTTCCTATGGCGTCGCGCAGCGCTCGCGCGAGCTCGGGATTCGCGCCGCACTCGGCGCCACTGCAGCGGATCTTGTGACCTTAGTTGCCCGCGAGATGGTATGGATGATCGGAGCGGGGCTGATGATCGGAATGGTAGGCGCGTGGGCGCTGGCGCGCGTGATGACGAGCCTGCTCTACGGCATCGATGCGCACGATCTGACGACCTTCACTATCGTGCCGGCAGTCCTCGCGGTTGCGGCTGTCGCGGCAACCCTGGGTCCGGCATGGCGGGCGCGGCGCGTCGATCTGGTGGAGGTACTTCGCGCCGACTGAGGCGCGGGCGGCTCGTAGTTACGCCGGCCGCAGGATAAGCTCGATGGCGTGCGTAACGCGTTGATAGGACCGTGTCTCGCGCTCTAGCTGCTGTCGCCCTGCTGCCGTGACGCGATAGTATCGCGCCCGGCGGTTCTCCGCAGTCCGTCCCCATTCGTCCTTCAGCCACCCCTTGATCAGCATCCGCTGCAGCGCCGGATACAAGGAGCCTTCTTCGACGTGCAGCACGCTGGCGGAAGTGCGCTCGATGGCTTCCGCGATCTCGAAGCCATGCATCTCCCGGCCGCGGAGTAGCGTCTTCAGGATCAACATGTCTAACGTTCCCGGCGGAATCTCCGACTCTCGTATGGAAGTCATGACATAGACAACCTATGTAAAGCTGAGCGGTGACGTCAAGGTGTAGCATTTCGCAGCCAGCACGCTACCTGCGCTACGCACCGCGTGCAGACTTCGCATCGCGCAAATCGCACTCGGACCTCCGCATGGAGCACTTGAACCGAAGCAGTCGTATTTAGTGCTCCTTGCGTAGCTACGTGTGCTCGGTTCTAGCGCGAAGTTCGTGCGCAGTGCGAAGCGCATGTAACGTGCTGGCTGCGAAATGCGCAGCTCCTGTCGGCGTACCTGTTCACGGAATCAGGCGAACCACCACGAGATCTTTCCGCTTCACGCCATACCTGGACGCGAAGTCGCCTTGATTGATGGAAAAGGAAAGGAGGCCCCGCTCGTGCATCACGGCCAGCGCCTGACCTCGAGGTACATCGCTGAAAGTGTGGCGCCACGGCAGGCGCAGTTCGCGCGAGCCGATTCGGACTTCGAGAGAGTCCCCCACGTGTGCGCTGACCGAGTCCAGTAACCCTCCGGCGATGTTGGTTACCACGTTGCCGTACGGATCCTCG
>JBHENQ010000207.1:0-33985 GCA_046261975.1 Gemmatimonadaceae bacterium | reverse complement strand
GATCGACCGCAGCGCGATTCTCCTCGCTTCCGTAAATGATCACAAGATCGGGTCGTTTCGCGAGAACTGCCTCGACGTTCGGACGCAAGCCTGGACCCAGATCTGGGACCAGCTTCGCGGAATCGGGCCAAACGTCCCAATGCGTTCGGCCGACGACGCGGCTGCCCGCGCCAATCGCGAAGAGCAGCTCCGTGGTAGCTGGGTTGAGCGAAACTATTCGCGCTGGAGAATTCGCAGTTCCCTCGGGGACCTCAACACCAAAATCATCGCGGAGCTGGCCAGTGGAGTCCGCATGCTCTCGCGAGTCGCCTGCGCAGGCAGCAGCGGCACATGACAGCAGGAGCAGCTGAGATCGGCGTATACGCAAAAGGGCACCTTTTCTCCGGAGAGGAAGATGCCCGTGAAGGATGTAGCTCTGGAAACCATCGCGGTCACCAGCCCTTGCTCCGAGGGACTGTGTGGCTACTGCGGACGCGAGGCGTCTCCTGGCTTCGGGTCGCATCGCTCGCCTTCCGGATCGCGTGACCCGTGGCGAATTGAGCGTGCGTTAACACCCGTTACAGTGGCGGGACCGCACCGGACTCGCACCGGCTTCCGGTCTCGCATCCGCGATTCAGTTGTGTGCCGACAATGTAGCCAGAACCGGAGGGGGCTTCAAGTACGCCGCCACCGCGTGAACGACGCCGCCAGGGCTATCAGCATGGCGATCCCAATCGCGATTGCGACCATGCTTATGTAGAGAGCGTTCGAGCGTCGCGCTCCGCCGACGCTTGGGACCGAAATACGAATAACCGAGTTTACCGGCGCGCTCTGCGCCAGATACCGTCTGAAGGTTCTTCCTTCGACGGATACAGGATTCACTTCCGTGAGTCGCGCACCCTCGGCTGATGCGCCGGGCTCTTCAGCCAGCACTTCGAGTACGGCAACCTCTCGGTCGAGCAGCACGCTCAATGGGAAGGACGGCGGAGAAAGCTGATAAGAGAATGAGAATTGCTTTATGCCGGGAGCAATGGGTGCTACCGCCAGCAGACGCCCATTGACTACGCGAACGGCGTCAGCGGCGACATCGCCTTGCCCCATGTCCACCCCGCTCGCGCCTGGAGGGAGCATGGAGCTGAACGTAGGAGTAACACCATCGTGCGACACGAGAGTTACGCTGGTATCATTCGACAACTCGAACACCTCCACGATCTCTCGTGTGCCATCTACTCGCGGAGCGGCGATGACAAGGTGTCGGCCTCGTACGTGAAGCGGGATGCTGGCAGATGTTGTATCGAAAACCGTAAGCTCCGCAGCTTCACCGGTTACTCTGACCTCACGCAACGGGGCGGAGAAGTAAGCCAGACCCGCGTACTGGGCGGACACGAAGTAGACCGCGGTTGTGTCGCCCGACGGACGGTACCGGAACGAGTAGCGGCCAGCGTGGTCCGTGATCACGGAGTCGAGGGGAGCGGCAGCGTCGGTTCCCACGCGATGCAGAACGACCCAAACACCCTTCACCGGGCGCACCGACGCTTTCTTTGAATCGGGACTGACGACGCGTCCGCTAACTGTTCTTGACGACGCCGGAACCCCCTGCGCGCGCACCGCGGCCGTGGACATCAACCCGATCACCGCCACAAGATAAAGGCGGCCGCACCGAGCGACCGCCTGAATGACCGATGTTGCCAGCCGCACAGCAGACGTCACAGATGAAACTTTCCGAAGTCCTCGGGCCTCATCTTTTCCAGGTATTCCTTCAATTGATCTGCGTCCATCCTGTACTTTTCAGCGATGGCTTTGAACTCTTCCGTCACGTCCGGTTCCTCTGATTCTCCCGTGCCCGCTTCCTCGAGCGCGATGGAGGTGAGCAGCGATTCCTGCGCGAAGATCGGCGCCGACAGCCGCAGCGCTATGGCAATGCTGTCGGATGGACGCGCGTCGATATGAAAAACGTCCTCCCCACGCAGAATGTGCAGCTCTGCAAAATAGGTATTGTCTTTGACCTGGGTGATCTGAACGCGCTTGAGATCGCCTCCCATACCGGAGATCAGCCGTTTGCAGAGATCGTGCGTGAGCGGCCGCGGTGGCGAGATGCCTTTCATCTCCATCACGATCGATTCGGCTTCCGGTTGTCCAATCCAGATGGGCAGTAGCCGTTCGCCGCCCTTTTCCTGCAGGATGACGACGTATGTGTTCGACACGCTGTCGAGCCCGAGACGCGCGACTGTGACTTCGATCATGCTCGGTGTCGAGGCAAAGTCATGTTCTTCGTTGTACTCCACGCCGCCAGGTTTGTTCTCCGGACCTGATTTGACTTACCGCACCGCGCGCTTTAGTGCGTCCACTCGATCGGTCCTCTCCCACGAGAAGAACGTCATGGGATTCGTCCCGTTCCCCGCGATGCGCGGCTCGCGTCCAAAGTGTCCGTACGCAGCGGTCGCTTTGTAGATTGGCCTCTGAAGATCCAGCGCTTGGATGATACCGCCCGGCGTCAGATCGAATACTTCGTTGACGGCCCTCTCGATGCAGCGGTCTTCGACCAAGCCGGTGCCGAATGAATCAACCATGACGGACACGGGCTTCCGCACACCTATGGCATAGGCCACCTGTACCTCGCACCGCGTCGCGAGGCCGGCAGCAACGATGTTCTTGGCCACCCAACGGGCGGCGTAGCAGCCGGATCTGTCGACTTTGGTGGGGTCTTTTCCGCTGAAGGCACCACCACCATGCCGGCCCATTCCGCCATACGTGTCGACGATGATCTTGCGTCCTGTGAGTCCAGCGTCACCCTGAGGACCGCCTACGACGAACCGCCCGGTCGGATTGATGTGTAGCTTCACCGTTGCCATGTCGACCAGATGTGGCGGAATGGACGGGCCTATGATGCGGGTGCTGACCGCATCACGGAGCTCCTCGAGCGAAACATCCTCCGCGTGCTGGGTAGAGACAACTATTGTATCCACGCGGACAGGCACTCCGTTCTCGTACTCCACCGTCACCTGCGCCTTCCCATCGGGTCGAAGCCATGGCAACGCTCCGCTCTTCCGGCACTCCGACAGTGTACGCGTGAGGTTGTGCGCCAGCTTGATCGGCATCGGCATGAGCTCGGGAGTTTCGTTGCTAGCGTAGCCGAACATCATTCCCTGATCACCTGCTCCGCCCGTGTCCACTCCCATCGCGATGTCGGTCGACTGCCGGTCGATGCTGCTCATCACAGCACAGGTCTTGCTGTCGAAACCGAAAGAGGCATCGGTATAACCGATCTCGTCGATGGTTCTTCGGACGATATCCGGAAAATGTACGTAGGTTCGCGTCGTGATCTCACCGGCGATGCAGGCAAGACCCGTGGTCACCATCGTCTCACAGGCCACCCTGGCAGTCGGGTCCTCGGCGAGAATCGCGTCCAGAATCGCATCCGATATCTGGTCGGCGATCTTGTCCGGATGACCTTCGGTTACAGACTCAGATGTAAAAAGGAAGTTGTCCAACAAATCCATCTCCTCACGGGCAGTCGAACGCCCGGCAGTGCCGGGTGGGGGGCGCGTCGTGGAACGTTCGTGGGAGTTTAACGACTCAGGCGCGCGCGGGCAACCAATCGCTGAGCACTGGATCGTTTCGAAACATCTCCGCGAATCTCGAATTGAGAATATCCGTAGCCTCGGCCGCGGTCCCAGCGGCGAGCGCCGCGTTTGCCGCTTTCGCCGCTTCGCTCGCGTGCATCCCTCTGATCAATCGTTTGACGAGCGGAACGGCGCCGGGGTTTACGCTTAGCTGACGCACTCCGAGCCCAATCAACGCGAATGCCATTAGCGGTTGCGACGCCATTTCGCCGCATACGCCCACTTCCAGGCCATGTGAATGCCCTACGGAGACCGTGTGCTCGATGAGCCTAAGTACCGCCGGATGCAGCGCCGTGAATCGTGAAGCCATGCTGGCGTTGCCGCGATCTACCGCCAGCGTGTACTGCACCAGGTCGTTGGTTCCAATGCTGAAAAAGGCCGCATCGCTAACGAACGAATCGACGGCGACGGCGGCCGCCGGCGTCTCTATCATGACGCCCAGAGGCACATCGCGCCGGAAAGACGCGCCGCGCGTGGCGAGCTCGTTCGCCGCTTCTTCGAGAAGGGCTCTCGCTTGACGCACTTCCTCCACCGAAACGATCAGCGGCAGCATTATACGGACATCACCGTGCACGCCAGCCCGGAGGAGCGCCCGAAGCTGCGTCTTGAAAATCTCCGGTTCGTCAAGACACATCCGGATAGCACGCCATCCCAGGAACGGATTGGGCTCGGACGGAAATCCACCGACTGGCAACTTGTCGCCACCAATGTCGTAGGTCCTGATCACTACGGGCGCGCCGGCAAAGGATTCCACCACGCCACGATACGTCTCGTATTGTTCTTCCTCATCGGGCATGGTGGTGCGGCCGATCACGAGGAACTCCGTGCGCATGAGACCGACGCCGTCGGCCCCGCTGTGGGCGGCCCGGTCAGCTTCTTCCGGCAGATCGACATTAACTCGGAGTATGACCCGCACCCGATCGAGCGTGATGGGCTCGGCGAACGCCAGGAGTGACAGCTCTGCTGTTACCTGAACCGCGGCACGATCACGCGCCAGATAATCCTGGATATCGTCAGCCGAAGGCTCGATCGAAAGTGTGCCTGCGGCTCCGTCAAGGACGGCTTGCTCGCCGCCTCTGACGCGCGACGTCGCATCACGTAGCCCCACCACCGCCGGGATTCCGAGCGAGCGAGCAAGGATCGCGACGTGCGATATCCGCGTGCCAGCGTCGGTGGCAATCGCGCTGATGGCGTCCCGGTCGAGCTGCACCGTCAGGCTTGGGGTGAGATCATGCGTCACAAGAATGGCATTCGACCCCTTCGGAACGTCCACGGGGTCGTGGTCGGGGAGACCCATCAGGAGGGAAAGCACGCGTATCTGGACGTCAGCAATATCGCCGACTCGCTCTCTCATCATGGGAACCGCGTGCCTAGCAAAATGCTGCCGCCACTCGAGCAGAATGAGATCAAAGGCCGTCTCAGCCGCGAGATTCTGCCGAATGAGCGTCTCCACGCGATTGATGAGCTCTCCGTCCTCCAGAATCAGGAGCTGCGCATCGAAAATCGCGCCTTCCTCTGGACCCGTGCGCGTGCTGACGCGCTCCCGAATGAGACGCAGACGCTCGCGCGAGCTGTCGAGTGCCCTGTGAAAGCGTTCGATCTCGGATGGAATCGCGTCGGTGGGGATGATACGGTGCGGCACCTCCGGCACTTCCCAGAGCAGAACGTGTACAGGTCCCACTACGATGCCAGGCGATGCGGAGATGCCCTTCAGCGTGCGGGCCACTCAGCGCTCTCCGAACTTACGCTCTACAAGCGCGGCGATCGCTTCCACCGCGGCATCAGCATCCGGGCCATCTGCCCGCACGACCAGCGTTGAGCCGTACTCAGCGGCCAGCATCATCACACCCATTATGCTCTTGCCGTTCACCTCCATGTCATCACGGACCATGGTAATGTCGCTCTTGAACTTGGCGGCCGTCTTCACGATCTCCGCCGCCGGCCGCGCATGCAGGCCCTGCTCGTTGACGATGGTGACGTTGCGTTCGACCATTTAGGCGACCGAGTAGAGAGCCAGGGCCAGCAACACATAGACAGCGACGCGCCAACCTTCCACGCGGCCGTGCAGGCGGACGAGCAGCGCGGCCAGGAGAACCGCAGCGCTGAGAATCAAGACGGTGAGTGGATCGAAAATGTCTGCCGCTCGGCCGTGAACGAACGGAGGCTCGAGAACGCCGGCCCGCCTTCCCAGCATCTCGGAACCAACCAGTCGATTCAGCGTAAGTGGAATCGAGAATCCCGCGAGAAGCGCTACTCCCCACGTAATCACCTCAGGCCCCTGACGAAGCACGGGGTGATTGAGAGCTGTGGCCACGCGCATGCCATACCGCCAGCCCTCTCGTAGGCCCCACGCTCGCAGCCCAAAATGGCCGATGTTGTAGACGACCAGAAAAAGCAGCATCGTTGCGGTTGCGCCGGCGCCCAGGCCGAAAGCCGTCAACGACAACAGCGAGCAGAAGGGCAGCCAGCCGGCCCAGACGAGCCTGTCTCCAATGCTGCCGAGTGGACCGCAGAGCGCCGCCCGAAATCGTTCGATCTGCGCCGGCGGCTCGCCATCGAGCTCCGCGCGCGCCAGAGCGCCGACAGCCAGCGAGGCCAGGTAGGGGTGCGCGTTGAAGTATCGCGACTGTCTGGCCAGCGCTTCGCGATATGCAGTTTGTCCGGGACCCTCCGGAAGTGATCGCAGTGCCGGCTCAGTGCAGAAGCCGATCCCGGTTCCAAGCATCACCTCATAGTTCCACGCGCTCTGCACCGTGAGCGTGCGAAGGAACATGTCGCTCCAAGTAAGCCATGAGAGCCTTCTCTCAGGGGGCGGCACCGCGCTCATCCGAATATCAGCAGCGTGAGACCGAGCGCTACTCCGCCCACCATGATCACGCGCGCGCCAGCAGTGTTGCTTACCAGCTTCCAGGTCGCGCTCACCGCGACGGCGAGAGTAACGGCAGCTACCGCGCTGACGGAGAAGTGAGCATCCAGCGACCATTCCTGGACGCCACGACCTGCCAGGGGACCGAGAAGCAGCAGAGCGATGAGAGTGACAAGGCCGCCACGGATGAAATCGCCGACAATGCCGAGCGCCTGCAGCGTTGCCCCTGCACCTCTACGACCCGACCGCAGGTCAGGCTCCATCCGTCGGGCAAGCGCGCCGTTGATTCTACGCAGAAAATACATGCTCCACCCTCCGCCCCAGGCGGTGACGATGGCCGCAAGTACTGCCAGAACAAGAGCGCCCGCATGGTCCGCTCCCGACGAAGCAAAGAAGGTCCCACCAACTACCGAAGCTGAACCCCACTCCGGATACTTGGAAGCGCCGACAGGAAGTGTCTCCAGTGCGACGAGCTCCAGCGACGCCCCTGCGAGCAGACCAGCCATAGTGTCGCCGGCAACGATTCCGGCGAGAGTGGCAGCCACGATGGGACGAGAAACCATCGTCTGTGTAAAACTGACGACGTCGACACCCAGTAGCGCGCCGAGGATGACAGCCGGAACGATCTCGAAACTCATCGCTTTATCTCGCCTGCAAGTAGCTCGTCCAGAGGGACGGGTCGCGCCGCCGGTACATCCTGACAGGAAACGTCCACTCCCCGTTCTACGAGAGCGCGGAGCTTCTCTTCCTCAGCGCCCGTCAAGTAGACGTATCGTAGGCGCTCCTGACGTCCTTCCAGATGGTGAATTCCGCCAAGGTTGACGGCATGAATGTCGGGCACCAGCTCGATAAGTCGGCCCATCGAATCTATGTCGCCGGTGAGCAGTATCCCCGGACGCTCGTCGGCTCTCCACTCGCCGATTCGCGCGGCGGCCTCCTCCACAGACGCGAAGTAGACATCCATGTTCGGCGAAACACCCATCCGGTAGAGCTCCTGCTCCCATTCACTGGCTGCCACCTCGTCGTCAACCAGGACTATGAAGCCGAGCCCGAATGGCTGGCCCCAACCGACGACAACCTGGCCATGGATGAGGCGATCGTCGATACGATAAAGCTCTATCGTCAAGCCTTTTCTCCCTTCCCCGAAATTGTCCGCATCGAAAGAGTGGCGCGTTCGACAGCCCCGCGCGCCATGTCGGCACCGGATGTCATAGTCGTTGTAGCATAATGCAGCAGCATCGGCAGGCTGGCGCCGGTGATGAGAACGAGATCCTTTCGATCGCGGACCAGCCTGCTCGCCGCGATTGTGGCGCTGCCCCCTGGAAGGTCGGTGAAAATTACAACCACGCCATGCTCGTCCACGATGCCGCGGAGTGCCTGCTCGATCCCCGCACTGCTCAACGAGCGATTCGAGAACGGAATAAGGAGATCGGTTTGCCCCACAATCTGCTCTACCGCTGAAACCATTCCCGCCGCGAAATCGCCGTGCCCGGCCACAATCGCCGGCGTCAGCCGAGGCGAGGGTAGCGCTGCCGCGTTACTCGTCATCCTCTGCCAGATATTGCCGCACATTCGCAGCGGAGCGCATGCGCCCTATCAGGCGCTGGTTGAACGCCTCCGCTGGATCGACGCCGCTGTAGCGCAACAGATGGTTCATTGCCACGACCTCCGAAACAACCGTGATATTCTTGCCCGGATTGAGCGGAATCGTCACCTGCGGGATTGCCACCCCGAGAATATCAATAGTTGCGCCGTCCAGACCGGTACGATCAATGTCCGCCGCCTTGTCCCATTCGCTCAGCTGCACCACGACCTCGATCCGCTTCTGCTGTCGTACCGAGCGAATTCCGAATATCGCCTGAACATCTATGACGCCGACACCGCGAATCTCCATGTGGTGCCGTTGAAGGTCGTGACCGCGGCCGATCAGAACATCGTTTCCCCGGCGAGTTGCAATGACCAGATCGTCCGCCACGAGCCGGTGACCGCGTTCCACCAGATCCAGAACGCATTCTGACTTCCCGATTCCGCTCTGTCCGACGAAGAGAAGTCCAACACCATATACGTCGGCCAGCGACCCGTGCAGTGTAGTGCTGGGCGCAAATTCCTCGTTGATCGCGGGTTTGATGCGCCTGTAGAATTCCGCCGTTTTGAGGCTCGACCTCAGCACCGGGACCCCGGCACGTGATGCAACTTCCAACATGCCGGGAGGCAAGTCCTGGCCCTTCGTTACGACCGCGCAGGGTACGTCAAAGGAGAAGAAGCGTTCCAGCATGGCACGGCGCTGGTCGTCGGACAACGACGTGAGGTAGGTAATTTCTGTTTCCCCGAATACCTGGATGCGCTGGAGGGGGAACCGATCCACGAATCCAGCCAGCAACAGCCCAGGGCTGGACACCTCGCTGCTGCCGATCACACGCGCCAGCCCTCTATCGTCGCCGAGCAGTTCCAGTTGGAGCGTCTCGCGCCACAGCTCCAGCACTCGCCCGACGCTGAATTCGGACTTCATGTGCGCGCCAGGGCCCGTGCCCGTGCCTTGACCGTCCGCTTGCGGCGAGCGATCTGCGCTTCGAGCTTTGCTAGAGCCTGGGTTAGCGCCGGCCCTGACTGGGCGGCCAGGCCCTTTCCGATGAGCGATCCCAGCCGTGCGCGACGAAGCACTATCTCCACCCGCCGCTCCGGACCGTCCTGCTCGAACAGGACGGTTGCATCGACGGCCCGAGGAAGGCGGGCCGCAAGCTTGTGAATGGCTCTTTCTGCGCGCCGCCGCATGCGGTCTGAGATCACGGCGTGGTGCGAATGAAAGGTTATCTCCACTATCGTCCCCCCGATGTCCGAACAAAATGTTCCAGCGTGAACTTCGCCGCGGTCTCCCAGGTGAACCGCTCCGCGAAAGACCGTGCGGCGGCGCCGAGCGTGTCGACCAGCTCACGCGATGAGGCTATCCGGCCGAGTGCCGCGGCCAGTGCCGCCACGTCACCGTGGGGAACAAGAAAGCCGGTCTCGCCATCGCGTACCGATTCGCGTAGCCCTGGTGAGTCTGACGCCACCACGGGTGTCCCGCACGCTGCCGCTTCGATGTTTGTTATCCCCCAGCCCTCCTTGGGAGAGGCGAAAGCCAGCGCCCAGCTTTTTCTCAGGAGCTCGAGCTTTTCGGTTTCGTCGACGAACCCAAGAAACCGCACGCGTGAGCCGAGGTCAAGCGAGTGCACGAGTTTTTCCAGTTCGGGACGGAAGTCTCCCGTGCCGGCGATCTCGAGCATCGCGGTAGGATGACTCATCATGGCGAAGGCCCGTATTACTATGTCCACGCCCTTGTAGCGCTTCAGCCTTCCAAGGTACGCGAACAGCGGGTACCGCGCGCGCAAGACGGGTGCAGGCGTGAATCTCCTGGGGTCGATGCCGGGATAGATGACCTGAATTCTGGCGCGTTGGATGCCGCGGCTTACCAGGTCATCCGCCGTGCTCTCACTTATTGCCTGGAATGGCACAGACCGGTACGCCGATGCCAGCAGCTGCTCCGAAGCCCATACCATTGTGCCCATCACGATGTTGGCTTCCTCGAACACCGTGCTGCCCATGAGGTGAGGGACCAATGCAACCACACGCGTTCTGCCCGGGCGCCACCAGGGCGTGTAGAGCGGAATCTTGTTGATGTCCTCCACCAGCACGTCGTGCCCTTGTTCCGCCAGCGTGCGGCTAAAATATCCCCGAGCGAGGAATTGGAAGGTGTACCTCCTCCCCACCCGGTGCACTTCCAGACCGCCAACAGTGGCCCTCGGCGCGGCACCATTCCATCCGCTGCAGAGCAGCGTGACGTCATGGCCCTCAGCGGCAATCCGACCGAAGATCTCGTGAAGATGTACTTCCGCGCCTCCGGCTTGTGGATTCTCCCGGTCGTTCCAGTTGACTATGAGAATGCGCATTAGATCGGGGAACAGCAGACAGGGAACAGCTGCCAGGGGGAACCAAGCACGTAAGGGCCAGTCGCCGCCGGTTCCCGATCACCCGTACGCTGTTGCCTGTTCATCACTGCAGCTTCCCCGACCGTCGAGCGAAGGCGTCCAGCACGCCGTTGACGAAG
Organism: Gemmatimonadaceae bacterium; assembly: GCA_046261975.1. Lineage (GTDB taxonomy): Bacteria > Gemmatimonadota > Gemmatimonadetes > Gemmatimonadales > Gemmatimonadaceae > JBHENQ01. The sequence continues at coordinate 23,433 of JBHENQ010000207.1, read as the reverse complement.
CTAGCACTCTGCGAGCTCCCGTAACGTTCCGCTAGCTTGACGGCTTCCTGCAGCACCACTCGCGGCGGCGTCACGCCCTCCGCCAGCTCAGCTGCGGCGAGCCTTAGCACCGACCGCTCGATTGCACCCAGCCTCTCGAGTCTCCAGTTGGTGGTTATATCACGAAGGCTCGCATCGATACTAGGTCCAACAGCCAGGTATGCGCGAATAAAGCGGCCCGCGATAACCCGCTCCTCGGTGGCGATACCCAGATCATCCCATATGTGTGTAGCAACGACATCGAGTGGCTCGCAGGTTCCTGCAGCTGACCTGACATCCCACGCGTAGAGTGCCTGAAGCGCACGCGATCTCGCGCGTGTCTCAGGTCTCGTCCGTGACATCCAGCATGTCGGAGAGATTCACCATCTCCAGCACCGCGATCGCCGCGTCCCAGCCCTTGTTGCCGTGCTCTCCGCCGGCTCGTGCCTGTGCCTGCGCCGCGGTATCGCAGGTAAGGAGGCCGAAGCCAATGGGGATCTCGAAGTCCGAGCTAGCCACCGCAAGGCCTCTGGACGCCTCGCCGGATATGTACTCGAAGTGCGGTGTCTCGCCACGAATCACTGCTCCCACGGCCACGAGCGCGTCGTAGCGTTCGCTACGCAGGAGTGAACGCGCTGCGCCTGGAAGCTCCCAGGCACCCGGAACCCAGACGAGATCAATGTCGTCGAACGCAACGCCATGGCGCGTCAGCGCATCCACGGCGCCTTCAACCAGAGCTCGCGTGATCGATTCGTTGAAACGGCTTGCTACGATCGCTATGCGGCGCCCGTCGCCGCGGGTCATTGCGGAAAACTCTGCCATCAGTGAGCGAACAGATGGCCGAGCTTGGAGCGTTTGGCGTCCAGATATCCACGGTTCTCAGCCGTGACCGGCTGAGCGATGGGCACACGCGATTCCACGCGCAGGCCATAGCCTTCGAGGCCCACCAGCTTTCGAGGGTTGTTGGTCATCGGCCGAATGCACGTGAGCCCGAGGTCCAGAAGAATCTGCGCTCCAATGCCATAGTTCCTCAAATCGGGTTTGAATCCCAACTGCTCGTTCGCTTCGACGGTATCGATACCTGTATCCTGAAGCTCGTAGGCCTTGAGCTTGTTGAGAAGGCCGATCCCCCTACCCTCCTGATCGAGATACACTACCACTCCCCGTCCCTCGGCGGCGATCATCTGCATCGCGGTGTGCAGTTGCCAACCGCAGTCACACCGCATGGAATGGAATACGTCACCTGTGAGGCACCGGGAGTGCATCCGAACAAGCACGCTCTTCTCAACGGTCCCCCTTTCCGCTTCGCTGGGCCCCCTGACGTCACCGAAAACGAGGGCTACATGCTCGTGATTGTCCACGTCGTTGCGATAACCGACTATCTGCCATTCGCCCAGCTCCGTTGGGAGCCGCGCTTCCGCGATACGATGAACAAGGCGCTCGTTTTGCAGCCGGTACGCGACCAACTCCGCCACTGTGATGAACGCGAGATTGTGCTCGGCTACGAACTTCTCGAGCCAAGGACGTTTTGCGGGTTCACCGTGCTCGTCGAGCACCTCGCATATCACGCCTGAGGGATTGAGCCCCGCCAGCCTTGCCAGATCCACGGCGGCCTCGGTGTGGCCTACTCGCTGCAACACGCCGCCCGGATATGCTCGCAGCGGGAAAACGTGGCCTGGGCGCCGAAGATCGCCTGGCGCGCTTGCAGGATCCACAGCCACCTGGATCGTGCGCGAACGGTCCTGTGCGCTTATTCCCGTCGTAACGCCGAAACGAGGGGCAGCATCGATGCTGACCGTAAAGGCGGTTCGGCGCTCCTCGGTGTTGGCTTCACTCATCTGCGGAAGATCCAGCACGCTGCAGCGGTCCGCGGTAAGCGCCAGGCAGATGAGTCCGCCTGCGCGCTTGATCATGAAGTTGACGAGGGCTGGCGTTACAAGCTGCGCCGAACAGATGAGATCCCCCTCGTTCTCACGATCTTCGTCATCAGCAACGAGGACGAGCTTGCCAGCGCGTATCTCCGCGATCGCCTGCTCGACCGTGCTCAAGTTCATTGCTTATTTCGTGGAGAAGGAAAAATGTGCCGCGACCGCTCGCTGCACGTATCGGGCTATCGGGTCGGCTTCGACGTGCACATGGTCGCCGGCAGCCAGAGCGCCCAATGCCGTGCTGCGAAGGGTGTGTTGGATCAAGGACAGCTCCACTACGTCCGCGGCCGGCAGGTCGTTCACGGTCAGGCTTACGCCATCAATGGCGATTGAGCCGTGAGTCACTACGAGATCCGACAGACCGGGCGGCAATGCAACCGATATGAGGCGTCCATCGAGAGCGTGTGAGACACCGGTGACAGTACCCACACCATCGACATGCCCCTGTACGATATGACCTCCCAAACGGTCGCCCATGCGAAGGGCGCGTTCGAGATTGACGCGCCTGCCCTCACGCCATTCACCGATTGCCGTGCGCGCAACAGTGGTCTCCACCGCAGCGACAGCGAAGACTCGGGAGCCTGAGGACGCCAGGTGGCGATCGCCCGTGAATCGAGTATCCAAACGAGAACCCTCCCTGGTCTCGGCCAGCGAGTCGCCCGTCCGAAGCACCGTGAGACACGCACCGTTCACGGCGATGCTCTCACCGACGAATACGTCTTTGTAGCTGCAACGAATATGGAGCTCCAGTCCCGCAGCAGCGGGGGCTGCGAGCTCGATCGTCCCGACATCGTCAACCAGGCCCGTAAACATCCGTGCCGTTACTCAGTTAGCGGTGCGTACACGGTCATCATATCCTCTTCGAGAGCTCGTCGTTCAAGCACCTTCATTCGACTCAGACTCTCGACGCGTCCACCCGAAACGTATTGGAAAGCGTTCTTGGCACCCGCGCCCAGAATCACAGGAGCCTGAAAGATAATCAATCGGTCTACGAATTCGCGCGCCTCCAGAAACGCACCCGCCAACCTCGCGCCTCCTTCAACCATCAGGGACAACACACCCCGCTCGCGCAAGCCACGCAGAGCCATCTCCAGTGAAGCCGCAATCAATACTCCGACACCTCCTGCCTCGAGTGCCTTGACGCTATCCGTTGCTGGCTCCTTGGCGACCACCAGGGTCCTGATCATCGATGCGGTTCTGACTAGTGCGCTATCCATCGGCAGCCTCGCCTGATTGTCGAAGATGATCCGCATCGGCGCCACTCGCGGCTTCCTCACACCGCGTACGTTCAGCATTGGGTCATCGGCCAGCGCGGTTCCGATGCCTATCCCAACGGCATCGTGGCCGGCACGCAACCGATGCGCTGCGCGTCTGGCTACTGGTCCAGTGATCCATTTCGACCTGCCAGTAGCGTCCGCGAGTGCGGCATCCAGCGACACCGCAAGCTTGAGCGTTACCCATGGCCGAGCTGATCGGAAAGAATGAAGAAACGGCGCAACCAGCTCGCTCGTGGCGTCGCTTTCCACTCCGACGGCCACCTCTATGCCTGCCGCGCGCAGTTTCTCGATCCCGCCACCAGCAACGGGATTGGGATCACGCACCGCCACGACCACCCGCTTCACTCCAGCCGAGATGAGTGAATCGACGCAAGGTGGAGTCTGTCCGAAGTGGGTGCAGGGTTCCAGCGTCACATAGACGGTGGCTCCAATCGCACGCTCTCCAGCCTCGCGCAGCGCAACAGTTTCGGCGTGATCCAAACCGTAGCGTACATGGTACCCTTCGCCGACGACCACGCCGTCCCTCACGACTACGGCGCCAACCATTGGGTTGGGCGATGTCTGGCCCCACCCGCGGCGCGCAAGCGCCAGAGCGCGTCGCATGTATTCATTGTCCGTCCGTTCGGCCACTCCGGCTACCTACTCAAGTAGAACCTGGCCGGATCCCGAAACCACGCGGCCGACCTGCCACGCCCGAACTGCGGCGGCGGACGAACTTGCCTCTACGTATTGCAAGGCGTTCTCCGGAACTATGGCGATCATTCCGACGCCCATGTTGAAGGTTCGATACATCTCACTCCGCGAGATGTCGCCGGCTTCCCTTAGCGCGGCGAATGCCGCTGGTACGCGCCACGTCGATGTGTCAACCTCGGCGTCCAGATGATCCGGGAGGGCACGATTGAGATTGCCCGGGATACCGCCGCCGGTGATGTGCGCCATTGCGTGAAGCTTGTCGAGCACGGGAGTCAATGACGAGAGATACGAGCGGTGAACCCTCAGGAGAACATCAGCGACCGAACCGGACTCTCCTGGGAACGGGTCATGAGCGCCAAGCTTCAAGCGCTCACGCACGACACGTCGCGCCAGGGAAAAGCCATTCGTGTGGAGTCCCGAACTCTCCAGAGCAACCAGGACATCGCCAACTTGCACGCGCTCGGCGCCGAGAACGCGATCTTCCTCCACCACACCCACTATGAAACCGGCAAGATCGTAGTCAGGCGGGGTGTAGAGGCTTGGCATCTCGGCGGTCTCTCCACCAATGAGAGCGCAGGCGTTTTCCCGGCATCCGGCCGCAACACCGGTGACCACCGCCTCCACGAGCGCGGGCTCCAATACGCCAAACGCGACGTAATCGAGAAAGAAGAGCGGTTTAGCGCCTTGCACGAGGATGTCGTTTACGCAGTGGTTAACGAGATCGTGGCCGACGGTTGTGTGGCGACCCGCCTCTATCGCGACCTTGATCTTGGTTCCCACACCATCGGCGCTCGACACCAACACTGGGCGCTGCACGCCCTCGGGGAGACGAAACAGCCCGCCGAAACCGCCGAACTGGCCGCAAGCACCAGGCGTGAATGTGGACTCGACAATGGCCCGGATTCGATGCTTGGCCTCGTCCGCGGAATCGATGTCTACGCCCGAGCTCCGGTAGTCCAGTGGGACGCTCAATCCAGCATGTCCTGGTCAAATGCCACCAGCTTGTGAAACTCGGCGACGCGCTCGGCGATGTCTTTCGGACCTATTTCAAGGAACCGGCCGATCGAGAATCGCTCGACGGCAAAGGATCCCATGGCCGATCCGTAAACGATGGCACGCTTCAGATTGGTTTCACTAAGGTCACCGGTGCGGGCAAGGTAGCCCATGAACCCGCCGGCGAACGCATCACCCGCCCCTGTAGGGTCGAAAACGGATTCCAGTGGATAGGCCGGTGCGAAGAAGACCGTCTTCCCGGTGAACATGAATGCGCCATGCTCCCCCTTCTTGATGATTACGTGGCTCGGACCCTGTCGGAGAATCGAGCGCGCGGCCTTGACCAGATTGGCTTCTTCGGTGAGCTGGCGCGCTTCCGCGTCGTTCACTGTGATCAGATCAACGTGCTTCAGCAATGCCTCGAGATCCGCTCTCCGGCTTTCGATCCAGAAGTTCATCGTGTCGCACGCAACGAGCTTCGGGCGCTCGACTTGGTTGAGAACGTCCAACTGAAGCCTGGGGTCGATGTTGCCCAGGAAGACGAACGGTGCCTTCTTGAACTGGATCGGAATCTTGGGCCGGAAGTGCGAAAACACACCCAGCCTCGTCTCCAGTGTCTCGGCTGTATTCAGATCGTGACGATACCGTCCGCGCCACCGGAACGATTCCCCAGGAGCGTGTTCCAGTCCGGCGAGGTCGACACCGCGCTTGGCGAGCGCTTCCAGCTGATCCACTGGATAATCGTCACCCACCACGCCAACCATTTGTACGGGAGCCAACAGGCTCGCCGACGCGGCGAAGTAGTTTGCTGAGCCGCCAAGTACGTTATCGGCCTTTCCGAAGGGCGTTTCAACTGAATCCAGCGCGACGGATCCCACAACGAGAACTGTCATTGGCTAGGAATAAACATGCCGCCCGGTTGAACGGCAATCACGCAGTGAAGGCACCGTTCACATTCGCTCGGGCGCGTTGATTCCGAGCACCGCAAGTCCGTTGCGAAGAACGATGGCCGAGGCGCGCGCGAGCAGAAGCCGTGCCTGTGTGATTTCCTCAGCCTCGTTCAGAACGTGAAACTTGTGATACCACAAGTGAATCAGGCGCGCTGTCTCCAAGAGATAGTTCGCGACGCGGTGTGGTTCCAACGCTTCGGCCGCTCCGAGCACAACGTCCGGAAAATCCAACAATGCGGCGATCAGGTCCTGCTCCTCGGGCTCGGCCAGTCTCGAAAAAACCACGTTGGCTCCGGTGATGCTGTCCCGGTCGATCTCCCCCACGCGAAAGATGCCGGACATTCGGGCGTGAGCCATCTGGATGTAGTAGACCGGATTGTCCTCGCTCCGTGCGCGCGCCAGATCCACATCGAACACAAGATGCGAATCCGCCTTCCGCATCAGGAAGAAATAGCGCACGGCATCTCGGCCCACCTCCTCGACGAGATCACGAACAGTCACGTAGCTACCCGCCCGCTTCGAGATCTTTACTTCGGCACCAGAGCGCATCACGGTCACCATCTGGTGCAATGCGTATTCCGGGTAGCCCTCCGGAATTCCCCTCTCCAGCGCCTGCAGGCCCGCGCGCACACGCACCACGGTGCCGTGGTGATCGGCGCCCTGCACGTTGATCGACCGCGCGAAGCCGCGCTCCCACTTTGTAACGTGATAGGCTACGTCCGGTACAAAGTACGTGTACGTGCCGTCGCTCTTGCGCATCACGCGATCCTTGTCGTCGCCAAAATCAGTGGTTTTCAGCCACAATGCGCCCGCGTCCTCGAAAGTGTGGCCTGCCTTTTCGAGCGCCTTGACAGTCTTTTCGACGTTGCCTTCGGAATACAAGGATGACTCGAGAAAGTATTTGTCGAACCGCACTCCGAATGCCTGCATGTCGATGTCCTGCTCGGCGCGAAGCGCGCGAACAGCGAACCGCGTGATGTCGTCAAGGCTTCGTCCAAGCCGGTCCGATGGATGCTCTGCCGCGTAACGTTCGGCAATCTCCCTGATGTATTCGCCATGATAGCCGCCATCCGCAATTTTGAGCTCGCGGCCGCTCATATGCGCGAGATGGGCCTGCACGCTCAGCCCGAGATTCGCGATCTGAGAGCCGGCATCGTTGTAGTAAAACTCTCGTGAAACCGTCCACCCCGTCCACTCGAGCAGCGTGGCGATGGCATCCCCGAGTGCCGCTTGCCGGCCATGTCCCACATGCAGCGGACCCGTCGGATTGGCGGACACGAACTCCACCAACACTTGCCGCCCACGACCAACATCCTGATGGCCGTAGCGATCTCCCGCAGCAAGTATGGTTGTGAGCGCGCGCGCATTGGCGCTGGAATCGAGCCGGAAGTTCAGAAATCCCGGTCCAGCGATCTCTATTGCGGACACTCCGGCGGGCTCCAGGCGGACACGCTCCTTCAATGCTTGTGCAAGATCTCTGGGCTTGCTCCCGAGCCGCCTTGCGAGAGTCATGGCCAGGTTGGTCGTCCACGCACCCAGCGACGGATCCCGTGGGCGCTCGACTACGACCTCGGTAGACTCGGGCGCACCCAGCTCCCGCGCCGCGCGGAATAGCTCGGCGCGAATAGTGTCGCGAGCTGTCATTCGGACGATTTCGGTCCCTTCCCAGGTAGCGGCGGCTTCCCTCCCGCCGCCTTCGACTCGGAAGCTTTTTTCTCCACAGGTTTGGCTTCTGCGGGCTCCTTGCCTGCCTGATCTGACTTAGACTCGGCCTGACCTTCTGTCTTGGTCTCGGGCTTCGCATCCGACTTCGAAACGTCCCCCGCGGGCTTGGTCTGATCCTTCTTTCCGTCCTTGCCGTAGTCCGTGATGTAGAAGCCGGAGCCTTTGAATATGAGTCCTCCACCGACCGACATGCGCCGCGTGGCCGGCTTCCCGCACGACGGGCAGGGTACGAGCGAACTGAAATCGCTCATCTTGCGATAGAACTTTTCGAACCGATGCCCCGCGGGGCAATCAAACTCGTAAGTCGGCATGACGTATGGTGTTAACGTGCATCTTTTAAAGCAAAATCTAATGTCAGTACGGCTGTGTAGCAAGGCGGGCACGGCTACGCGACTGGTGTATAGCGCCCCCAGACTGACTCAAGCGCTGAGCTGATCTCGCCTACGGTTACGCGCGCTTTGACCGCATCGATGATGGCCGACATCAAGCGTCCTTTGGGAGAAGCTGCTGCCGCGCGCACATCGTCGAGCGCGCCCGAGACAACAGAGCTGGAGCGCCTGCCGCGAACCTCGAGCAGGCGAGCCACCTGGCCACGCTCGAGCTCCGAGTAGTGAGGCGCCGGAATGACCGGAGCTTCGGTGCGATCGGTGAAACGATTCACGCCCACAACAACGGCTTCCCCACTCTCGAGCTTACGTTGGATCTGGTAAGCGCTCTTTCCGATTTCCTCCTGAAAGAATCCCGCGGAGATGGCACGGGCTGAACCACCCAGCTTGTCCACCTCGTTAAGGAGATGAAGCACACGCGCTTCGATCGCGTCAGTGAGGCTTTCCACGTAGTAGCTGCCGCCTAATGGGTCGGCCGTGTTGGCCACGCCGGACTCGTACGCGATGATCTGCTGGGTCCGGAGCGCGACAGTAGCGGCCTCGGCCGACGGGAGAGCCAGAGCTTCATCGTAACCGTTGGTATGGAGCGACTGCGCACCGCCCAGTACCGCGGCCAGCGACTGCGAAGTTACACGCACGATGTTGTTGAGCGGTTGTTGCGCCTGAAGCGTGACGCCACCGGTCTGGGCGTGAAAGCGCATCCGGCAGCTCGCTTCCCTGGCGCCGAATCGATCCCGCATGAGACGAGAGTAGATACGCCGGGCGGCTCTGAACTTCGCGACCTCCTCGAAAAGATCGTTGTGAGCTGCGAAGAAGAAGGAGAGACGCGGAGCGAAGACGTCGACCGCGAGGCCAGCGTCTATGGCGCGGCCGACATACTCGATCGCATTGGCGAAAGTGAAGGCGAGCTCCTGCACTGCAGTCGAGCCCGCTTCGCGAATGTGGTAACCCGAGATGGAGATGGGATTCCACGATGGCACCTCCTCCGCGCAGAACCTGAACGTCTCAGCGATAAGGGCCAGGCTCGGATCGGGCGGATAGATGTACGTGCCGCGGGCAATGTACTCCTTGAGAATATCGTTCTGGATCGTTCCATTGAGCCTGGCACGCGCGATGCCGCGCTCTTCCGCGACGACGATATACATGGCCAGCAGGGTAGCCGCGGTCGCGTTGATAGTCATCGAGGTTGACACCTCGTCTAGCGGAATGCCTTCGAGCAGGGTGTGCATATCGTCCACTGAATCAATGGCGACTCCGACCCGTCCCACCTCGCCCAACGCCCTCGGCGAATCTGAATCGAGACCCATCTGGGTCGGCAGGTCGAACGCGACCGACAATCCGGTCTGACCAGCCTCGAGGAGCAGACGAAACCGCGCGTTGGTTTGGGCAGCGCTGCCGAACCCGGCGTACTGGCGCATCGTCCACATCCGTGCGCGATACATGGTCGGTTGCACGCCACGCGTGAACGGAAAGACTCCCGGGTCTCCCAGGGCGGCTGCATAGTCGACCGCCCCGTCGCCGGGGCGGTAAACAATCTCGATGGGTATACCGGACGGCGACTCTCTAACCGGTGGATCGTTACCGCTCACGCACCGACACCTGAAAGGGCTCCACCGAGCATCGCCTGCGCCTGTTCAACTTCCTGTTTGCTGCCGATGAAGAGTGGCGTGCGCTGGTGGAGCTCTGAAGGGTTGATGTCCATTATCCGGTTGGTTCCGTCGGTGGCTGCGCCTCCAGCCTGTTCGACTACGAAGGCCAGGGGGCTCGCCTCATAGAGCAGACGGAGCTTCCCCTTGGGCTTCTTGGTGCTCGCCGGATAGGCGAAGATTCCACCTCCCAGCAAGTTGCGATGAAAATCAGCCACCAGCGAGCCGACGTAACGGACGTTCAGCGGCGTTCGCTCGCCGTCCAGCCCGCGAAAGCGACGCATTAGGGCGCGTATGTTGTCGTTCCAGTGCTGCTCGTACGAGTCGTTCACCGACAGGTAGCGACCGGCCGTTGGAATTCGGATGTCGGGATGCGAGAGAAGGAATTCGCCGATGGATGGGTCCAGGGTGAAGCCGTGCGCCCCCTGACCGGTCGTGTAGACGAGCATCGTGCTGGATCCGTATATGACGTACCCCGAGGCTATCTGACGACGTCCAGGCTGTAGCAGATCCTCCATCTCGCCGCGACTGCCGCGCGTGATCTTCCGCATCACGGAAAAGATCGTACCCACTGGCACATTAACATCGATGTTTGAGGAGCCGTCGAGCGGGTCGAACAGTAGCACGTACTTTCCGCACTTGAAGCCGTCGGGAATCGGAATGATGCCCGGTTCTTCCTCCGAAGCCATTGCGCAGAGACGTCCGCTATGGTCCATGGCCTTGATTATAGAATCGTTGGCGAAGATATCGAGCTTCTGCTGATTCTCTCCCTGCACGTTCTCGGAATCAGCAGATCCGAGAATATCGACCAGGCCTGCCCTGCGCACCTTGCTTGCGATGATCTTTGCAGCCAGCGCAAGATCGTACAGGATGCCGGAAAGCTCGCCTGTGGCTTCGGGGTGAAGCCGCTCCTGCTCGATGATGAAACGCTCGATCGTAATGACCGAGGTGCCTGAATGCTGAACCACGGTTAGGCGTCTCCTGGGTGCTGGCTCGCGGCGTTGGAGCACAGTCTTTCCGCTGCGTAAGACCGCGCGTCGGCCTCGAACCGGTTGAGGCGATACCCGCGCAGCAAGGATTCCCACAGGTATCGAACCGGAAACAACACACTCTCCTGAAACTGGTGCACATGCCTCAATTCGTGCAAGAGGAGTTCGTCGTCCAGTTCGGTCTCCGGCGCGACGAAAACGGTGCGCCATAGCGTGATGGCGGCGACTGTTCGGGTTCCAAGAGCCCAACCGCCGACCCGTAGAGGCAGTCCACCGCGACGCAGGCGGATCGTGGCGAGCTCGGGCCAGCGCTCGACGACGGCCTTAGGCGCGCGTGTGTCGCTTCCCACGAGCGATTCTACCATGCGCCTGGCAATGCCCATGTGTCTCCTTCAGCATCCACCTGAATGGTTCGCCCATCGGTGCGGATCACGATATTGCCAAGCCGATCCGTGCGCAGCACCTGCGATCCGGCCGCGGCTAACGAAGACAAAACGCGCGCGCTTGGATGACCGTAGCCGTTGCCCGCACCTACGGAGACTATCGCGATTCGCGGACGCACAGCGAAGAGAAACGGGGCGGTCGTACTCGTGACACTTCCGTGGTGGCCCACCTTCAACACGTCCGCACGCAACCATTCGCGCGCATGTGACAGCAGCCATGCCTCCTCCCCGCGCTCCGCGTCGCCCACCAGCAGGAAGCGAACGTCGCCGTAACGAACGAGCGCGACCACACTCGCATCGTTCGGGTCGTCGAGTCCCTGCATCCACGTCGAATCCGGTGCCAGAAAGCGAATGCGGACCCCATCCACGTCAAGCGTAGCGTGCGGACGAACGCGACGCCAGCTTACGCCCAGCCGTTGGGCATTGGCGAGGGATTGACGGTAGGGTTCTGTCGAGCCCAGATAGGCTCCGTCTAGATAGGTGTTGGGTCTGAGGGCTCGGAGTACGCTCGACGCGCCTCCCACATGATCGGCATGCGGATGAGAGAGTACGAATGCCACAACGTCCCCGTGGCGGCGGCGGATGTACGGTATGACGCTGGAGCGTCCGGCGTCGCCGCCCGGCCAGGACCGGCCTGCATCGAACAGTATCCACCGCCCCCGCGGTGTCCGGAGCGCAATGGCGTCGCCCTGGCCCACATCGATGGCGTGAAGCTCGAGCCTACCGGAGCCGCCGAAGCCCGCAGGCAGCCACACAACAAGCGCGAAAGATGTGATCGCTACCATTCCGGCCCTTAACGGGAAGTAGCTCACGCACGCGACCACCAGAGCGACGCTAGCGATACCCATGAGGGCGGCGCTGAGAAATGACGGCGCCACGTCGAACGCGGCGTGGGGCAGCGAGGAGAAGAACACGGCGACATAATCGAATGCCACGAGCAGCGGATGCGTGGCGTCAGCAACAAACCGGGCTGCTGGCTCGAGCGGTCCAAGCGCCAGTGCCAGGAACAGTGCGGGCTGAGTGAGGGCGATGATGGGGGTGGCGACGATATTGGCCAGCGGTGCGACCACGCTCAACCGCCCGAAGTTCCAAGCGACAATGGGCGCCGTAACCGCCGACGCGAGCGTGGATGTGAGCGCCATCGCGACGAGCCTGGCCCGCACTCCGTTCGATCGGTCGGTGATCCAGCGACGAGATAGAGATTCACCAGCGACCAGGCTGGCCATTCCAGCCACGCTCAATTGATAGCCGACTTCAAGCACTGTGCGCGGATCTGCAAGCGGGGCGGCGGCGCCGACCGCGAGGGCTGCCCATGGCGAAGTCGGGCGCTGCATGAGACGAGAGATAGCCGTGACTCCCAGCATGACGCCGGCGCGCACCGCCGGCGCCGGTGCACCGATCATCGCGATGTAGGCGGCGGTAATGCAGATGGTCGCTAGGCTTGCGGGTACGGCGGGAAGGCGCGCGACCTGAAATAGGAGTTGAACGGCGACCGCGATGATGGCCACGTGCAGACCCGAAATCGAGAGCATGTGCACGATACCGGCGGCAGCGTAGCGGTCGCGCACCGCAGGATCTATGGACCGCGCATCGGCGATGAGAAGTGCGCGTGCCAGAGGAGCGTCGCCGCCGAAGGCGAGGTCTATCGCGAGGCCAGCACGCGCACGCATGCGGACTAGCCGCGAACCCGCCCCCTGCCGAGGTGCGGATATCATTCCACGTGCGATACGCAGTCCGTGTCTGGAGACGATCGCTTCGCCTGTCACGCTCACCACGGCACCGGCATCCGCCTGTCCCCGCTCGACCGCGATTGTTACAGGAAAACCGCAATTTCCGGCGCGAACTCGAGCACGCACATACGCGCCCGGCGACGCCGGCTCAGCGAGCTCGGCCAACCACGACGCACTCACTATCGCCTGGCGCCTGCATGCCAGGTCGTGGTGCGTACTGGCGAACGCAACGAGAAGGCCCCCGGTGGCAGCGCACGCGAGACTAGCTAGAAGCCCGTCCCGGCGAAACGCCGCCACAAACAGAGCGATGCCTGCCGCCACCATCGCCGCGACGAAAACGCCACCGAACCCAGCGAGAAGTCCGGCGGCGTAACTGGCGAGCGCGGCGACCACGAGCGGCATACGTCTCCCTTACGTTGATTCCTCCTCACCCGTGCCCCGGGCAGAACGCTCGGGGGTGTGTCGCGGGTTCAGCGCCACGCGCTGCATGGCATCCAGCACCACTACCGCTATCGCCGCGCGGCTCTGATCACGCTGAAGGTCCACAGACGTCAGAGCCGTCCCGAGAAGGGAACCCCCTGTATACCGGGCCTTGGCGTTATTGAGCACCATCGCAAGCACGTCTTCGGAACACTGCGTGCAACCGCACAGGTCCGGCTGTCGGGAACGAAGCTCCGCGTAAGTAGTCCGCACCGCCTCTTCCAACTGGTTCTTCATACGGCCAACGGAAGAGAGCGCCGGTCCGCAACCACCATACCGCTGAACGTCGAACCCGTGGTGCCGGTTACCTCTACGTTGTAGTAGCGACCGATCATGGATTCGTCTCCCGGTACGAGCACCGTGCGGTGCTCTCGAGTCCTGCCCTGCAACAGGACGCCGCGCCTGGAGATCTTCTCGATCAGAAGTTCGTGCCGAGTGCCAATAAGTCCGAGGTTCCGTGCTCGCTGAGCATCACGCAATGCTGCTATCAGTCGCTCGAGCCGTTCCGCCGCGACATCGTCAGGAATAGTAAGCGACGCCGGTAGCTTCATGGCCGGGGTTCCTTCGCGCGGCGAGAACCTGAACGTGAACGCGTCGTCGAAGCCGACCTCCCGGACTGCACTGAGCGTCTCCTCGAAGTCCTCTTCCGTTTCGCCTGGAAAACCGACAATCACATCAGTGGTGATGCTCAAACCGGAGACCGCCGACCGCAAACGGTCCACGCATTCCATATAGCTTTCTCGCGTATACCGCCGGAGCATGCGCTTGAGCACTCGCGTGGACCCCGACTGCATCGGCAAGTGAACGTGCTCGCAGACCTGCTCGGTTTCGGCGATAGCGGCGATAACACGATCGCTGAAATCGTTGGGATGCGGGCTCGTGAAGCGCATGCGGCGGATTCCAGGTACGGCTCCCACAGCACGAAGAAGATCCGCGAAGTCGTGCTCTCCGTCGTTGTACGAATTCACTGTCTGCCCGAGCAAGGTGACCTCAGTTATGCCAGCGGCCGCTATCTCACGGGCCTCCCGCACCACGTCACGCAACTTACGGCTTCGTTCGGGGCCGCGCGTCATCGGAACTATGCAGTAAGTGCACTTGTAATCGCAGCCGCGCTGCACCGGTATCCATGCTCGCACACCATCCAGGCGGTGCGTGCGGAAATCCTCGTAGTGTTCCTCGATGTCGAACGTAATGGCGACTGCGCGTTCGCCTTTCCTCGCTCCCTCAATCAGCGCGGGAAGCGCGCGGTATCCGTCCGGTCCCACGACGATGTCCACGTGGCGGGAGGCCAGCAGTCTGTCGCCGAGGCGTTGCGCCATGCAACCGGTTACGCCGAGCACGGTGTCCGGTTTCATGTGACGTTTGAGCTCGCCGATACGGCCGAGCACACGCTGCTCCGCATGCTCGCGGATAGCGCAAGTGTTGACGAGGATCACGTCCGCGCTGTCGGGATTCTGAGCGCGCGTGTAGCCATGGTCCGCCAGGCTTCCAAGCATCAGCTCGGAATCGCTGACGTTCATCTGACAACCGTAGGTCTCTATATAAACGCTACCGCGCGTGGACATCCATTAAACCTATTAGGGCAGGGCGTGAGCGAGAAGTGTCGCGCCATTGCACTCGAGCCGCGCGCGAAATCTAGTGCCACGGGGCTGGCACGAATCTGCGGGCTCCACAGTCAGAAAGTCTTCAGTCAGCGCCTCCCGTGGCCTGCCGGCGGCGGGGTTGGGAGAGGGGGAACCAATGACGATCACGTCGGCGGGTTGACCGCAGCGCCTGCGCATATACGCGGCGGACAACCGGCCTGCGTCCTGTCTCAACTCTGCCGAGCGCCTACCAGCCGTCTCTCTTGCGACCTGGTCATCCAACCGGGAGGCCGGTGTTCCCGGGCGTTCGGAGTACTGAAAAACATGCAGGTAGGTGAATGGAAGAGAATGAATGAGGGATCTAGTAGCTGCGTGATCCGCTTCAGTCTCGCCCGGAAATCCGGTGATGACGTCGGCGCCAAGACCAAATGGTCCGGCGTGGGCAACGATTCGCTCCACGGCTGCGGCGTACGACCTGGCGGTGTACCAGTGCCGTCCCATGCGCCGCAACACACGATCGGATCCCGATTGCAACGGCGCGTGCAAATGTGGCGCCAGACAACCCCCGTCCGTCAGGAGTTCTCGAAGTTGGCCGTCTAACTCCGTGGCTTCGATCGACGTCAATCGAAATCGCGCCTGAGAGGCGTGCACCACAAGCGCCGCCATTAGTTGGCCCAGCGAGCTGCCGCTGTCGCGACCGTAAGAGCCGATGTGAACACCCGTGATCACTATCTCTGCATGATTTTCTGCGAGCTCGAGCGCCTCCTTGAGGAGATCGGATTGCGGGCGCGAGCGATTTCGGCCGCGAGCAATCGTCGTAGCGCAAAAGGTACAATGCTCGTCGCACCCATCCTGAATCCTGAGCAGCGCTCGGGTTCCCATCTGACTCCTGGCGCGCGTTGTGGAGACGCTGGGCGGGAGATCGAGGGCCGCAGCTACCTGATCCAGATCGGCGCCGGCAATTACGTGCTTCACCGTTGGGAGGCCGCGAATAGCGCCGCGGTCAAGCGAAGCGGCGCAGCCCATCACCACGGTTTGAAGCCGTGGATTCGTCCTTGCCGCGCGCCGCACGCGCTGTCTGAGATCCGCTTCCGCCTCCGACGTGACTGCGCAGCTGTTGAAGATGGCTGCGTCCGCCTCGCTCACGGACTTTGTTACCTCGCATCCGCCGGCCAGCAGCATAGCGCGTACGCACTCCGTGTCATATTGGTTCGCGCGGCAGCCCAGGGTCGCGAGAAAAACTCTCACTGATCACTCCGAGAATTGAAACCCGGGACTCGGAGTCGGGATCCGAGACTCGGGGCTTGCGATACCCTGGTCCTTCGAATCGCGACTCTCAAGTCCCGAGCTGTTTGCAGGCACAGGCAACACGATATGGAACCGACTTCCCTCCCCTTCGCTGCTCTGTACCCAGATTCGTCCACCATGTGCGTCGACGGCGAGCTTGCAGAACGCGAGCCCGAGCCCCGAGCTCCGCACCCGAGGAATCTGCGGGTTTCTTACACGCTCGAACTTGCGGAATATCAACTCATGATACTCCGGAGGGATGCCCGGGCCGTTGTCGGCGACTGTAAACAAAACCCCGCCCGACGCATCGCGACGTGCCTGCAGATCGATCGACACGTCGCGCGAAGAATGCGTTACAGCATTCTGAATGAGGTTGGAAAAAACGCGCTTAATCAGTCCCTTGTCCGCATGAAATACCGGTGAGTCGTCCTGCACATCGACGCTGACCGTAACCCCTTCCTGTTGAAAGCGCACAGACCATTCGTGTACGATCTCCGCTATAAGCGCTCCGGGCGCGATCGGTTCGATGGAGAGCTCGACTGTGGTCTCCTCTATCCGAGCGATCTCCAGCAGGTCCTCCATCAAGGCAAGCAGGTCCTCCGACTTGGCTTCCGCGTCCGCAAGAGCGCGTCTCTGCACTTCACTGATTCCCCCGAAGTCTCCATCGATCACCATCTCCAGGGTGGCCAGGACGGACGTGAGCGGAGTCTTTAGATCGTGAACAATCATCTTCATGAGGTCATCGCGCACCTTCTCCAGCTCGCGCAACTTCCTGTAGCTGTCCTCGAGGGCGTCCGTAGCGAACTTGAGACGGAGCAGGCTGCGCACGCGTGCACCCAAAATCTGTCTATTGTGCGGCTTGGTCAGGAAATCATCACCACCTGCCTCGATAGCTTTTACGCGATCGGTCGCGTCGTTGAGGGCGGTGACGAAGATGACCGGTATGCGAGCGGTGCGCGGATCCCGCTTTATCCTGCGACAGACCTCGAAGCCGGTCGATCGATCGTCGCCGCCAAGCATACCAGCAGGCATCGCTACGTCGAGGATGCAGAGGTCCGGCCTGTGCTCGAAACACATTGCCAGTGCCGAGGGCCCATCCACCGCCGAAACGATCTGATAGCCAAGCATGTTGAGTTGGTCGAACAAGAGCTCAACGTTGGCCGGAACATCATCGGCAACGAGAATGAGGGGCGTCCTAGCCGCACCCGCTTGTCCGCCCTTCGGAACGGCGGCTTCTGGCACGGTCTAGGGTCGAACCGTGAAGCCCACGCTCAACGTCCAGGCCTTCTCGGATGCGCTCCCGCTTCCCGTGGACCCTGTCCGGGAAGCACGCTCGACAGTGAGGTCCGCGGTAGCGCGATTACGGGCAAACTGCACGCCTAGGCCGCCGGCGATGATCTTCTCCGAGATCTCGTTCGCGCCGATGCCAAATGGGAGCGTGCGCCATCGATAGCCGGCGCGGACCGGTATCGTAGCTCCGGCGAGCTGCGGACCTTTTGTCTCCGCGCCGACACCTATGTCCCACGCATCATGCGCGGTGATATTTGATTCAGCCAGACTTTCCAGGCTGGTCCACCTGGTGCGCTCGGCGCTGACTCCAAGAACAGTGCCGGCAACACCCGAGTAGGCAGCGCCGAAACCAATCCTCGCGGGTATTTCAGCCTCGGTGAGTGTGGTATCACCGCTGAAGGCCTTGATGGTGCCACCCGCGCGCGCCGAGGCCGCTAGGGCGAAGTCCGGGCTTGGTTGCACCTCCACGCCCACACTGACGGCTCGACCTGAGAAGCTGACGGACGAGCGGCTTCGGAACGGCGCGAAGACCGACGAATCGGAGTAGAGGCGATCCTCCTGACGCCGGTTCTCACCTGCGAAGACGTGGCCGGCCAAGCCAAGCCGCAATCGCGCGAAAGGTGCCCAGGCGGCTGCGATGCGAAAATCGTTTATCGCTCCGACACTGCGGGTACTCGCGGTGAATGGCGCGACATCGCCGCCCAGGGTGTCCGTGCCGGTGAAAGTCGTCTCCCATGATCTATCAAGGAAGGTCGACGCAGATGCAGCCGCCGTCCATCGCTCCCCAATTCTCAGAATTCCGCCCACCAGGGGAAACCGCGCGATGGTCGCCTTATCGTCGCCGCCTGCTGTGCGCGTACGTCGGAACTCGGGGGAATACTGGAAGAATATGCCCGACCGGCCACTCCACGCGCCCACAGCACCTGGATTCACGGAACTCGTCGGATCAAACTCCGCGAGCGCGCCGCCGGTAGCCGCAGCTCGGGCGCTGAGCTGCCCTGGGGCGTAGCCGAAGCCCTGCGTGGCGAGCGCCCCCTGAGCAAGGATATGGCCGCGCGCCGCGAGCAAAAGCAATGAAGCGGTCAGCAAGCGCATCACGGTAGCCCCGAGCTGGACCGTCGAACGTAACTCAGCCGCAGCTGTGGCCGAAGTGAATCAGCGGGTGCCTCGCTGGAGAAAAAGTAGACAATCTGAGGAAGCACACCTTCACCAGATGACTGTAAAACGATGGCGCGCTGCGTCAGCGTCGAATCCTCTAGTCGCCACCGACGCACTGCATTGACGATCTCGAACCGTCGAACGCCGCTGTCTGCAGGCACCAGGGCCAAGGTGGGCAACAGCACCGACCGCGGATCAGCGAGCAGCAGCGCGGCTTTACCGGTTTCCACAAAAGAAGCCGCGACGACGAAGCGCGAAATTACCAGCACCGTGTCGGATTGCGCCACACCACGATACGGCGCCTGCGTGAGTATGAGGGTGGCGCGAACTACGGTTGCGGAATCCACAATGGCCGAAGGCAGCGAAAAGCGCAGAAAGGCCCGGCTACCTGGCAATCCGCCCACCGAAAACGTTGCGGGTGGCGCGGGCTCGAGTGAGCTGGAGATCAGCGAATAGTCCGCAAGATCAGCGGACGATGCCTCCCCCGGCGCTGACGACACGGAATTGACAGCGACCGCGAATACGGCCGTGTCACGAGCTGAGGGCGTGTCCCGTGCCGAGCGGCCGCGATAAGTGAGTACGGGTGATGCTCCACCATTTGAGCTGAAGAATCTCACCTGAACGGAGGAATCGCTGGTCGCTTTCACACCCAGCCGGATACGCCCCTTGGTCGTTACCCGCGAGTCCACGAAGGCCGCTGGCAGCGTGATGCGCAGCGTTCCAGATATCGAATCGCTGGCGAAGGTCCGGCTAGCCAGAAGTCGATCAGGGCGAAAGAGTGGACGCGCTGCGTCTGCGTCCAAATTGCCCGCGGCAGTGTCCACATCATAGATCTCGATCGTAACAGAGTCTTTCGCAATCTTGCCCGACACCTGCAGAAGAAGGCTGGCGGTGTCCACACTGACAATCGGTCTGGTAGTGGTGTCTGTGGACGTCTTCGGAAACAGCGTGACCAGTGTGTCATAACGCAGCACCGCGAGCGCCTGGAGGGAGTCGCCGCGTTGTGCAACGAGTAGCTCCAGCTCCGCGCCTATGGGAGGAAAGCCTACAACGCCAGAATCCAGCAGCAGAGGAAACAGAGTCGTGTCACGCACAGCCGCGCTTTGTTCCGGGCAAAGCGCTGGACACGCCGCGCCAGACCCAAGGTCCTCACTGCAAGCACCCAACGTGGCCACGCACGCCATCATCCCCGCAAGACCCCGAAAGTCTCTATGCAAGACGTACGCTCCGGCCTTCTATGTCGAAACTATCCACGATAGCCATGATAACTGCATCGACGGGTTTGTCTTTCGTGACCGCCGTTTGTCGCGCGGAGCTTCCAGTGGCGTACAGAATCACCTCGCCCAGACCGGCACCCACGCTGTCGACGGCAACCACGTAGCCACCCTCGCGCTCGAGATCGGTCGCGAGATTCTCCACCACCAACAGCTTCAACGACTCGAGTGAAGAATCCTTACGAGTCGAGACTACCGTGCCCACAATTTTCCCCAGTCTCATGCGCGATCCATGGAACGAGCTGTAAAGGGATGAGGGAGAAGATCAGCCAGCGTCCATCTCTCCTGTGCGCCGGCAGCCGTGCAGCTGAGGATCCGAAGATCCGGCGAGAACTCTTCCAGCATCTGCCTGCATGCCCCACATGGTGCTACCGGCTCGCTAGCCTCGGTAGCTACAACAAGGTAATCGAAGTCGCGCACTCCCTGGGCGACAGCAGTCATGAGCGCCCCGCGTTCAGCGCAGATTCCAGAGCTGAAAGCCGCATTCTCGACGTTACACCCCAAAAAAACGCTGCCATGCGTAGACCTGAGCGCGGCACCGACACGAAAGTTGGAGTAGGGCGCGTAAGCGCGCTGCATGGCGGCAAATGCCGCGGCGCACATCGCGTCGCCATCGGACTCAGCTTCCGTCACGACAAGCGACTCAGAAACGACGTGCCGCGGCCGCGATAACTGCTGCCAAGCCATTCAGCCACGGTGGCCCCCAGATCGGAGAACGTGTCCCGGACCCCGAGATCAGCGGGTCGCACAGTCTTTCCCAGAGCGAGGAGCGGCACAAGCTCGCGCGAGTGATCCGTGGAGGGTGTGGTGGGATCGTTGCCATGGTCTGCTGTCAGGAACAAGATGTCATCCTCACGGAGGTCAGCCTCCAGTAAAGGGAGAGCACCGTCGAAATCGCGTAGCGCACTATAGAACCCCGCGACATCGTTCCGGTGCCCCCAGAGCTGGTCGAAATCTACTAGGTTGGCGAACAGGAGCCCACTGCTCATTTCACTCATTGCCTTGTGCAGCGCCGCTAGACCGTCGGCGTTGTTCGCCGCATGTTCACCGGTGATGCCCCTTCCCGCGAAGAGATCATCCACTTTGCCAACCGATCGCCGCGGAACTCCCCCATCGCCCAGGGCATCGAGCAGCGTCTCCGCGGGAGGCGCGATGGAGAAATCTCGGCGGTTTTTCGTCCGTTCGTAGCTCCCGGGGCCGCCCAGGAAGGGGCGCGCTATTACGCGTGAGACATTGTGTGGAGCTACGAGCATCTCTCGCGCAGCTTTGCACGCATCGTACAGCTCATCCAGTGGCACGACTTGCTCGTGGGCGGCAACCTGAAAAACGGAATCAGCCGATGTGTAGACAATCCACGCACCGGTGCGCTGATGTTCGCGGCCGTGACGGCCGAGGATCGATGTTCCGCTCGCGGCCACGTTGCCAATGACGGCGCGACCCGTCCGGCGGGAGAACTCCTTGACCACGTCACTGGGAAAACCATTCGGATAGGTCGGGAATGGCGCGGTCAGATGAACGCCGGCGATTTCCCAGTGCCCGGCAGTGCTATCCTTTCCCGGGGACCTGGGCTGCATGCTTCCCCAGGCTCCTCGAGGATTAGCCGACCGTTTCACTCCGAGGATCGGCGCGATCAAACCAAGGCCTGCGCTCTCCAGATGCGGCAAGGCGAGCCCTCCTGCGGCAACTGCCAGATTCCCGAGCGTGTTACTTCCCTCATCGCCGTAGTCTGACGCATCAGGCGCTGCTCCGATGCCAACGCCGTCCAGCACGAGGATGATCGCGCGCCTCACTCGTCATCCCTCATAAACGTGCTCTACGTGACCTGTGAGCCCGGTGAGGAGCTCATATGAGATCGTGCCGGCGCGCTCGGCCACACGATCGATTTCCAGAACGACTCGATCGTGCCGTCCCAACAGCGTGGCGACATCGCCCGCAGCGCATGGCACGTCTGTAACATCGACCATCGTCATATCCATGGTCACCGTCCCTACAACTGGCACGCGCCTGCCGCCCACCACCGCTTCGCCACGATTGCTGAGAGAGCGTGGGTAACCTTCTGCGTATCCCATGGCGAGCGTCGCGATTCGTCGATCGCCATCGGCACGGTACGACGCTCCATAGCTCACTGTTTCGCCGCTTCCTACAGTACGAACCGCGACCACGCGCGCGCGCAAATGCACAACCGGCTCTGGAGAGATGAGAGCACCATCGCCAGGTCCGGCACCGTAGAGAAACAGGCCCGGCCGCACCAGGTCCCACCTGGAGCCACGCCTTCGAACGAGCGCGGCGGAGTTTTCAGCGTGCAATAGAGCGGGCCGTGAGCCAAGCGCTTCGATTGCCTTGCTGAAACGCCGCTCCTGCTCCTCGGCGGATCCATCGTTGCGATCCGCGGAATGAAAATGCGTGAACGCACCCGAAGGCTGGCTGGATTGGTCTATTGTATCGCGGAGAGAATTCAGGGAGTTCCAGTGAGCGCCCGCGCGGTTCATGCCCGTGTCGACCGCCAAGTGCCAGCGGCCACCGCCCAGGCCAGACCATGCTGCTATTTCGCCCGCCTCACCCAGGCCTGGCGTCAATCGCGCGTCGCGGGCCGCCTCGAGCTCGTCGCCCGCAAGGGGCGCCAGCAGCAGGATCGGACGCTCGATGCCGCTCCCTCTGAGCACTATACCTTCGTCAACCGTCGCGACACCGTAACCCCACGGTGCGGGGCTGAGCTGCTCGAGCGCGCGCGTTACTTCCACCGCACCGAGGCCGTAAGCATTCGCCTTCACCACAGCGAGGAGCGGGCGTCCGGCATGCGCGGTGATCGTGGCTCCATTGCGCCGCAACGCGCCCAGATCGATGTCGACCCAGGCGCGTCTCAGTGGCGAGTGCATTGACGCGTCATTGATTGCGCGGGTAGTATACCGGCCCCGGAGGAGTCATGCAAGACAAACCAACACTGAACGACGCGCTCGAGATGTTGCGTGATCTGCGAGCGCGGTGCGATTGGGACCGCGCGCAGACGCACGAGTCCCTGCGACCGTATCTGATAGAGGAGATGCACGAGTTCGACGAGGCGATTCGGGCCGCACATGACAAGGATAACGCGCATGCCGTTCTCGGAATGCGGGATGAGCTGGGCGACGTGCTGCTGCAGGTACTCTTTCATTGCGTCATCAGCGAGGAGTCGGGTGAGTTTGACGCCGGCGACGTGGCGCACGCCCTCATCTCGAAGATGAAACGTCGACACCCACATCTGTTCGGGGAGGGACAACGTGAGCCGTGGGAGACAATGAAGTCTCACGCCCGAAAGTCCATCGCGGACGGACTTCCGGCCGGCCTGCCGGCCCTACATCGTGCGCATCGATTGCAGGAGCGCGCCGCGGGTGTGGGCTTTGACTGGAGCGACACGGAAGGTCCGGCGCTGAAAGTCGAGGAAGAACTCGCCGAAGTACGTGCTTTGCTCTCGGATCGGATCCGCACTGCAGCACCCGACAGCAGCGGAGATCAGGTTCCAGTGTTCGACGAGGCGCATAGCAGATTGGAGGCTGAGCTCGGCGACTTGCTTTTCGCCTGTGTGAATCTTTGCCGCCGAGCCGGA
>JBHENQ010000206.1:0-32201 GCA_046261975.1 Gemmatimonadaceae bacterium | reverse complement strand
GGTGGACAGGGCGGCGGTCAGGGCGGTGGCCAGGGCGGCGGGCAGGGCGGCGGGCAGGGTGGCGGGCAGGGTGGCGGGCAGGGTGGCGGGCAGGGTGGAAAGAGTGGTGGGCAGGGTGGTGGACAAGGCGGACAGAGTGGTGGTCAGGGTGGGGGGGGCGGTTCCGGTAAGACTGGCGGCCAGGGTGGTGGCTCCGGATCTTCCGGCGGTCAGAGCGGCCAGCGTTAGGCTGACGGAGAACGGGGAGCAGACCGCTCCCCGTTCTTCGACGAGCTGAAATACGGCTCTTGATCGAGGCGCTGCACTCACATGCAGCGCCTCTTTTCTTTAGCTTGCCGCAATGTCACTCACCACCCGCGTCTTGATTGGGCTCGTGACAGGCCTAGGCGCCGGAATCGCGATTTCCATGTCACAGTCGCCGGCACTTCTATCAGCTGTGAAGTTCGTTGAGCCGCTGGGAACGATCTTCATTAACTCGATCCGTATGACCGTCGTTCCCCTGGTGGTTGCGAGTCTGATCACTGGCGTTGCGCGATCCGGTGACGCGCGTGCGATTGGGCGTATCGGGTGGCGCGCGCTTGTGATTTTTCTGGCAGTCCTTTTCGCGGGCGCTGTTTTTGGGGCGATTGCCGGGCAACCGCTGCTCGCCAGACTTCAAATCGACCCCGCATCCATAGCCGCCCTTCAGGCCGGCGCGGTAGCCACCGGCCAGACCGCTGCCGAGAGCGCCGCGAAGTTACCGACCTTCGCTCAATGGCTGGTGGAGCTTGTTCCAACAAATCCGATCAAAGCCGCGGCGGATGGCGCAATGTTACCGTTGATTGTGTTCTCGTTGGTTACCGGGGTTGCTCTCCTTCGCATCCGGCGCGAGCAGCGAGAGTCTGTAATCGGCTTTCTCACCGGCGTCTTCGATGCGATGCTGGTATTGGTGCGGTGGGTGTTGGCGGTGGCTCCAATCGGAGTGTTTGCGCTCGCATTGTCGCTGGCCACCAAGCTGGGTGTTGCAGCCGCAGGGGCCCTGGCGTACTTCGTGGTGCTGGTCTCGGCACTATCCCTGGCATTCATGGTGCTTGTTCTCTACCCGGCCGCGGTATCGATCGGGCGCGTTCCGTTGCGAGAGTTCGCTCGCGCGTGCGCTCCTCCACAGGCGGTGGCCATCAGCTCACGGTCGTCGCTTGCCGCGTTGCCGGCAATGATGGAGAGCAGCTCTTCCAAGCTGCACCTGCCTCCGGCGATAACGAATTTTTTCCTTCCTCTGGCCGCGTCTACGTTCCGTGCCGGCTCCGGTGTTGGGTTGACTGTCAGCGTGCTCTTCGTCGCAAGACTATACGGCGTTGACCTGGGTGTGCCTCAGCTCGCGACAGTAATACTTACCGTAGTCCTCACGAGCTTCAGCGTGCCTGGTATCCCGGGTGGTTCCATCATCGCAATGCTGCCAGTCTTGCTCGCGGCCGGCATTCCTCCGGAAGGGATCGGCATCCTGCTGGGCGTGGACACGATCCCTGACATGTTTCGAACGACGACGAATGTGACGGGTCACATGGCAGCTGCGGTGATGCTGGCACGCGGGGGCGGGAGAGACCAGCATAGCGATACGACGTCCGTCGGCAACGTTTCGCACGTGTGATGGCATCGCTCGTGGCAGCGTTGGCGCTGCCGTGGGTCGTACTGCCGCTGGCAATATTCTGGCGCGCCAGACGATCGCGATCGCTAAGTGAGCACCACGCCACGCTACCGGCGGAAGCACCGCTGGTGTCGGTGATCGTGCCTGCGCGCAATGAAGCTCACAACATCGCTCGCTGCGTTCGATCCATACTCGCCTCTGCGTATCCACGATTCGAGCTGATCGTTGTGGACGATCTGTCGGACGACAATACCCGCGCTGCGGCGAATGCTGCCGCCATAGGGGACGGGCGGCTGAACGTGATCGGCGCGAAGGCTCTTCCGAGTGGATGGTTCGGCAAGCAGTGGGCGTGCGCGTGCGGGGCCTCGGAGAGCCGCGGCGAAATTCTCTGTTTCACCGACGCCGATACGACGCACGGACCTGAACTGCTAACGCGGTCGGTGAACGCCCTGCGAAGTCTACGCGCCGACCTGCTTTCTGTGGCCGGTATGCAGGAGATGTCTTCGTTCTGGGAACGTGTTGTCCAGCCCTTCATGTTTGCGTTGCTCGCTGCCCGCTATGGCGGCACCGAGGCGGTCAACGAATCCCGGCGCATGGAGGACAAGATCGCCAACGGGCAGTTCCTGATGATAAGGCGCGAGCCATATCTGGAGCTCGGTGGTCACGGGGCAGTGCGCGCTAAGGTGGCCGAGGATCTTGCTCTTGCTCAGCTTTTCTTTGCAAAAGGGAAACGCACAACTCTGATTGCCGGACTCGACCACTTGTCCACCAGAATGTACCGGTCACTGGCAGAAGTTGTGGAGGGGTGGATGAAGAACGTGTATGCGGGAGCAATGGACGCGGTGCCCGGTGCGGGCGGCGGCGACCGTGGCTCGGTGTGGCGATTGTTCGTTCCGATCTTGCTCGTCCTGCCCATGCTGGTTGTCCTCGCGCCTCCTCTCATGCTTCTCCTGGCTGCGTTTGTTCAGATGTCCGACGCGGTACTGCTCTGGGCGGCCATCTGCACCGGCGCCGAGCTCATGTGGTGGGCCATCTTGTATGGTTGGTTTCTCCGTATCTCGCCGGCGTACGCGCTGGTGTTCCCGCTCGGCGCGGCAGTCGTGTTGTACATCGTCGTAGCCGCCATCCTGCGCGGTCGCAACGTGACTTGGAAGGATCGGCGGTACTGGGCGGAGTGAGTGTCGGGAGTCGGAGTCGGGAGTCGGGAGTCGCGAGTCGGGAGTCGGGAGTCGGGAGTCGGGAGTCGGGAGTCGGGAGTCGGGAAATACAAGACTCGCACTACTGATGTCAATTGCATTGTTGTGATGGGGCCAGCACAGCAATGCATTTTAGCATGTGCGTTATCGCCTATGTGCACTCCCCTCAGCACCCGCGGCTACAGCGATCTCGACGTCTGGCAGCGGGCAATGGACCTCGCCGTCGAGACCAATCGCCTCGCAGCCAGGCTCCCTGATTGCGAGAAGTACGGCTTGGCAGTGCAGATAAGGCGAGCGGCATTCTCGGTACCCGCCAACATCGCAGAGGGTAACAGGCGCGTACATCGTCGTAAGTACGTACAGCACGTTTCTGTTGCTCGCGGATCGCTCGCTGAGCTCGAAACAGGCTTGGAGGTCATGGTTCGCTCCTCATTCCTGCCACAGAGCGATGTGACCCCGGCGGCGGAACTCACAGATCGTGTCGGAAGGATGCTCACGCAACTCCTGGCATCCCTCAGAGCCTAGCTGGACCGGAAAGACGGTTCCCGACTCCCGACTCCCGACTCCCGACTCCCGACTCCGACTCCCGACTCCCGACTCCCGCATCACTTTGACTCGCCTCGCACGATGATGATGGCGGTTTTGTGCACGCCCGGGCGTACGCTCCCGGCGTGCCCACGATTCACGCCGCGGCCGCGCTGCTCCGCAATGCGGCTACGCTCGATGATCTATCGCAAATCTGCGCTGTTCTTCGCTTTGCCGACCCCCCGCTGGATGTGCACGACGAGGTGCGTGATTCGCTCGGTCTCACGCAGCTGGTTCTGTGCTCGCGAATCGTTCAGGGCGGCGGCACGCTGCGAGCTCTTCTGGCCGAATGTGAGCGTGGCACTATTAGGGAGAGCACACGCGCAATAGCGCAGCGGCTCGCTTCTCGTGCGCCCGAGCTTCTGTGGATCCTGATTCTGACGGAGCGCGCCGGGAATGCGACCGCGATCGCATCCTGTTCCGGCGAGGGCAGGCGCCCACGCGTCTCCGCTCTCGTAGTGCAGCGCGACGCCCTGGTTCAGAGCGACGCGGAGACGCTGTGCGCACTGGCAGCCGTGTCGGAAGCGGAGGACATACTCACCCACGCACGATGGATGGAAGTACTCGGCCGCGATGCTCTCACACGGCGGTTCTTCACGACGCTGGAGAGGATCACCGCTTCGCTCGCGGAACGTGCGCTGGGAGCAGACCGTTCGTCGCAGTCGCTGAAACATGAAATTGCGCTGCTATATATCTCCAGATTGCTCTTTCTCTCCTTCCTGGAGCAGAAGGGCTGGATGAACGGCGATCGGCGGTTCCTCGAAAACACGTTCACCAAGTGCATGATTTCTTCCGGCGGCTTTCACCGAAAGGTGTTGCTTCCGCTGTTCTTCGGCACGCTGAACACTGCTGTGCGCCGTCGCTCCGCCAGGGCCAGCGCCTTCGGCCGCATCCCGTTCCTGAACGGCGGACTCTTCTCCCGCTCTGTGGCGGAAAAGCGGTGCGGACGCCTCGTGTTCCCCGACGAAGAACTGGGTAACGTGTTCGGCGACCTTCTCGTGCGCTATCGCTTCACCGCGCGCGAAGACACCTCTTCCTGGTCCGAGGCGGCTATCGATCCGGAGATGCTGGGGAAGGCTTTCGAATCTCTGATGGCATCTCGCGAAAGGCGATCCAGTGGTTCGTTCTACACGCCCCAGGCGCTGGTCGAAACGGCCACGAGGACGGCGTTGATAGAGGCGCTGGCGGAGGGTGGGGGCGGAATCTCGTCATCAGTCGTCGAGCGTGTTCTCGGTGGTGAGATTCCGGACGACATAACTGCCTCCAGGCTGCTTTCACGAATACACGCGCTTCGCGTGCTCGACCCTGCGTGTGGGTCGGGAGCGTTCCTGGTTCACGCATTGGAGGAATTGGCAACGCTCGCGACGCGGCTTGGAGACCCGCGCCATCCATCTGATCTCCGGAGGTGGCTTCTGACGAGGTCGATTTTCGGCGTCGACATCAATCCGACCGCGGTCTGGCTCTGCGAGCTGCGGCTCTGGTTGTGTGTAGTGATCGACAGCGACGCAGTCGACCCTATCGCCGTGGACCCACTTCCGAATCTCGACCGGCACATACGCGTGGGAGATGCGCTGGCCGGAACAGCATTCGGCGACCATTTGAACGCCGGCGGAGCTCGCATGGCTCGCCTCCGAGATCGATACACACGGGCAACCGGCTCGCGCAAGGCAACCCTGTCACGAGCGCTGGACCGCGAGGAGAGGACACTCTCGATCTCTCAGTTGGAACGGGAGACACTATCCTGCGACGCCAAGCGTCGCGATCTGCTCTCCGCCGTGCGCAGTCGCGATCTGTTTGGAGAACGCCAGACGCCCACGGCACTGGAGCGGCAGTTGTTGGTCGAGTTGCGAGCTCGCTCACGTGAATTGCGCGCCGCGACGACTCGCCTTGACCGCGGCGCTGCTCTTCCCTTCTCCTTTCCCACGCACTTCCCCGACGCCGCCGCACGCGGAGGATTCGACATCGTCATAGCAAACCCTCCCTGGGTACGCCTTCATCGCATCCCGCGTGCCACTCGCTCCAACCTGCGCACGCGATTCGAAGTGTTCCTGAACGCCGGGTGGGATCAGGGCACAGGATCCGCGCACGCCGGATCAGGATTCGCCGCCCAGGTAGACCTCTCCGCGCTCTTCCTCGAGCGCGCTGTTTCGCTCCTGCGACCTGGCGGCGTGACGTCGCTTCTGTTACCGGCAAAGCTCTGGCGCTCGCTAGCGGGCGGTGGTGCGCGGAGACTCGTGCGCCACCGCACCACACCGATCGCACTCGAAGACTGGTCCGAGGCGCCGTCACAGTTCGACGCCGCTGTCTATCCGTCACTACTGGTCGCCAGACGCAGGGAGCCAGCGGTGGCCTCGGAAAGCCGCAGTCTCTTTCTGGTCCGGTCGACGCAGGCGGAATCGAGGCCGATCGCCGCCGCTCTGCATCGAAGGACGGGGGCTCTGCGATGGGAGATCGCACAGGAACGATTGTCGCTCGACGAAGACCCACGCAGCCCTTGGCTGGCGCTGCCTTCGGAAGTGCGCGATTCGTTCGACCGCCTGCGGCGTGCCGGACCTCCCCTTGCGGAGAGCGTGCTAGGCTCACCGTTACTCGGCGTCAAGTGTGGATGCAACGAAGCCTTTGCTGTTTCGGCGTCGTGGAGCGATGGTCACGTTGCACACGTTCGCAGCGGTGCGTTGAGCGGATCAGTTGAGCGAAGCATGCTCCGACCGCTCGTTCGGGGAGAGAACGTCAGGGCCTGGAGCATCCGCGATGATCACGAGTTCATCCTCTGGCCGCATGGAGCGGATCTCCAGCCACTCGATCATTTGCCGCCCTACACAGAACGGTGGCTCGCGCCGTGGAGGCGCCGTCTCTCGCAGCGCTCGGATGCTCGCCGGAAAGAGCGCTGGTGGATGCTCTTCCGAACCGGGAGTGCTGACGTCTCTCAGCCTCGAGTTATCTGGGCGGACTTCGGACGAGTGCCTCGTGCCTGTGTGTTGCAGGCCGGTGATCAAAGGGTCCCGCTGAACAGCTGCTACGCGCTGGTGGCGCCTTCCGACGCGGACGCTAATGCATTTTGTGCGCTACTGAATTCACCAATATGCGCGGCATGGCTCAACGCGCTCGCAGAGCCCGCACGTGGGGGCTACAAGCGGTACCTCGCGTGGACCGTCGCCCTGTTACCTATACCGCGAGACTGGGCCAGGGCCGTACAAATACTCGCGCCGCTCGGAGAGCGAGGGATGCGCGCTGGCGCCCTGTCTGAAGCGGAGCTCATCGCTGGAGTCTCACGTGCCTATCGCGTGCGTTCAGGCGATTTGTCGCCTCTGATCGCCTGGAGCGCCAGATGAAGCGAGCTCCAGCCGCGGTCGTGCGCTCCACCATGGCTACTATCTACCTCGGGCCCGCAGCCGAAGCTCCGGCACTCGGGAAGGTTTCGCTTTACGCGCATCAGCTATCCGCCGTCCAGCGCTGCCGCAAGATCATGCATGAGCTCGGCGGGGCCCTTCTGGCAGATGATGTCGGGCTGGGTAAGACCTACGTTGCCGCCGCGCTTCTGCGCGAGGCCCGACAGCCCCTGGTGCTTGCGCCCGCTGCTCTGCGAAAGATGTGGCATAGCGCGCTCATCGCTTGCAACGCGGACGCACAAATCGAATCGTATGAGGCGCTGAGCCGCGGCAAAATACCTCGCGGGGAGTTCGACCTGATCGTACTGGACGAGGCGCATCATGCTCGCACTCCACACACGAAACGGTACCGCCAGATTGCTCTTCTCGCCTCGAGAGCCAGAGTTCTGCTGCTCACTGCCACGCCGATTCACAATTCACGCCGCGATCTGGAGGCGCTGGCAGCTCTGTTTCTGGGAAGGCGAGCCTGGAAGATGACCGATGCGGCGCTCGCGGAATGCGTAGTCCGGAGGGAGCGAGACGACGTGAAGACAGAGACGTCCATGCCGACAACCGGCTCGACGCACTGGCTACGCATCGCCGAGGATGCAGCGGTTCTCGAAGCGCTGCTCGCGCTACCACCGCCCGTTCCGCCGTCGGACGGGGGTGATGGTGGCACTCTGATCACGTATTCGCTGATAAAACAGTGGGCTTCCAGTCGCGGTGCGCTCCGAGGCGCCCTCCGGCGCAGACTCGCTCGAGCACAGGCGATGTCCGAGATTCTGAAGGCAGGGTGCTTCCCCACGCACGCGGATCTGGCGGCGTGGGCATTCTCAGAGGATGCCATGCAGCTGGCGCTGCCCGGGATTCTGGTGGCGCCCGCCAGAGACGCGGCGATCGCGCGAGAGATGCTTCAGGCAGTTGAAGCCCACGAGCGATCGCTTCGTGAGATCCTTCGATCAGTGATGCAAGACTCGGGACCTGACGCCGCACGGGCCAGCCACTTGCGGGAGATCCGGCGTCGGCATCCCGAAGAGAAAGTCATCGCCTTTACACAGTATGCCGATACGGCCAGAGCTCTATTCCGATTTCTCCGTGAAGATCGAGGGGTGGCTGCGCTCGCTGCCGAGGGGGGGACGGTGGCAGGCGGCCGAATCACCCGCGCCGAAGCCCTTGCGCGTTTTGCTCCAGCCGCCTCGGGGGCTGCTCCACCGCGCGAAGCGGAGCGGATTGATTTCCTCCTCTCCACCGATCTCCTGAGCGAAGGAGTGAATCTGCAGGACGCCTCTGTGGTAGTGCACCTTGACCTGCCGTGGACGCCCGCGCGTCTGGAGCAAAGGGTGGGACGCTCGCGCCGCCTGGGCGCCTCGCACGCTATGACGTCGGTGTATGCGCTCGCTCCGCCGGCCGCGTCGGAAACCTTGCTCGCCGTGGAGCGCCGTCTTCGCGCGAAGCTGGCCACGGCTGCCCGCTCTGTTGGCGTGGCGGGGAGCATTCTTCCCCCGATGGAAGGCTACCATGAGGTGGAGGTCACGAGCGCACCGCGTCTTAACGAGCTGCTGCGACGCGCTATGGGATCCTGGATTTGCGCGGATGGTTCATGCGGTCCCCCAGCTCCACCGCCCGATACGTTGGTCGCGGCGGTTGGAGCGCCCCGTGAGGGGGCGATAGGGGTGATTCCGCACGGTGGCCGCGTGGCGCTCGTGGCGTGGCTGGACGGAGGGATTCCTACCGAGGATTCGGCCGTGGCGCTGGATGTCGTTTCACTCGCATGTGGAAATGATGCGACACCGAATCCAGTCGCTACTCAGAAGGCACTCGAACTGATGGCGAGATGGAGTGAACGGCAGAATGTGAGCAGCATTGCCGGTACCAATCTGCCAGTAGTGGCTTCCGAACGGCGCAGAGCGATCCGGAAGATAGCGGCGATCGCGGCTCGCACGCCGCGGCATCGGCAGCCGCTGTTGGCAGCTCTGGCCGTCCGCGCGCGACGAGTAGTAAGCGCTCCGTACGGGTCCGGCGCGGAGCGCATTCTGGATGATCTGGTCTCTTCCACCATGGAGGACGAAGCGTGGTTGCGGGCACTGAGCGCTTTCGGGGACATCCACGCCCGGCCAACCGCCGCATCCCGACCGCCCCAGGCATCGGCCGCGCCGCTGGCGATTCTGCTGCTTCAGCGCGAGGATTGACGCTTCAAACCTTTTGGCTCTGGGAACCATCTCATTGTGTGACTCGATACGGACGCGCAATTGATGGCAGCGGCAGCGCTGAACGTGGAACCGACAAATCTGAGTGACGCTGCCGATGTGGCG
This sequence comes from Gemmatimonadaceae bacterium, assembly GCA_046261975.1. Taxonomy (GTDB): domain Bacteria; phylum Gemmatimonadota; class Gemmatimonadetes; order Gemmatimonadales; family Gemmatimonadaceae; genus JBHENQ01. The sequence goes on along the minus strand of JBHENQ010000206.1, from coordinate 23,116 downwards.
CTTGCCGCGGCAGGTGATCGTGGAGCGTTCGAGCGTCTTTATCGCTCCAATTCCAGTCGCGTTTTCTCTCTCTGTGTTCGCATGTGTGCGGATCCCGCGATTGCGGAGGAATTGACTCAGGATGTGTTTGTGCGCGCCTGGCAGAAGATCGTTCAGTTTCGCGGTGAGAGCTCGTTTTCTACATGGCTTCACAGGCTTGCTGTAAACGTGGTACTGAACGCGAGAAAAGATGCCGGGAAACGAAGGTCGCGATTCGACAGCCTTGAAGGCGGAGGTGCTGGAGATCAGGATGACAGGGACTGGACAGGCGGCAAAGCTCCACCGCTCCACGCGGAGCGCATGGATCTGGAGACGGCCATAGCGGCCCTCCCGAAAGGCGCGAGAAGAGTGTTCGTGCTTCATGACGTTGAGGGTTACAAGCACGAGGAGATCGCCGAGATGCTCGGAGTCACTTCGGGCGGAAGCAAAGCCCAGCTTCACAGGGCGCGGTTACTACTCAGGGAGGCGCTACGGAGATGACGGGCAGAACGATCGGTTGCGAGCAATTCGAAGCTTTGCTGGCGGATTACATGGAAGATGCGCTCGACACGAGCGCACGTGCGGCCATGGACACGCACACGCAAACCTGCGATCGGTGCAACATCCTGCTCGCTGACCTGCGGGACATAACTCAGCGGGCACGCTCGCTGCCAGTCCTGGCGCCGTCGCGGGATCTGTGGCTCGATGTCGCAGCGCGCACCGAGTCGGCTGTCGTTTCTCTCGCTGAACGCGCGCAGTCACGGTCCAGGCCGCGCACACCCGCACCGTTCTGGCTCGCTGCAGCCGCTGCGGCTATCGTTGTATCTGTGGGGGCCACCTACGTGGCAACAATCCGCTTTGCCGTCCCTGGCGACACTGCAGCCGCCAAATCGACACTCAACGCGACGCCGGGCGTCCAGCTCGCAGCCAACGATCTACAGGAGTCTGTCGAAGTCGATTATGGACGCGAAATCGATCGCCTTCGGGCGGTGCTGGATGAGCGCCGGCGTGATGTCGATTCCGCGACAGTGGCGATCATCGAGCGAAATCTGGCAACGATCGACTCTGCCATTGCGGACAGTCGCGCGGCTCTGGAGCGCGATCCCGCGAGCCAGTTTCTCTCTCGCCAGTTGTTGGGCGCGCTGAGCAGAAAGGTGAACTTGCTTCGCACCGCGGCGTTCCTCCCATCTCAAACCTGACAGTGAATAACTTTTCACGGAATAATGTGATGAAGACAGCCATGATCCACTCGGCCTCGCCTCGGATCGTCTTTGCTTCGCTACTTGCCGCGGCGTTCGCGGGAGTGGGAGCAGCTGGCACGCTGCCTGCGCAGGAGCGCGAGAGAGCAACCTATCGCACCAGATTGGACACGACCGTCAGCATCGCCCGCGATGGCACCGTCGAGCTTAGCCTCGTCTCGGGGGAGATAGTCGTGACCGGGAGCGACCGCCGTGATGTCAGCATCAGTGCCTATAGCGAGTACGGACTGCTGGAGTTGGATGCGACGCAATCACGTGTGACGTTGAACGTACGCCACCACGATGAGCGATCCAGACGCGGTAGATTCGGCGACACGCATTACGATGTTCGTGTTCCTGCTGGCACGCGAGTGGAGGTGCACAGCGTCTCCGGTGACGTATCAGTAACCGGCACACGCTCCATGGTCGAGGCTGGCAGCGTCAGCGGGGAAGTCGTCGTTGTTGATGCGGCAGGGCGAGTAAGTGCCAGCAGCGTGTCGGGAGATGTCCGGGTAGACCACGTGAAGGGCGACATTCGTGGGAGCACGGTGAGTGGCGAGCTGGATGTCGAAGAGGTTTCGGGCGATCTCGAACTGGAGACCGTTAGTGGTGAGATCTCCGTTCGAAGCGCAAAGGCGGGGTTCGTGCGGGCCAGCTCAACCAGCGGCGAGATTCTTTACCGAGGATCCATCGATGCCGCGGGGCGCTACGATTTCAGCTCTCATTCCGGGGATGTGCGGCTCGAGATACCCGAGAACACGAATGCGGTCGTCTCGGTTGAGACTTTCAGCGGGTCGCTGGAGAGTGACTTCCCAGTCCGCCTCGAAAGAGGCGTGCGTACAGCCGGACGTCCGAAGCGGCTCGAGTTCACGATCGGGAATGCCCAGGGCAAGACCGCGCGAATCTCTGCCGAGACATTCAGCGGGAGTGTTGTCCTGAGCAGTGGCCGCGAGGACCAGTAGCGGAAACCTGCCGCCCAACCCCATCGTACGGAGCAGCGGCAGCTTTCCCACCCGCATCACGGCGTTCTTGCCGGGAGTCAAACAATGATCAGGTATGTACTGGCTGGAATCACGGCAATGGCCGCAGTGCTCGTCTATGCGCGGTTCCAGCGTGGCAGCAGCGAAGAACACGAGCCTACCTCCTGGGAATGGGAGGGCGACGTGACACCGGGCAACTGGCTCCGTATCCGTAACACCAACGGCGAGATCACGGTCGGTGAGTCGTCCACAGACCGGGCTCGTATTCGTGCAACCAAGACTTGGAAGCACGGAAATGCGGACAACGTTCATTTTCGTGTGCTCTCATCCGGCAGTGACGTGACCGTATGCGCGCTATGGAGCCGCCGCGATCGCTGCGATGAGAACCATTACAGGGTGCGTTTGAACGGGAAGTTCGGTCGGGAGAACGACACGCGCGTCGACTTCGTGGTGGAACTTCCCCGCGGTGTAAAGATCGATGCTCATACTATCAACGGCGACGTCGGAATCACCGGTGCGTCTGCTCCTGTGCGTGCGAACACTGTGAATGGCGACGTTGCGGCCGAGACCAAGATAGGACCGGTATCTGCGATCACCGTCAATGGCGAAATCTCCGTAAGCATGGACTCCATCGCCGGGGATGGCGACATCAAGCTGACGACCGTGAACGGCTCCATCGAGGCCACGATGCCCGCTCAGCTCGACGCCGACCTGGAAGTCGCCATGCTCAACGGCCGTTTCTCGACCGACTACCCAATCACCCAGTCAGTTCGTGAAAGGGGAGGACCGAAGAAGGTTCGCGCTACCTTAGGCAGTGGCGTTCGAGACATCAGGATCACTACCGTCAACGGCAGCGTTGAGCTGCGCAAGGCCCACCACGACGCTGTTCCAGAAGCGCCTGCTCGCCCTATATTGCCTGAGCCACCGGGTGGAGGAGGGAACTGAATAGATGGGAATCTCGATTCCTGCGGGGGGGGGGGTTCTCGTACGCACGGGCGTTGAGCGTGCCGTGCTCGTGCGGCGCACGTACGCGATTGTTTTCGTCAGCGTTCTTGTAACCATCGGCGGAGCCGCCTTGGGCCTGACGCAGCCCGCGCTGATGGGCGTGGTCGCCCGGCATCCCTTCCTGACCTTCCTTCTCGTACTCGCGCCGCTTTTTCTCGCGCTTCGCATGAGGAAAGTCTTCCCGGCCAACCTCGGTCTCACCTTCCTTTTCACGCTCGCTGAGGGCGTCTGGATCGCGCCTCTCCTGCTCGCCTATGAGAGGTCGATGCCGGGTGTTGTGGGTCAGGCCGCGGTTCTTACGGCTGGGACATTTGGCGTACTCACGGTTTACGCCTTCCTCAGTCGACGCGATTTCAGCGCATGGGGCAGCTTTCTATCGGTAGGAGTCTGGGTCCTGCTGGGCACCATGCTGTTGAACCTGTTTTTCAAGAACCCAGCGGCGCATCTGTGGATCTCGGCGGTGGGACTTCTGATATTCAGCGGACTCGTCATCTACGATACGTGGAAGATCCGGAATGTCTACGGCCCGGACGACTACGTCGAAGCCGCCGTCAATATCTACCTCGACATACTCAATATCTTCCTGTTTCTGCTCAGCCTCCTGGGAGGCCGGCGCGACTAACGCTGGCTACAAACCGCCCCTCACGTCTTCGCCGACGCGCGCAACCAACTGGCCCGAGCTTCCGCTTACCTGCTTGAAGTCGCGCCGCGGCTCGAAGCGCGTACGCATGAGGGTCATCTCATCGATTCGGGACAGGTCGAAGTGCCTCCAGCCGTACTCCAGATCGGTGTCAGTGAATCCGCGGACCTGGTAGGCCTCGAGCAACTCAGTACCATCCGGCTTTCTGAGAATTGCGTGCGGTTGCACTATCCGCTGGCCGCCGCCAGCGTACGAGATCCGCATGACACGCTGCTCCTCGAGTGCGCGAATGATGACCGCTCGGTCCATGTTGCCTCGCCGCTATGGCTGGAGTTTGTCCACTGCATTGGCCCGTCTCCCACCTGCTGATGCCGCCGAGCTGATTCCGCCTCTGCGCCGAGATCCAGTCCGTCTTTCGGCAATCATTTCGGCTACCACGCTGACGGCGATCTCTTCAGGCGAGTCGGCGCCGATCGAAATTCCCATGGGAGCATGCACCCGCTCCAGGCATTCCGGAGGTACACCGGCCGCCTCCAGGATGCGCCAGGTCAAGGCCACCTTGCGCCGGCTGCCGATCATCCCAAGATATCGCGTCTCCAAACGGGCCAGTTGCTCGACGACTACGGCATCGTGCTGGTGTCCACGTGTTGCTACCACGATGTAGGTAGACGCGTCGATCGCGAGCGTGGCCGGGATGTCGTGATAATCACTCACAACCGCGCGCTCACAAAACGGGAGGCGACTCGAGTCGGCGTACTCGGATCGGTCGTCCACGACGGTAACGCGCCAGCCAGCGAACGCCGCTGCTTCCGCGACGCTCGCGCCAACGTGCCCACCCCCAAACACAACGAGGCGCGGAGCACCTATGATGGGGTCGATGAACAAGGAGTCCTCTAGCCTGGGCAGCTCGAAAAGAGGATCGGCGGCCAATGCTGCGGACCGGAGGAAGGGTCTCGTGCTTCCGACAATCCGGCCACCGCTCACCAGCACCTTCTCGACCCCGCTCGACCAATCGCAGCAGGTGGCCATAACGCCTTGCTCGCCACGCGCGAGCACGGCAGCGCATTCGGCGTATACCATTCCGAGTGTCTCATCCACGAAAACCGGCTCGATGAACATCACGGCAGTACCACCGCACGTGAGCCCGTAGTCACCTGCCAGCTCGGAGTTCAGCGTATGCTCGGAGACCGCAGGCTCTCGCCGCTCCATGGCAGCCAGCGCTCGCTCGGTGATTTCCGCCTCCAGGCATCCGCCGCCGACCGTGCCAAGACGTGCACCGGACGCGGTTACCAGCATCTTTGCCGAAGCGCTCATCGGAAGGGAGCCTCGCCGGCGCGCTACGCTCGCCAGCGCTCCAGCGCCACCTCCGCTTGCCATGCGCGCGCATTCTGCAAAAATTATTGAGGCAAGCATGGTTGGATTCTAAAGCTATCGCCCGCGAACGGAAGTCCTCAATAAAGGGTCTTCGCGGATTCGCGTGAGCGATTTCCCACGGTTCTGAGTCTGGTTGGCACTTCGACAAGATGGACAGGATGTACGTGATGGCTGCGGATGTCCTTGCGGCACTGTTTCCATCCTGCTCATCCCGTCTAGCTGTTCTATTGCGGTATATGCGCGTTTTCCGCTTGAGCTGCAGCCGCTCCGAGCCAAAGTGAGCAGCAACCAATCTCAACCCCAGTGGCAGTCAGGTAGTTGACCAACTACGCCTCGTGCTCCATGTAGAACAAGCAGTCAGGAAGTACAGGATGTGCAGGACAACACATAAAGAAATGATGAAAACAGCGGCGCCTACCCTGCGCGAAAACTGCCACATTTGTCCACTCATTTCCCCGAAGAGCTAAAAAAGCAGCCGGCCCGGACTCAACTGTGCCGGGCCGGCCGTATAGCGGAAGCCGCTTAAGCTAGCTCAACGCGGAGGCTTCTTTGTAGTATCGGTCGGTACCGTATCGACGGAGATCTTGACCTTCAAAGTTGTCGTGTCGACAGCCGGCTTGGTGAGCGCATCGGCGACCGTTCCAGCGCCGAGTACGATAACCTCCACTCGGCGATTCTGCTGCCTTCCTGCAGGTGTGTCGTTGGTTGCCACAGGCTGCGATTCGCCGAAACCCGCCGAGGAAATGCGCGACGGATTCACCCCACCACCGACCAGCGCAGCACGGACCGACGCGGCACGTTCCTCCGATAGCTGCTGATTGTAGGCGTCGGTGCCTGTGGCATCCGTGTGGCCCTCCACCGCTATCTGGTGATCCGGATATTGCTGCAGCACGGCCGCGATGCGGCGGACGTTGGCATCGGCTCCCGATTTGAGAGTGGCCTTGTTCACATCGAACAGAATGTCGCTGAGGCTGATCACGAGTCCGCGTGCGGTCTGCTGGAGGTTCGTGATTTCGACAACGAGCGATCGGAGCTGGTTGAGTGCGGCGTTCAACCGGGCATTCGCTTCCTCGGCTACCCGGCGCAGGGAATCGGCGTCGGCTCGCGCCGCATCGGCTTGCTGTGACACCAGCAGATTGCGCTCGCGCAGGATGGCTATTTCCGCCTGCGAGAGCTGGTTCTGCGACGCCAGTTGATCGCGCTGCGCCTGGCTGAGCGCCAACAAACGATTCAGGCGCGCCGTACGCAGGCTATCCGCGGCTGCCTGCGCCTGGACACGCGCGTTGGCGGCATCCGCGGTCTGGGCATTACGCAACGCGATGTGGGAGAGGCCATTAACGAAGTCCTGATTCTTGCGCTGGGAGACGGCGATGTCGGCATCATTGATTGCCTCGCGAGCCTTGATCATCTCCCCTTCCACCCGTCGCTCGGCGCCTGCGACGCTCAGGGAAGAGTAGAGACTTCGCGCTTGCACGAGCTCGCCCGGCGGCTTCGCGCTGGCACAGCCAAGAATGGCCAGGGCGGAAATTGCAAGGAAGATGTTGCGTCTCATCGTGCACCTCCATTGGGCGGCAGAGCATCGAGAGCGCCTCGCGCTCTGGCCTGCTCGCGATCAGCCAACACGCGACGCGCCTGCTCACGCGCGAAGGTTGCATCGGCGGCCGCTTCACGCGCTTTCAGAGCTGCGCGATCGTTGTTGTTGTTGCGAAGCTCGGTCTGCGCAGCAGCGACGTTTTGCTGGGCCGTGGCCAGAGCTTCTCGCGCCAGGGAATCAGCACCCGCCTGTTGAGCCTCGGCGATGAGCCTTTGCGCATTGGCGATCGCCGCGTTGGGTTCACCAGCTTCCGGAAAGATGCTGCCCCCTCCGCTGGCGCAGCCTGCCATGATCATCGCAGCGCCGATTGCGCGAACTATCCGCATCCGCCTCTCCTTTTTTCCTGGAATGTTCGTTCCAATGAGTAGTTACTGTATCTGAATTTTACAAGCAAGCATCGTTCCACCAAGCGGTAGCCACTTGAGGAGCCAGCATGGGAAACATATGTTTATCCGAAATGTGCCAGTGAAGCCATCGACTTCCTAAACCCGCTCGCCACCCGCATGTTTGCATTCCGCGTACCGTGCAGGACAGGCCGAAATGTCGGACCGTCTCCAGGCACTACAGAGCGCCATCGGCGCTCGATATCAACTTGAAAGCGAAGTCAGCCGCGGAGGGATGGCTGCGGTTTATCGCGCCCGCGATAAGAGACACGAACGCGAAGTCGCGATAAAGGTACTGCATCCGGAGCTTGCTACCGCTGTTGGCGCCGAGCGATTCCTACAGGAAATCAGGCTCGTAGCGGGCCTTCAGCATCCGCACATCCTGCCGCTCTACGATTCAGGCGAGACGCAGGACTCACTGTACTATGTTATGCCGTTCGTGGACGGCGAGTCGCTTCGGGATCGTCTCACGCGTGAGAAGCAGCTGGCGGTCGACGTTGCGCTGCGCATCTCCGGCGATGTCGCGGACGCGCTTACCTTTGCGCACGCGCATCAGATCATCCACCGCGACATAAAGCCGGAGAATATTCTACTCGCTGGAGAGCACGCGCTCGTAGCGGATTTCGGCGTTGCCCGCGCGATCCACAGCGCGCTCGGAGAACGCATGACCGGCACCGGTCTGGCGGTAGGCACTCCCGCCTACATGAGTCCCGAGCAGGCGAGCGGTGAGCACGAGTTGGACGGTCGAAGTGACATATACAGTCTCGGCTGCGTGCTTTATGAAATGCTTGCCGGTTCACCGCCATTCACTGGCGCCACTCCGCAGGCAGTGATTTCGAAGCGCTTCACCATGAGCCCGGCGGATCTTCGCTCTCTCAGGCCGAGTGTTCCCGCTGGAGTCGCTGAGCTGGTGAAGCGAGCGCTGGAAACAGTTCCCGCGGATCGCTTCGCAACAGCCAAGGAATTCAGCGACACCATCACACGCGCAACTACCGGCGAGAACCTGCGAAGGTCGGCAAGCGATCCGGTGCGCGGACAGTCTCGCCGACCCTGGCTCATCGCGGCCGGCGTGGGGCTTGTAGCCATCGTGGCGGCGATCATCGCAGGGGCTCGCGCCGGGCTTTCACGGGACACTGCGCTGGACACCTCCGTGTACGCGATCATGCCGTTCGCGCATCGCGATGGTATCCCCTCGACAGCGCTCGATGGCGAAAACTGCGCGCGCCTCTTGTACGAAGCGTTCAACCGCTGGAATGGAATAAGCTTGGTCAACGACATGCAGTTGCACGCTGAGCGCCTCAGGGATAACGAGCTGGATGTTGACCTCGACCGTGCTCTGGCGACAGCTCGCCGCCACGGCGCAGGGCGTCTCGTCGTAGGAGATGTCAGACCTTTTGGAAGCGCCATCAAGGTGAGAGCAACGCTTTACGATGTGACGCAGCGGCGCGAAATAGTGCAGGAGTACAGCGTGAGTATTGCGCCAAACGCCAGTGATGCGGAAGCGAAATTCAGAGAGCTGGCGGACTCGTTGCTGGTGGGTAGCACGGGAGTGCCGAGTCTGAGAGTTGGCGCCGGCGAGACGAGAAACTTTAGTGCCCTTCAGTCATATGTGAATGGTTACAAATCGCTGCTCGATTGGGATCTGGATTCAGCCGAGAACAGCTTTCGCGACGCGACCGAAACGGACGACAATTACGCCCTAGCTCACTTGTGGCTCGCACAGGTTCGCTCATGGCGATACCCGGACAAGCCAGCTGAATGGACCAGTAATGCGGCCCGTGCCGTCGCACTCCGGTCACAGCTCGGCTCCCGAGACGCAACTCTGGCGGAGGCGCTGCTGGCCAGGAGTCAGCGCCGCTACCCGGAGGCCTGTCAGAGCTACGCAGCGTTGGTTGCCCGGGACTCGCTTGACTTTGTCGCGTGGTACGGACTCGCTGAGTGCCATGCCGGGGATGACAAGCTAGTGCCCGATCCCTCGAGTCCCTCCGGCTGGCGGTTCCGCACCAGCTATCGCACGGCGATCGAGGCGTATCGGCGTGCACTTCTCATAATGCCGTCTTTCCACCATGCCCTTCGCAATGTTGGGTTCGAACGCTTGCCGCAGTTGCTTTTCACGCGTCCCAATTTGTTTCGCGGAGGACACGTTGATGGCGACACCACTCCTTTTGGCGCTTTTCCATCGCTGATAGCCGATACGCTGGCATTTGTGCCATGGCCGCGCGCAGACCTTTTCACTGGCCGCAAAGGCACGCGGCCGGCCACATCAGTAGACGCAAACCAACGAAACCGGGTGCTGCTCCAGGAAATCACCGCGAAATGGATAGAAGAGTTCCCAAAGAGTGAGCGGGCTTACGAAGCACACGCCTTCTCGTTGGAGGAGGATGGAGACCTGGAGGGAGCCGCCCCAGGTTCGGGCGCGCTGGCGACGATAATCCATGCGCGAAGCCTCGCCGCCGATCGAAGTCGCAGCGTCGATCTGGGTATTTCACAAGTACGTCTTCTTCTAAAATTGGAACGCTTTGCGGAGGCGCGCGCGCTGGGGGATTCACTCTTGCGGTCGGTGGGCACAGTAACGCCGGAACGAGCTGGACGTGTGGCCGGGCTCGCAGCCCTCGCGGGAAAGGCCCATCTGGCCGCATCGCTTTACGCTGGTTGGGCACCCCTCTACGTGCCTCGCAAGCCGAACGGGCAGGCAGTGTCTCCAGCACCGCCGCTTCCGGTTCGCGCGCACGCGTTGAGACTCTACGCCTATGCTTCGCTCGGATGGCCTGCCGATAGCCTCAAAACAATCCAGCAACGGGTATTTCGCCTCGTCGAAAGTTGGGCCCCCAGGCACGAGCGGTTGGCCGTTCAGCGGGCGCTGCTGGACCAAACCGGACGCCTCGCGTTTCCCACCATCGGCCTAACTCCGGTCCATCGGGCCGAGGCCGGCGGTAACTACTTGATGGGAATGCAATGGGCGGCTTCGAAACACGATACCGTCAGGATTCGGGCCAAGTTCGAAGAGCTTCAGGAATACAGGAAGTTTGATCTCCCCGGTGATCTCAAGATGGAGTTCACCTATCACGAGGCGCTCGTTTATCTCGCAATGCAGGACACCGCTTCGGCAATAGCGCGGCTCGACCCGTCCCTCAACGCATTGCCAACGCTGGGCCGCGACATGCTTGACCTCGCAACCGCCGCGTCCCTGGTCCGAGCCATGGCACTGCGAGCCGATATCGCTGCCAGGCAGGGTGATCCGGCTATCGCTCGTCGATGGGCGAAGGCAGCTGCAACACTCTGGGCGGGTGCCGACCCGGAGCTGCAACCCTTCGTCCACCGAATGCAAAGCATGGCATCAGGCCGTAATTAAACGATGGATACCCTTCCCGCCAGGAGATTTCGATGAGACTCGCCAGAATCCTGCCGCTAGCCACGATCGTAGGCGTCCTTGCTGCCGTTGCATGCAAAGGCGATAAGACAGAAGTTCCGCCTCCTGGGGGAGCAAGTCAGTCGGATACCACACCGCGGGCGACGCCGGCGCCACCCTTCGCTGGGAGGGCCGACGAGGTGTCTCGCGCTGAGGTATTGAGTTACGTGTCGCAACTTCAATTCGACAGCCTCCCAGAAGCTGCGGACACCATCACGATCTCGACCGGTAATCTGGCGCGGATCGAGCCGGAAATTGGCAGCCGGGCCTTGTTGCGCGATTCCTTGAAGCTAGGCAGAATCGTCGCGCGTATCACGGTTCAATCCGCCTATCCGTTTATGGGGTTGACACAGGGAGTGAATTACTACTGGTTCGACAGCACCTCCACTGGCTGGCGCTGTTTGATGATACCAGCCGATACCACGCTGCCGATTTCTACCAAGCAGTGCGATCTATCGAACCATGGAAGATCAATCTCCGGACGCTCGCGAGCACACTTCGTCAGAGTGAACCCGGTGTACGCGAGCACCGACTGCAACGCTGGCTGCTGCGTCTCTCCGAAGGCATCTTCCGGAGCTGCCGCCGAGGTTGATGCAGCCTTCAGGGAGTTACATGAAGAGAGTCCAAGCTCGCGCTGAAGCGCCGTTCGTCTGAATCTCTTCCGTACCGATGCCTTTCGAAGTTGCGCTCTCTCGTGATTCGGTGTATGTTCGGTAGCATGACTCGCAGCGCTCAGCCTGCGCACGGTATCGCAGGCCAGGAACAGCTTGGTCTTTTTCGAGGGTCCTCCGGCGGTGGCAGTCGGCGTCTGCCTGTAATTGCGGAGCAAACTGACATCACCTACCACAGCGCTCCGGCGCGATCGATCCTGAACGGTCCTGAAACTACCGGCATGGGTTTCTGGTCCATTAATCCATACATAGGCTGCGCATTCGGCTGCACGTACTGCTATGCGCGCTATACTCACCGCTATGCAATGGAGCGCGCCACCGCACATGGCGACGTGGACGGTGCGCTTGCCAGCGATATCGCCGGAATGCCTCCCTGGTTGGCATTCGAGCGGCACATCGTGGTGAAGACCAACGCCGCGGAGAGTCTGCGAAAGACCTTGCGGAGCGGAAGCAACCGCTACCGTGCTCTGATGGAGGGCGACTCAGTAGTCATCGGAACTGCCACTGACCCGTATCAGCCGGCGGAGCGAAAATTCCGCATCACGCGCGGCATTCTGGAAACGCTCGCGCAATTCCCGGGCATGGACATATGTGTCATTACCAAGAGCCCCCTCATCACACGGGATGTGGACCTCCTCTCGAGAATCGCTGAGCGTTCGGAGGTCTCGGTCCACATTTCTCTGATCACCCTCGATCGCGCTCTCGCGCGCCGTATCGAGCCGCGCGCCCCCACACCTGATTCTCGGCTCCGTGCCATCAAGCGCCTTCGAGAAGCCGGAATCGACGCCAGCATTAATTGTATGCCGGTACTTCCGGGTATCACCGACGATCCCGCAGCTCTCGAGGCTCTCGTCCGCAGCGCTGCGGAAGCAGGGGCTACAAACGTGAGCGCGTGCGCCTTGCGCCTGCGCGACTCTGCGCGCCAGCGCTACCTACCGTTCATTGAGCAGGAGTTTCCGCACCTGGCCGCCCGCTACAACAGGGCCTACTCCCGCGGCTACAATGTGAGCACACGCTACCGCGAGGGCCTGGAACAGTTTTTCGAGGCGGCACGCCGGAAGTACGGTGTCGGGAGTCGGCAATCGGGAGTCGGGAGTCGGGAGCCGGAAACACCTAATCCCTAATCCCTAATCCCTAATCCCTAATCCCTAATCCCTAGCTGGCATACATTTGAAGGTCCGTCCCGACGGCGTCTGCCATGTCCAGACAGGTTTGCAGATCAGGATGTCGCACGACCACGTAACCGTCTGAAGTGAGCGTCTGCACCCAGTTCCGTCGTTCAGCGCCGAGCGGCAGCAAGTCCACGCATGCAATGCTGTCCCCGAACCTCCGGCGCAGCTGATCCAGACCCTCGATCTTTCTGATGCGGCCCTGACCCTGAGCACGCTTGAACACGATAGCCGAGTTGTATTTCCGCTCGACCTTTTGCGAGAACGTTCCCTTCACTACCGCCTCGCCCCAGCCGACGAACAGGTCGATGTCGCACGCATAGTTCATCGCGTCCACCGATCGAGCGCCAGGCGGCCTGGCCGCGATCTCACCGAAGACCACTTCACCGTCCGGCTTCATGTACCACTCCATGTGAGTGAAGCCGGTCTGAAACTTCAGCGCCTTGAGCACAGCCTGCCCCAGTTTTCGTCCCGCGGCCAGCTCATCTGCCTCCGGATCTCGCAGCGCGACTGTCTGCGGGCTGATCCATTCCACGGAACGCGCGATCAGCGGGCGCGGCCGGTACACGAAGATGTTCCAGAACTTGATTTCCCCATCCACACAAATCGTGTCGAACGTGTATTCCTCGCCGTCGATGAATTCCTCGATGTTCACCTCGTCGATATGCCCCATCTTCTTGAGCGTCGCGTCGAGCTCCGCATCGTCGTTCACCCGGTACGTGTCGGACGAACCAGCACCGGCGATCGGCTTGACGATTATTGGATAGCCGATCTTCTTCGCCGCCTTCCTCACGTCTGCCGCAGTTTTTGCGCTGGCGTGCTTGGGTACGCGTATTCCCGCCTTGGACAACACCTGCTTCATCACGTCCTTGTTCCGGAACCACGTGGCTTGCTTAACCGACATGCCGGGCACTCCCAAAGCCTCCCTGATCTGAGCGGCGATTAGAATGCCCGGCTCCCACAGTGACTCGACTTTGTCGATGTGCTTGTCGGCCGCCCATTTCTTTACCGCCTCCACAACAGATTTCTCGTCAGCAAGCGAGCCGACTCGCAGGTAACCCTTGATACTGTCGCGAACGAGCTTCGGGAGATCATGCTCCGGCTGGTCACCCACTCCATAGACCGTCGCGCCGTTGACCTCGAGACCGCGTGTGAAGAACGGAATTTCCGTGGGGTAACCGGGTTGCAGCAGCAGCACGTTCATAGACCCTCCCTTCCTGAGCGATGACCGACGACTGGTGTTCTTCCGACTAGGATGCTTGTCCGCTGTCATAGCACGATTGTTAGCCGAGCTCCACTCGCACTACCGAGATGAGCCGTAGTAGCGCCTTCTCTACGACCTCGGTTTCCGGGTGACGCAGAATTACCCAACCTTCTCCTTCGTAACCTGCAGCCGGAGACTGTCCAATCGTGGGGAGTTTCGCATCCACAACGAGCGCGCCCATCTCCCGCTGAATCAGATCCAGGCCGTGAATTGCCTTTACTCTCCCCCCCCCCTCTCCCCCGCCCTGGCCACGCAGGAAGGCCACGCCAACCGAGTACCGGCGTTCAGGAGGCTCGAACTCTCCGAAGATCATAACGCGCGCCCACGCCTTTACCATGTCGATTCCGTGTGCGACCGACATGAGGCTGGTAATCTGCGCACCAGGTGGCCGGGCAGCGACTTCCGAGATGGCAATGCTGCCATCTCGCCGCCGAAACCATTCCATGTGCGTGAGACCGGTATCCATTCCAAGTACCTGGATCGCACGCCGCGCTGCGATCCGTATGTCGTCGTAAGCAGGCGCGTCGACTTCTCGCGGGAGAACGACGCACCACTGAATCCAGGGATTCCTGAGCACGTCCAGAGGGGTGGGACGGTAGTGCGTAAGTGAATGCCAGACCGGATTCCCGTTAATGGAGATGGTCTCGAACGAATGCTCGTCACCCGTGATAAACTCCTCCAGCAGCAATGGCCGGCCAGCCTGCGGCGCCCCGGCTCGAACAGCGTTTCGCAGCTCATCGTCTCCTTCCACGCGGAACGTGGACTGTGCTCCGGCGCCGGCCGGAGGCTTTACAACCAACGGATAGCCTACCTCAGACGCGAAGGAAATCGCCTCCATCTCGTTCGTGACGAGCTTGTGGCGGGCGCAAGGTATGTCGTGCGCTCGGAAGACGTCTTTCATTCGTGACTTGTCCCGGAAATTGTTCACCGCTTCCTTGCGCATGCCTGCGATGCCAAGTTCCTCCCGCGCTTCGGCTAGTGGCACTTGAAGCTGCTCGTATGCACCAAAGAATCTGTGAATAGGGCCCAACTTGCTGGAGAGGGATCTGGCCGCGTCCACGAGTTGAGCTTTGTCCAGGACGTTCTCTACACGCCAGTGCGCTGCGATCTTCGAGCGCAATGGCGGCTCCAGACGCTCGACCGGATCGTGAGTGATGACACCAAGCCGGACGTCCGGCAGGCTGACCGCCGCTTCCACCATGCGCGAAGCATTCTCGGACAGCTGAGGCGCGGCGAAGATTACTGACGGCATCGCGATCGAGTGGTACCGGGTTGGTGGTGTCAGCCCTGTGATGCAGGCGATGCTACGTTACGATAGTCAACGGCGATATGCCAGCGCCGCCTCCGTCACGAACGATGGCTTCATCCGCGGGCGATGATATTCCGGTAGATGCTCTCTGTTTCCGCGTCAAAAGCACAGACGATGATTCTATCGAACGCTGTTTCGTGCTCTCTCATCACTTCCAAAGCGATCGCCGCGGCTTCTCCTCTTGGATAACCATACACACCAGTTGATATCGCCGGAAATGCCAGCGAGCGAATACTCGGCTCGGCTGACGCTATGCGAAACACACTCTGGTAGGCGCTTCGCAGCAGCTCCGCCTCGCCTGCCGAGCCACCTCGCCAGATGGGACCAACGGTGTGGATTACAAAGGGAGCCGGAAGATCGTAGCCCTGAGTGAGCACTGCCTGTCCAGTCGGACAGCCTGGGTACTTGGTGCATTCGGCGAGAAGCTTCGGGCCGGCCGCCGAATGAATGGCACCGTCCACACCACCACCGCCGCGCAATTGCTCATTCGCGGCATTGACTATCGCATCCACGCGAAGGCGTGTGATGTCCCCTCGAACAATCTCGATCATGACTACAGGGAACAGGGAACAGGGAACAGGGAAACAGGGAACGGGAATGGGAACTAGGACTGCGGGAGTCTCTGTCGCTGCCGGTGGCGGACGAACCCTCCGAGGAGCGCACCGTCTGTAACGACCACGAGATTGGCGAATTGATACCACAAGGGCTCCCGACCGGCGTACATGACCGCAGAGATGAGGGCGGCGATCGCGGCCAACACCGCCAGGCCGACGGCATGCTTAAGCTCCGCGCGTCCAGCCACGAGAGCGGTGACATAGCCGCCCGTGATTGCCACGAAGAAACCGTAGACCAGACTGTAGATGAGGAACCCTCTTGCCGGTACGCCGGCCTGGGGACCGAACCACGCGGCGAAGAGTCCTACGATTGAGATGGCCATCACCAGGTATCCGGCGATGATCGCAGCGATGCTCCTGATCATTGAAGGCCTCCCGAAAGGGTAATTCCAATATCGCGCCGAATCTCGACGCCCCGGCATATGCTTGCTGCAACGTCACGGTGGGTGCATGTTGAAAAACACCCCACTCCCGACTCCCGACTCCCGACTCCCGACTCCCGAGCCTTCATGCGCATCCTCGCCGGCACAAGCGGCTACGCATACAAGGAATGGAAAGGCAGCTTCTATCCCTCGGACATCAAGCCAGATGCTATGCTCCGCTTCTACGCCGAGCGTTTCAGTACGGTGGAGATAAACAATACATTCTATAAAATGCCGACGGAGAGGGTTCTGCTGGCGTGGCTCGGCCAAGTTCCGACTGGCTTCAAGTTTGTCCTCAAGGCATCGCAGCGCATCACTCATCGTAAGCGTCTAAGGGACGCTTCGGAGGAGGTGGCTTACTTTCTCAGGATTGCTTCCGTGCTGGGCGACCGGCTCGGCCCGACTCTCTTCCAACTTCCGCCCAATCTGAAGAAGGATATCTCGAGGTTGAAGGATTTTTTGACCCTGATCCCTCGCGGCTGGCGGTCTGCGTTCGAGTTCAGGCACGACTCATGGTTCGACGAGGAGACGTACGACGTGCTCCGCTCGCGCAACGCAGCGATGTGCATCGCCGACAATGATGAGGACGTGTCCTCAACAGCGTCGAACGAGCCAGCCGCTGCGGGCGCGAACAGGGATCACATCGTTTCGACCGGTAACTGGGGTTACCTCCGGCTGAGACGCGCAAGCTACGATGACGCTTCGCTGTCCGGTTGGTACTATCGAATCAGCACTCAACCATGGTCCGACGCGTTCGTATTTTTCAAACATGAAGATGAAGGCACGGGACCTAGATTGGCCGCGCGTTTCATGGAGCTCTCGGCTCGCCCTCCAGAAGTCCTGAGTCGAGCGCCCAACGGCTGACCGCCCGAGACAGCTCCCTCAGGATATCAGGCTCGCTCCGGCCCGTGCGTTTCAGGACCTTGAACGAATGGTCTGCGCCGTCCACCACGTGGAGCGTTGCGTTTTTGCCGAGCCGGTCGCAGACGGCGCGAAGCAGGGTGAGATCAGCCAGTTCGTCACGAGTGCCCTGCAGGAAGAGCATTGGGATCCCGACGGCAGCGAGGTGATCTGCGCGCTCGGTACCAGGTCTCCCGGGTGGATGTAACGGGAAGCCAAGGAAGATCAGCCCCTGCAAGCCCGGAAGCGGCTTCTTCGAAACAGCTTGCGACGTCATGCGCCCACCCATCGATTTGCCACCCGCAACCAGCGGCACGCCCGGAAGTGCCTGCACTGCTTCGCTAATGGCAGACCGCACGGTTGCTTCCAGGATTGGAGCTGGATCCGGTCGCCGGCTCCGGGCTTGCATGTACGGAAACTGATAGCGAAAGGTCGCGATGCTATGCTCTGACAACTCTTCGGCTATCGCCTCCATGAACGGATGACGCATTCCAGCTCCTGCACCGTGAGCCAGCACGTATAGAAGGCGCGCACCCGGCGGCACGATGAGAATGGCCGAAACGGCGCCCGCCGACTCTGGCGCGGGGAATTCGAGCTCCGTTCTCAGCTTTTTCTGCATCACTTGTCTATCTCTTCTTTCTCTTCCCCTTTGCCGGCTGCTCTTCGCTGGGTGCGCCTGTAAACGCGTCAAGCGATATAGTGAGCTGCTGCGCCAGGTCGACATCGCCGCTCAGAAGTGCGCGCCATGAAATCTCATGTCCTTTGCGCTTGCCCTTGGGCTTGATCGTGACACCCTCCGGTGACATGCTCACCATATAGGCCTCACCGTCCAGCTCGATCTCGCGCTTGATCGTCTTGTCGAGTCTAGTCGCCATCACGCGCTATCCTGGCTAGTCGAGTTCATCCTCGGCGGCTTCACCGTGCTCCACGATGTCTCCTTCCTTGAAGAGGATTTCCTTCAAAACTGTCTGCCACTTGGGCGACCGGCGCAGCAGAAACTCGAGGTCCATCCCGAAATGCTTGAACTCCTCCTGCTGCGCATTCCATGACGGACCGTGCTTCCCTATCCTTCTCCAGCGCAAGCCGTTGCTCATACCAGCCGATTGCCTCGGCTTCCTCGATCAGCGAAGCGATCATGCGCGCAAACGTTCGTGTCTTCTCCGGAAGCTCGTCCGGTGGTTCGTGATATTGCTCGAAGGGCATCTGGCAGCTTTGTCAATGTGAGACGAGCGTCTTGCGCATGTAGTGTTGTCGCCCGCCTGGTGGATACTCGTCCAGCGCGGCGAATATACTGTAGCCGTTGCGCTCGTAGAAGGAACGTGACGGGATTCCGCTCTCCAGACGTGACCAGCCGTAACCCCGCGAGGCTGCATGCTTCTCCGTGGCACGAAGGACAGCGCTCCCCACGCCGTGACCGCGAAGATCTTCCGGGATCCATAGCATGTCCACGCTGAGCCACCGCCAAGCCAGGCGCCCAACGAGTCCTCCAGCCACCCTCACCTTCCGCGTCACGCACGCAGGCGAGAAAGGAGTGCGAAGCAGGAGGCCCCACATGCTTCACGTTGAACGCCAGCAGTCCATCCTGCACGATCTTTATCTCGGACCGGGCAGGCCTCTCCACCACCTCGAGGTGATTCCGGAAAGGTTTCGGAATGGAATGACGTCCAGCGTCGGACTTCGATGCCGGGAGGCCGCCGATCGCCTTGCGGAGATAATACTGCTTCGCGCCTGGGGGATATCCTTCGAGGATTCCGAATACTTCGTAGCCGTGGCGCTCGTAGAAGGGCAGTGCTTGATAGTCGGTCGTTTCGAGATGAGATAATGTGCAACCGCGTGCATTTGCGTGCTGCTCGGCCATCTGTAGCAAATGTTCTCCGATTCCGGTTCCACGAAGGGTCTCTGGTAGCCAGAACTTGTCCACGTAGAGCCAGCCCCAAGCGCGATGTCCAACCAGACCGCCAGCCACCGAGCCGTCGTCATGGTACGCGAATGCTCCTATGGGGACGAGCGACGGCGCGCCGTAAAGCGCTGTTGAAAAGGCGAGCAGACCCTGCTGAATAACCGACGTGTCCGCCTCAGATGGTTCTTCAAGCACATCGATGCACTCCCAAACCTGAGACTGCTTTGTCACATTACCATCCGGATCGTGATGGAGCGCTTTGGCGGTCTGAACCCCGCCACGGATTACGCGGATTTATACTGATAAGACGGTCGCCGATTGGGTGTGAAGAAAGCTTCAGGAAGTATCCGTGACAATCCGTGAAATCCGTGGCGCCTTTCGTAGTATGCCATGTCGGCCCATACTCACTTCCACATGGAATAAACCCCTTGCCACGGATTACGCGGATTTATACTGATAGACGGTCGCCGAATTGGGTGTGAACAAAGCTTCAGGAAGTATCCGTGACAATCCGTGAAATCCGTGGCGCATGTCGGGCCATACTGATGTCTCGCAGACTGTCGCTATTCGCCTGCGAGAGATCGTCAAAAATGGATCGTGAAGTCAATGTACGGGATGCCGGGGAATATAGCGTCTCCGGAGAAAACGTTGATAAATGCCAAATCCACCGCCATTCTCTCGCCGAAGAAACGAACCCCATAAGAAACAACCGGACCGTCACTCGAGGGCACGTAATAATTTTCGGTTACTAGCGCCGCGCGCCTGGATATTCGAGTCTGGCCGCCGAACATGAACATTGGATCATCCGCGAAATCCGCATCGGCATAGCCGAGACCCACACCGCCAGTGAGACTGTGGTCACGCGAGCCAAGGGTCGCCACTCCGTAGCCGATACCAAAGGATCCACCGTCGTCGAAGCCGGCGAAGCCGATCAAGGCACCCAAGGCGACGTTGATTCGGTCCTTCGACACGATTCCAACTTTCGGCGTCAGATACAAGATGTTGTCAGTGAAGTCGTCGGCCGGAAAAACCGACAGTCCGCCGCCGATCGTGAAATTGTCCGTGACACCAGCCGCGCCACCCAGGAAGAACAAGTAATGGCTGGAGAAGTACCCTTCCCCTTTGCCCAGCATGCGGCCCGTAGGCGCGAGGAACAACCGGGTAGCATTCGGATCCTCCAGCCAGAGCTTGCCATTCTTGATGCGCGACGCCGGCACTTCACGAAGCTCAGCGATGTTAGCCCGAGCAACCTTCAACGGGCCCATATTCGACTGAAAGTGGATCGTATCGGTGGCCACCTTGGTCACACGACCGATCAGTGTGGATCCGTCACGCGTTTTGAGTATCTGGACGTTAGCGGTGTCGGGAATCCTGATCTCCAAGCGCTCGGGTTTCTGAGCGTGGACGACCGCGGACGCCGGGAGCATTCCCGCCAGAATCGCGAAAAGGGGCCAGAACTTGAACAGCCTTTGAGGTCTCGCCGAGATGCGCATCGATTCTCCCTGTTGGATGTCTGGCTACGATGCCCGATTCTCGACCGCGGAGACATACGAACAGTTACGTAGCGCCGGACTGAAGAGACGTAGGCGAGGCCCGATTAGGCTCTTATGACCGTTCTGGACATAGGTAAAGGTTCGGTATATATTCGGTATAAGGGCACGGGATCCGGGCCCGCCATTGCCAGCTCTGATTCGCTTTCATTCGCATGTCGATCGCCGTCCTTAGACAACGAATCGCCGAGATTCTGGAGCCACACTCGGCTGGCGTTCCGCACCTGCCGACAGGATTGAGCGAGCTCGACGCAGTCCTCCAGGCACAAGGCATTCCGCGAGGGCGAGTTACAGAGATCACTGGCGCGTTAGGCGGCGGAAAAACGACACTTCTCCGCCAGATCGTCAACACGACCGCGGCGCGAAGTGAATGGGTCGCCTACGTAGATGCTACACGCACGCTCGCACCGCGGGACTGGGCGGTGGGGGGAGGGGGAGGGGGGGCGGCGGCGCACACGGCAAATCTGTTCGTGGCGCGGCCAAAAACCCTTACCAGGGCAGCCTGGTGCACTGACATCCTTCTCCGGAGCGGTGCCTTTGCTCTGGTGGTGCTCGACGGCGCTCCACCGCTCTCGCGATCGGTATTCATGCGACTCACGCGTCTGGCGCGTGACTCGGGTGCCGCGCTCGTGGTGGTCGCCACCGACCAGGCACAACCAGCCATGCTCGGCGGCGCTCTGAAGTTGCGCGTCGAGCGATCACGGAGAGGAAAACGGCTGACGATTACGGTAGAGCGAGGAGGAAAAGGTGGGGGAGGAACGCGCCGCACCATCGAGGTGAGCTATGCCATCAAGCTGCAGAGTCGCTTGCGCACGCATCCTGAAGCTCCCGATCGCCGCGGAGCTGCGAGAACAAAAACCGGGTGTGGGGTGTCGGGTGTCGGGTGTGGGGATACAATTCGGCCTGTCGCTCGGGTGTTACCGAAGAAAAAGAGATTCGCGGACCCTCCCTTTCCGACGCCGCGGCGTCACACATCAGCCACTAGAGTGTCGAGTCCCATGCGCAGTGCGTAGTGCAGTGTCTGACTCGACTTCTTCAGCAATCCACTTAGGGATTCTCCAGTCACGATCTTCGCCGTGCTGAACTTTTCCTTTACCGTCTCGATGACGATCGTTCCCACCAGTCGCTCAGGAGCGCCTAACGACTTGCCCGTTTCAGGATCGACCAGCGCTGGTTGTGCCTCGAAAACATCGAGCTCGTGTCACGCAGATCGCAGGAGACGGGGGCCGTCAGAGTCGACACAACGCTGGGGCTCGACATCCTGGAGCGACTGCACCCTCACATCGGCTTGCCAGACTTCCTGAGCGGGGTACTGCCGGTCGCGCGCCGATCGCTACAAGCACCACGGCCACTACCAGCGAGCCGGCCCTCCGCACCTTGAATTCACGGTTTGACGTGCTGGGTCTGCACGCGGACAACCTCTACGCGCGCCTCACCTGGTTTCGGCGCACTCTTCGGGTCGATCACCGTGGGCTGGATGCCCCTCACAGTGAGGCGCGAATCAGGAACACCGGCGATCCGAAGGTGGGCAGCGACTCGCTCCATCCGGCGCTGAGCCAGTGCCGCATCGGGCGGCGATTGTCCGTCGGATTCGGCTGCGACGGAGAGAGCGAACTGCCCCTCGACGGCCTGCAACGCCTCGGCTAGCGCCGTGATCGCCGCCTCGAAGCCCGGCGCCATTTCGTCGCTGGCGTCCACGAACTTTATTTCCTTGATGGTGAGCTTTCCGCTAGACAAGTCCTTCTTCATCGTCTCGCTCGTTTGCCCACCGCGGCGAAATCTCCCTCCCAACTTCTTCGCCGCGGATCCCACCATTGGAGCTGCCGCGATAGCGCCGCTCACGGCCATGCCTTGCGGCGTGGCCGCTAACACCGATCCGACCCCAATGCTGGACGGCTGGGCACCTGCCTGAGCCGCTTGCATGCTCGCCTGCGCTTGTTCCGGTGTGCCGCACAGGAACTGCGACGTCGCCACGGTGGAATCGGCCGGCTTCGCCTTTTTCTTACCGAATCGCGACTTGGCAGCGCCCACTATGGACGCGCCCGCGCTGGGCATGGTTGGGCTCGCGCCAGCCGCCGGTGCGGCAGTCGGCGGCAGATAAAGAACCAGGCCCGCCGGGCAAGTGGGAGCTCCTGGCTGCCCTCCGGCAACTACCGCGGCTATGGCGCCGGCGCTCTCTCCCAGTATCGTATCCGTCGCCATCGCCGCGGCACCAGTAGCAGCACTGTCCACGATCTTGCCAACAATCCCTTTAGCGCGACTGGCGGTGGTCTTCTTCTTGGGAGTGGCCGGCTTTGAAGATTGGGCGGAGAGCGTGGCCGAGAACAGAAAGGCCAGTGCGAAGACCACGGAAGATCGATACCACATAGGGGCGCCCTCTTGGGAGGTGAAAGTACTGCCACACGCGATCGTGTCCCGGTTCAGCGGGAATGTGACTCGTAGGCTGATGGTTTAATGCACTGCGGTCGCTGATTAGGGTAGAGGTTGGGATAAGGGGTTGGGGGTGATCGTCGGTCCTGGACCATCCTGCGAAGGCGTTTCGTCGAGCGTCTCCTCCCAAAGGGCGCGCCGGCGCGCTCGTGCCGCTTCGAGCTTCTGGTCGCGCATCGCCCAGATGATCTCGGCTCGACCCGCCAGCATGTCCGCGGGCGTGAGGAAGCCGATCGCGCTGTGCAG
>JBHENQ010000205.1:0-21998 GCA_046261975.1 Gemmatimonadaceae bacterium | reverse complement strand
CCGGCTCCCGGTCCATCCATCAGCGGTAGTTGCCGAAGCTCAGCTCCACACCGAAGTCCTTCGACTTGAGAAGCACGATTACCGTCTGGAGCTCATCCCTGGACGGCGACGAAACGCGCACCTGCTCACCCTGAATGGAGGCCTGTACCTTCTTCATTCTTGCTTCCTTCACGGCTGCCGCCACTTTCTTGGCGGTGTCTCCATCCAGAGCCATCTTCAGCTTGATCTCGCGGCGTACCGTGTCCCTGCCGGCAGGCACTGATTCCCCGATTTCCAGGTTCTTTACCGGAACGTGACGCTTGATGAGCTTGCTTTGTAGCACATCCAACAATGCGCGCATCTTGAAGTCGTCGTCTGCAGTGAGGATTATCAGGTTATCCCCCCGCTTGAATTCTATGGCGGCCTTTGATCCCTTGAAGTCGTATCGCTGGGCGATCTCCTTCTGCGCCTGATTGATGGCGTTATCGACTTCCTGGAGATCCACTCCGGTGGTCACATCGAACGAGTTCTGTTGAGCCATGCCTATCCGAGAAAGGACTCCAGCGCGCGGGCGCGCGATACGTGGCGCAACCTCGACAGGGCCTTCTCCTTGATCTGCCGCACGCGCTCCCGCGTAATGCCCAGGCGGTCGCCGATCTCCTCCAGGGTCATGGGCTCCTGATCGTCCAGCCCGAAGTAGAGGCGCAGTATTCTCGCCTCACGCTCCTTCAGCGATGAAAGCGCCTCCTCTATGGACTCGGTGAGCGCCTTGCCGAAGGTGAGCTCGTCGGGGGGAGGATTCATGTTGTCCGGCAGATAATCCAGCAGCCGGTTGTCCTCGCCCGGGTTCATCGGCGCATCGAGACTGAGATGGGTCTGCGCGATCGAGATGGTGCGCGCAACCTCCTCCTCCGTGATGTCCATTTCCTCAGCGATTTCCTCGTGCGTCGGCTCGCGTCCCAGCTCGTGCTGGAGCGTATTGGCCCGTTTTCCGATCCTGTGGAGAGTGCCTGCGCGGTTGAGCGGCACGCGAACGATGCGCGATTGCTCGGCAAGTGCCTGGAGAATGGCCTGGCGAATCCACCAGACTGCGTACGAGATGAACTTGATGCCCTTCGTCTCGTCGAATTTGTGCGCTGCTCGGATCAGGCCGAGGTTGCCTTCATTGATCAGATCAGCCAGTGCTACGCCCTGATTCTGATACTTCTTGGCTACGGAAACCACGAAGCGAAGGTTCGACCGCACCATCTTGTCGAGCGCCTCCGGGTCATGCTCCCGGATTCGGATCGCGAGCCTGGCCTCCTCACCACGGTCGATCAGCGGATAAGCACTGATCTCTCGCAGGTACTGGTCCAGCGACCCGTCTTCGTTCGCGAGCTTCCTTTGCGACGTCACCGACATCTGGTTGAAAGACACCTGTTCAGCAAGCAACCTTCCCGGCGCAATGTCTTCATTCGAGTCCCGCGTACATTAGCTGCCGTACCGGATAACAGCTACCGAATACGCTCGCCCACTCGATCCCACCGAATGTTGGTGAGCCACGGCGCTCTGCGGAAGGTGTCGCGATCGAAACTATAGTACACAAACATCGGCCGGCCCTTCAAGAGCGTGTCGGGCACGAATCCCCAGTATCTGCTGTCGAGGGAATCGTCCCGATTGTCGCCAAGAACAAAGTAACTGTTCTCGGGGACGATCAGCGGCCCCCAGTTGTTTCGTGATGGATGATCCCCGACGCTGCCCTCAGCCCGTCTCACCAGAAAATCGCGCTGCCAGCGAAACTCTTCCCACACCGGATCGGTTCCAGGCTCGCTGTGCACCACATATCGTTCGTCGACCTGCTTGCCGTTGAGCCACAGATTGCCGTCGCGCATCTCAAGAGTATCATCTGGAAGACCAATCAGCCGCTTGACGAAATCCTTGCTGACATCCAGCGGCCACTCGAACACGATGACGTCGCCACGCTCGGGCTTCTCCAGGGGAGGTAGCCGCTTGCCCGTGAACGGGATCTCCGCGCCATAAACCGCCTTGTTCACCAGAAGAAAATCGCCCACCAGCAGCGTACGCTCCATGCTACCTGTGGGAATCTTGAAGGCTTCCGCAACGAACGTCTTGATCACGAGAAACAACAGCACTGCGATCTGGAAAGACTTGGCCCACTCCCATAGAATGCGCCACCGCGAAGCCGGACGGTTCACCGCGCGCAGCGTCTGAGCACGCTGCTCGCTCGTGATCTCATGGTGAACGAGAGGACTGACCGTACGGTCGCTCATTTTCCCTGGCTTGCGGCGGGGGCGTCAGTTGAGTCGAGGAACGATAGGGCCAGCGCGGACGACTCGGCAAGGCGGTGCAGGGCCGGTCGTGCAGAGGCCGGCACCCGAACCGTGACTACTGTGTACTGGCCCGACGTACCGATTCCCATTTCTTCAATGACTGTGCCTGCGCGTTCGAGGTCACTCCGGACACGCGACGCCAGATCCGGGACCGATCGCGCCGAAATCGCCGCAACAACTGTTGTTTCTCCAGCGCTGGCGCGACTCCACTGACCTGTCTCTTCCAGAACGGCCACTACCCGGTCAACTGCATCTTCGACGGCACCGCGCGACACACCGCGGCCAGCCAGGCGTTCCGTCACGCGCTCCACGAGTGAGCGACGAGGATCTCTATCGGCTGACGGTGGCATGTTTCCCAATTAATCCTTCGACTCCAGGCAATTCAAGTCAGTGCCACGGGCTCACAGCGGCGGCGAGCCGGAGTCCAGGTAAGTGTCTATCTGAGCGCGCTGCAGGTTGCCCGAGAAGTCCACGTAGCCAACCTTCGTTTCCGAATAGAACTCATAGACTTCCCATCCACCCTCGCGGTGGCCGTTACCAGTCTGTTTGACACCGCCGAAAGGCAAATGTGCCTCAGCGCCGATGGTCGGCGCGTTGATGTAAGTGATGCCGTTGTCCAGATCGTTGAGCGCCTGGAACGCGAGGTTCACATCCCGAGTGTACACCGACGACGATAACCCGTACTTCACGTCGTTGTTGACGGTGAATGCCTCCTGCGCCGAGTTGACCCTGGTCACCGAGAGCAAGGGTCCGAAAATCTCTTCCTGCTCGAGCCTGGACCCCGGCTGCACGCGCGAGAAAATCGTCGGCTCGAAGAAGTAGCCCTTCGCCAACGCACCATCGTCCCGCCTCCGGCCGCCGCAAGCCAGTTCGGCACCTTCCGTCTGTCCGATGCTCACGTAGCGCTCCACCTTCTTCAGTGCAGCCTCGTTGATAAGGGGGCCTACGTCGGTTCCAGATTTTCTCCCGTCACCAAGCTTCATGGAGCGTGCTCGCTCTACCAGGCGGGCAAGAAAGTCGTCATGGATACGCGACTGGAGAATCAGGCGGCTCGTGGCCGTGCACCGCTGGCCCGTAGTCCCGAACGCTCCCCACAAAACTCCATCCAACGCAAGATCCAGATCGGCGTCATCCAGGACGATCATCGCGTTCTTGCCGCCCATCTCCAGCGACAGTCGCTTGTGGAGGCGCCCACAAGTCTCGCCGACCAGCGCGCCCGTCTCCGTGGATCCCGTGAAAGACACGAGAGACACGCCTGGATGCTCGACGATCGCCGCGCCCACGGTCTCGCCGGATCCGTGCACGAGCTGGATGACTTCCGGCGGCAGGCCAGCTTCCAACAGAATCTCGACAAAAACGGTTCCAGTGTGCGGCACGTCCTCCGCGGGCTTGAAGACCACGGAGTTTCCGCACAACAGCGCGGGGAAAATCTTCCACGTTGGGATGGCTAGTGGGAAGTTGAATGGTGTTATGAGACCCGCGACGCCGATCGGCCGCCTGTAACTCATCGCCCATTTTGACCTGAGCTCGCTCGGGACGGTGTGGCCGTAAAGTCGCCTGCCCTCGGTCGCCGCGTAATACGCGGTGTCGATTCCCTCCTGGACGTCTCCCCGCGTCTCCGTGAGAGGTTTCCCCATCTCGCGCGTCATGAGATCGGCGATATCGTCCTTCCGTTCGCTAAGAATGTCGCCGGCCTTCCTGATTATGTCGCCACGTTGAGGCGCCGGCGTGCGCCGCCACGACTCGAAGCCGCGCTTGGCCGAGGCCACCGCCCGGTCCACGTCCTCTCTCCCGGAGAGTGGGAAACGGCCGA
This sequence comes from Gemmatimonadaceae bacterium, assembly GCA_046261975.1. Classification (GTDB taxonomy): domain Bacteria; phylum Gemmatimonadota; class Gemmatimonadetes; order Gemmatimonadales; family Gemmatimonadaceae; genus JBHENQ01. The sequence goes on along the minus strand of JBHENQ010000205.1, from coordinate 17,876 downwards.
TCACGTCCGATGTGTTCGCGGGGTTGGTGTTGTCGAAATAGTCGTCCGTGGATGGCTTCACCCATCTGCCTGCAATCAGATTGCTGAAGGTCTTCATCGTCTCTATCGGAGTAGAATCAACCGCACACCCACGTTGCGGGGTGGCTCACGGTCGGTATCGCGTAGCCCAGACGCGGCAGAACTTCCAGGGCACCAAGGACAACCGCCCACAGCACTATCAGCAGCGACAGGACATGCGCCTTGCCAGCGCGGTGACGCCACGTCCAGACCGAAGTCCAGACTCCCGCAAGCCCGAGAACCCCTACGGCGCCAAGATAGGCAAAGAGTCCGGGGCCGCAGCGCGCCGCGTAGGGCCAGAAATACATGCCTGCCCCCAGGGCGACGGCAAGCATCACGCGCGACAGAACACCAACCGTGCTGGTGGTTGCCGGAACGACGGCAGGAGCGCTCATCTTCGATTTCCCTCCTTGAGCTGGAGTCGGCTTCGCTGAAGAGGCCGCTAGCAACTCTTCGTCGGAAGTCGCCTTGAGCCTAGCATCGATCTTCGCCATCTCCTTGTCCCAGTCCTTTGACGGACTCATCTGACCTCCAAATTGCTCTCCCGAGTTAGTCCGTAACGCTCGATCTTCTTGTACAGGTTCGAGCGTGGCATCGCGAGCAGGCGGGCAGTCTCCGATACGTTCCAGTCCGACTCTCGCAGCTTGGCGAGCAAGAAGGCCCGTTCCGCCGAATCCTTGAACTCCTCGAACGTCTTGCAGTCGAGGAGTGACCCTATGCTGACGTCCCCGGCAGACCGCTTTCCAACAAGGCGATCCACATCCGCCGCGCCAATCCGCGGCCCGGAGGACAGAATCATGAGTCTTTCCACCGTGTTGCGCAGTTCCCTCACGTTGCCGGGCCAATCGAGCGAGGAGAGGCTTGCAACTGCCTCTGGCGTGAATGTGCGCGGCAGGATCCCTTCAGTGATTCGCGTGCCGGCGAAGTGCGACACGAGCGATGGGATGTCCTCGCGCCGGTCTCGCAAAGGAGGAACGGCAATCGGGACGACGTTCAAGCGATAGTAGAGATCCTCGCGGAATCGAGCACCGGCAATCTCGGACGTGAGATCCTTATTCGTCGCAGCAAGGACACGTACGTCTACCGCTGCGGGCTTGGACCCTCCTATCCGCGTAACAACACCATCCTCGAGCACGCGCAACACCTTGGCTTGCGCTGCAAGACTCATGTCGCCCACTTCGTCCAGGAAAAGCGTTCCGCCGTCCGCCTGCTCGAACTTTCCAGGCCTGTCCTGTATGGCACCGGTGAACGAACCCTTCATGTGTCCGAACAGCTCGCTCTCGATCAGCTCACCTGGAATGGCGGCGCAGTTGACCTCTATGAACGGTTCCGCGGCTCGCGCCGATAACCGATGCAGAGCACGCGCAACAAGTTCCTTCCCCGTGCCGTTTTCGCCGGTGATCAGAACGCGAGCTCCACTCGGTCCAACGCGCTCGATTTTCTCGATCAGCGCGCGAATCGCGTACGATTTTCCAACGATCTCGTATCGTGACTCGATGGTTTCCTTGAGCCTGCTATACTCCTCCTGAAGCTCCACGTGCTGCAGTGCGTTCCGCAGCGTTAATAGAATGCGGTCCGTATCGAGCGGCTTCTCGAAGAAATCGTATGCGCCGAGCTGCGTCGCTTCGACCGCCGTCTGGATGGTTCCGTGACCGCTGATCATTACAACGATGGCCGCCGGATCCAGCTCGCGCATTCGCTTGAGGGTCTCGAGACCGTCTATGCCACCCATCTTCACATCCTGAAAAACCAGGTGCGGCCGCCATTTCTCGAACTCCGCAAGTGCGTCCACCGCGGTTCCCACAGACCGCACTTCATAGCCCTCGTACTCCAGTAGCTGGCTCAGAGCAGCGCGAATTCCCTTCTCGTCGTCTACGACGAGGATGCGCCTCATTGCACGGACTTGTAGAGGGTGACACGCCCGTTGGCGACGCGAACGTCTGCTATGTATGCAGGAACCACCAGCGGCAGCGCATCGAGTGCAAGCCCTTCGGGCCGCGACCCTCGTTCCACGTTGCGAATGAGGCGAGGAATCAGACGCTGCGGAACGGTGAATTCACGCATCCGGAGTGTATGCACGCGATACTGCGCCAATCCCGGCCTCAGTACTTCGAGAGTTCCTCCAAACTCCACCGGCTCGCGGTCCCCCAGCATTCCCGCTAGCGGCCCGAGAGCGGACGATCCTCCAAAGTCGCTCAGTTTTACCGAAGCTCGAATGTGGATTCGATCGCCGAAAACCGCCGCCTCGGCGTTCTGCGCTGACGGTGTGATGCCTCTGGACAACTCCTCGAAAACGTATGCCGAAAGGTCAGCGGCTCGCACAGTGGTAAACACGGGACCCGAACGCGAACCCAGACTCTGAACGGCGGAACGCGCTCGCGCCGCCCCTTCGGCTGTGAGGGGACGCCACGTCGCTTCAGCCACCGGCGCTTCCGAAACCGGACGAGCTTCTCGGATGAGCGGAAGCCAACGGTCGCGGAAGAGAATGGCCGCGGCCGCGACAAGCATTCCAAGAAAGAAACAACCGAGAGCGCGCATCAGGGCAGTTGTGCGCTCGCGCCGAGGAGCGGTGCCGACGCAATCAGGCCATAGCGTGGTCCGGTCTTCGACAGCCCGCTCGACATCAGGTCCAGCGAAAACGCCTCAGCCACACCTCGGTACCTCACCGCGCGTGCTTCGCCGGCCAGTGCCCGCGCCGCCGCATCAGTTACCGGACGGCGCACGCGGCCCAACGTGATGTGGGGTCGGAAGGGACGTCCGTCCAGCTCGTGTCCCAGCACACCACAGGCGGATTCCACATCGTGGTGAAGTAACTCCAGCTTCGACTCTGGTGTCACCGCGAGCCAGATGATTCGCGGTTTGCGTAGGTTCGGAAACGCGCCCAGGCCGCCGAGCTCAAGTAGCAGCGGACGATGCCACACAGCTAGGTTACTGAGCGCACGTGAAAGCGTGTCGGCGCCCTCATCGGTCTGTTCGCCGAGAAACTTGATGGTGACATGGAGGCAATCCTCGGAAACCCAGGAGATGCCCCTGGCCACGTCGCGCATTCTCCTGGTGGCGGCGCGAATGGCGCTCCGCTCGACGGCCGGCAAGTTAATCGCGACGAAGAGACGCATTGCCGCCGTCCCGTGCCTTTTCGACGAAGACCGACTCTTCGTCGTCCTCCTTCAGCTCGAGCGCCAGATTCGTGAAACCGTACTGCAGTGCGAGGGCCACTGCGGAATCGCGCACGACCGGGTCGGAAAGCGGGCTCGCGTCCGCGGCAATTAGGATAGCGACGGAGCCTCGTGCCTCCACGGTCCCCACCACGCCGAGAAGAGTGAGCGCGCGCTCCAAGCTCCCTGCCGTCATGCCGCGGAAATTCTATCCAGGATGTTGAGCGATCCAGAACGGTAGCCGCGCATATCCACTGCCACTCTCGTAAACCCAGCGCCGCGTATTACCGTTCGCATAGCGCGCAGGTTGGCTGGCGAGAGCCAGAAGTCGAGCTCACCGGCTGCGAGCTCGACTCGTGCCAACTCGCCGTGATGACGCACCCGTAAGTCTCCCGTGATGCCGAGCGACCGGAGTGCACGTTCGGCACGCTCGACCTGCTCGAGTCGCATGGGCGTCACTGCGATACCATGTGGAATTCGAGACGCCAAGCACGGTGAAGAAGGCTGTGCCCACGTCGGAATTCCGCGCGTTTGCGAGAGAAGTCGGATTTCCGCCTTGGTGAGACCCACTTCTGCCAGCGGGGAGCGGATCCCGTGCTCACGGGCAGCCTTCATTCCGGGACGATGTTCTCCAAGATCATCCGCGTTCGTACCATCTATTATCGTTGAGATCGCGCGCTCCGACGCCACCGCCGAAAGTTGTGTCCAAAGCTCCGTTTTGCAGAAGTAGCACCGGTTGCCCGGGTTCGACACGTACCGCGGGTCCAGCATCTCGTTCGTATCGATTTCGAGCACCGCAAGCCCAAATTGCGAGGCAACTTTGCGCGCGACAGCCCACTGTTCGGCAGGATATGACGCGCTGCGTCCTATTACCGCCAACACGCGGCCGGAACCCATAGAATCGACGGAGACGCAGCCCAGGTACGCGGAGTCAACACCGCCGCTGAAACCCAGAAGAACCGAAGGCTGAGACGAAAGCCACGCGATAAGAACGGATTCCTTCTCGCGCGCCAGGGAGAGACCGTCGGGCAGAGTATGCGACATTACTGGAAACGTAGTCCGCAGCACGTCACCGATGGAAGTGCGGGCAAAACCCTAACATCACTACTTGTGCGGCAAATACTCCGCCGTGATCGGGTTGCCCTCCCGCTCGCTATCCCAGTATACGGTGACTACCCACCAACGGTTTCCATCCTTCAGAAGCTGAATGCTGTTGATGCCACGGGCAAAGGGTTTAGCATCGTCTTTGTTGTGACGCGATTCGTAAGTGCTGAAGCGGTGCAGGATATTGCCGAAAGCCTGCTGCTTGCTGAACACTTCGCGCTCGAAGAAGCCTTCTCGCTCGAGCCCCGGACCGGCGCGCTGGATGTATCCCTCGACGTCCATCATGAACGGCTGTGCGCCACCATTGGGCATCGCCCGGGCCACGATGAGCCTGGCTCCTGGAGCGAAGAGCGATCTCATTCGATCCCAGTTGCGCTTGTGTCCTGCCGGCCCAGAGATGACGTCGTAAAGGGCACCGATGATGGCGTCTACTGACACGACGTCAGAAGGATTCGCGGCTGGTTTGGCCGCCAAAGTCGAGTCGGTTTTCTTTGTCTCCCCTTGGGCAGCTACAGTTGCTGTCGGGATCAAGCTCAGGAGCACAAGCAGCACTATCCAAAGCTGCGGTCGTGGACGCTGGCGAAGTGGCATTTGTGGGTTTCTCCGTCCTAAAAAAATGCAGTATCGTGAATGATTCTCTGAGATCAGCGATGCTGAAATCTGCTCTTGTGCCCAGAACCACGCAAAGCCACTTGACACCAGTGTGAGCATTCGACCACTACCACCGCGTTCATTGTTGAGCCGCCGTGCTCAGGGAGATGCCGACAGATGAGTCCGCGACTGCCGGCCGGTAGCGCAGGGCTTCAGCTACGTGCAGCGAGGAAACGGCAACCGACTCGTCCAGATCTGCGATAGTTCGCGCTACGCGCATTATGCGGTGATAGCCGCGTGCAGTGACACCCAGTCGCTCCGAGGCCCTGCCAAGAAGGTTCCTTGCAGCGTTGTCCAGTCCTCCATGCGTATGAAGCCAGCGCCCAGGAGCGTGCGCGTTGCACGACATGCCTGGGAGTACTCTGTAACGAACGCGCTGCATTTCACGCGCCGCCGATACGCGCTCTCTCACTTGCGACGAGCTCTCACCGTCTCGCCCACACGCCATCCTGTGTATCGCAACGCGGCCAGTGCGAACATGAAGGTCTATGCGGTCGGCCAGCGGCCCGCTCAACCTGGACCTGTACTTCACGATATCACCAGCGGCGCAACAGCAGGACCTCAAGGTATCGCCCGCATGTCCGCATGGACACGGATTCGTGGCAGCCACCAGGGTGAAACGCGCCGGAAAGACAAGAGTAATCGCGGCGCGAGCCACGGCCACACGTCCATCTTCCATGGGTTGGCGCAAAGACTCCACGACGTGGCGCCGGAATTCCAGGAGTTCGTCGAGAAACAGTATGCCAAGATGCGCCAAGCTCACTTCGCCAGGCCGCGGAGGATTCCCACCTCCGATAAGCCCGGCATCGGAAATGGAATGGTGCGGAGCTCTGAACGGCCTCTCCGACACGACCGGGCTCTCGGCCATTAGCAGCCCCGCCACGGAATGTATGGCGGTTACCTCGAGCGACTCGCGCTCGCTCAGCGGTGGCAGGATGCTTGGCAATCGGCGCGCGAGCATTGTCTTTCCTGCACCAGGTGGTCCGACCAGCAGAACGTTGTGAGATCCTGCGGCCGCGACTTCCAGCGCACGCTTGGCCGGTTCCTGTCCAGTGACGTCCGAGAAATCCACGGAATCCGAGACTCTCGCAGACGGCAAGGAATTGATTCCCGGCGAAGACAGCAATCCGGATCGCAGCTCGCCGACCAGTTGTCCCAGCGTTTGTGGAGCGGATAATCGGGCGGCGCTCACGAGCGACGCCTCCGCGACATTGGCGAGCGGAAGTACCAGCGTGTCCTGTCCCACCTCGGCAACCATTCTCGCCACTGGAAGCGCGCCGCGAATGGCCCGAACCGAGCCGTCGAGCCCGAGCTCGCCGACGACAACGAGCGCCCGCAACGAGTCAGCGGCCAGCTGGCCAGTGCACACCAATATTCCCAGCGCGATAGGCAGATCGAAGGCCGTCCCTTCCTTACGGACGTCGGCGGGCGCGAGATTGACCGTTATTCTGCGCGCCGGCACCGTGAATCCCGAGTTGAGCAGTGCCGAGCTGACTCGCTCGCGGCTCTCCTTGACGGCGCCTGCCGGCAGCCCCACGAGGGTCCATTGCGGCAGGCCTAGCGCGGCGTCTACCTCGACGGTAATCTCATAGGCGTCTATTCCGAGAACGGCGGCGGAGCGTACTGCGGCGAGCATCCATGCAAGCTGGGGCCGTTCGGACCAGAGGCATCACCGTATTACCGCATGTGGGGCCTATTTTGCGTCGATTCGAGATGCCGGCTATGGCTACAACCTGTACAGGTAGCTCAGCTTCACGAACAATCCGTCACTCTGGCGGGTGAGCCTGCCGAAGCGCAACGCCTCGGGCTCCTGCATGAGACTTCCGTAACCCGCGAAGAACACCGTTCCGGGACTCGGCTGATAAGAGAACAGCCAGTCGGCGCGAAAGGTGTTGGTCTGTGACGCGGAGGTCAGAACGTAGTCCCCCACACCGGCGTCGTAGATGAGGATCGGGTGGTTGGTCCGCGAATCATCGCGCAGAGCATCTGTACGATCGGAGTCGTACTCGCCTATCGCTCGAAAGAAGATTGCGCGCGTCATCTGGTACTCCACACGCAGGCGAGGGATTCGACGCCGCCCTACGTTGGTACCGTCAGTTCGTCTGTCGAACTGCTGCAGCTGATAGCCGGCGTTCACGCGAAGCTGGTCTGTCGGTCGCCAGTTCACGCTGGCGGTTGCATACACTACGTCAGCCGACGACCACTCGAAGAAGTTCTCGTCCTTGCCCCAGAGATAAAACAGATGCGCCGAGAAATGCTCCAACTCCGGCGTGTCGAATGAGATCAGGTAATCAAGATTCGGGAGTCGAGGCGTACCTGTGAACGGAATGGTGTCCAGTCCTGTCGAGGTGGGCACCTGGATGGCGTAACTGCTGTAGAATGCCGGATCGTAGCCGAACGTTTCTACCAGAACAGACCCGCCGGCATGCCAGCCGCCGCGAAGTGACCAGTTTGCGTTGAAGTGAAGCTTCTTGTCCTGCATATCACCGCCAGTGGTAAACTTGCGGTACTGCCAGATGCCGTCGAGCACGACTTCGCCGGTGAAGCTCTCGACCAGCGAGCCGCGCTCGCCGAAAGTTGTGAAGCGGTGGTTGAAATTCGCATGGGCGATGCCCGGGCGGGAGATGAAGCCGCTCTGAGTCCTGAAGTCCGGATGGATGCCATTCATAGTGTAACGGAAACCGAAGCGCCGGCCGTTGCGACTGAATCGCGCATCCCAGAGCGGGGCGCTGGTGATAGACGTGCCGCGTTTGGTCCAGCTTCCGGCCAACTGCGCCTGTACGCTGTAGATCTTCCGGAACACGACGCGCGAATCGATGTCGGCTACGCGATTGTAATTGTCGCCGTCGATCCGGTCGGTATACGCCACTCCAAAGCGCGACTGGGCTCCGAGATCGCGTTGCACGCGCAGAATGTTGAACACGGGATGATCTTCGCCTGACAGGGACAGGGAGCGGTCATCGACAGCCGAGAGCAGAGCTATGCCAGTGCCAGAGATCTTGCCCGTTAGCTTGGCCGCTGCCACCGGCTGCGAGATGCGCCGCGTGTAAATCAGGTTGCTCGGCGTGTTGAAGTGCTCGATGCCATCCAGAAAGAACGGCCTCTTTTCCGAAAAGAACAGCGCCGATCGCGGATCGAACGTGAACTGGCCGGCATCCGCCTCAACCTGAGAGAAGTCCGGGTTCACTGTTCCGTTGAGAGTGAGGTTGTTGGTCACTCCCCAACGGACGTTGCCGCCGAACTCGGGTCTTCCACCATCGCGCTCGAAGCCCGAATCCGTTCTGAACCCGGCGTTACGGGAAGTGACTACGGGATTCAGATCCAACACGAGCCCGCGGCGCAGCTCGGTCAAGCCCAGAATAGCTCCTGACTGCGCAAGGAATGAGGCGGCTGCCCGCTTCGCGGGAACCCAACTGTCTTCGTGGCCCGAATGCTGGACCTTTCGAGTGACGTTGATGCCCCAGTTCTGAACGTTCTCCGTCTGATAGCGCAAGCTCTTGAACGGAATGCGAATCTCAACCTCGAATCCGTACTCGGTCAGCCTCCCCTTGGACTGGAAAACGAAGTCCGGACTGAGGTCAGCACTTTCGCGAGCCACCGCTCCCCCGGCGCCGAACGAACCGCCGCTTCTCTGCCCTGTCTCGTTTATCGTGCCATCCGATTGAACGCCGAACGGGTTGACTCCGATCACCATTGCCTGACGACCGTCGTTGAACGTGCCTAGATAAAGTTGGACGTTGTCGTCGGAAAAGATTCGGTCGCGGTCCGCGAGTGTCGCGTGAACCGAGCCGTGTGCCTCGTAGGCGCGGATGCCGAAATAGATCGCCGTGGGCGAATACCACACCAGCACTTCCGTCGAGTCCTGCGCGGCTTGCCCGTCTGCCGGCGAGAACTGTGAAAAGCCGGTAAGCAGGGCTGCACCCTGCCACACTGCCTCGGACAGATTTCCGTCTATTCCCGCATCAGCTTCGACACGTGGAGCCTGAATCTGCAGCTGACCCTGGCGGCCGTTGTACACTGTCGCCGGATCCGAGGCGGCGATGAGTAGAACGAGTGAGAGTAGCATGCGGTCCTGAGGCCGAAGGGACGAGAAGCGCGAGGGGACAGGCTGCCGCCGGTTTAAAGCGGCAAGGGCGCCAAGTTGAAATATACTGCTCGGCCCCACCCTTCGGCCCCACCCTCCGCGCGGTAACTATCACTGGCCGTCTCGCCCACCCGACACCTACCCCCCCACACCCCACACCCCACACCCTACACCCGCTCCTAGAGTATTGCGGCCGAAATCCTGTTTGCTGGGGTTCGAGCTGAACGCTCGCCGGCAGCGCCACCAAGCGCCGCGCGCGCTGACTCCAGTTGGGCGCCAAGCGCGCGAGGGCCCGTTCCACCCTCCGCCTCTCGACGGTTCAGGGAGCGACGCGGGGAGAGAACATCGAACAGATCGCCGGTAAACAGCTCGTGCGCAGCTCTGAAGGAGTCGAGCGTCAGCTGGTGAAGCTCTACACCCCTTTCTTCGCTCTCGCGCACCAACCCCCCCACGACTTTGTGCGCCGCGCGAAACGACAGTCCCTTGTCGACCAGATAGTCGGCGAGATCCGTGGCAAGCATGGCGCTGGATACTGCGTCCGCCATTCGTTCGGTCCGGAAAGAGAGTGTTGCGAGCGTACCTGTAACCGCCGGCAGCACCAGGAGCGTGGAATCCACTGCGTCGAACAGAACTCGCTTGTCGTCTTGTAGGTCCTTGTTGTAGCCTGTTGGCAGGGCCTTGAGCGTCATCAGGAGCGATGTGAGATCGGCAAATGAGCGCGCGCTCCCGGCACGGGCGATCTCGAGTGCGTCCGGGTTTCGCTTCTGAGGCATCATGCTCGATCCGGACGAGAAGGCATCGTCGAACTGCACGAACCCGAATTCACTCGACCCGAACAGAATGAGATCCTCGGCGAGCCGCGAGAGGTGAACTCCCAGCATCGAGAGGGCGAAAAGAACCTCGGCCGCGAAATCGCGGTCGCTTACCGCGTCCATGCTGTTTTCCGAAAGCGCGGTAAACCCCAGGCTTCCCTGCAGCAGAACACGCGAAACGGGATAAGCGCATCCGGCCACTGCCCCTGAACCCAGGGGGAGTACCGACGCCGCGCGCGACGCCGCGGCAAGACGAAGCCGGTCGCGGTCCAAAGGCCAGAAGTGCGCCAACATCCAGTGAGCCGCCGCCACGGGCTGCGCCCGCTGCAGGTGTGTGTACGACGGCATGATCGCGTCGCCGAGCCGTGTAGCGCGCTCGATCATTACCTGCTGCAGGCTGCGGATGGCCGCGTCCAGGCGAGTGCACGCGGAGGAAGTCCACATTCTCGTGGCTGTGGCGACCTGATCGTTTCGGCTCCGGCCAGTGTGCAGCTTGGAGGCGAGGTCGCCGATTTCCTCGTGCAGCATGCGGTCGATGAGCGTATGCACGTCTTCGTCGGAGGGAGCCGCGGCCTCACCCGACACGAGCCGTGCGCCCACCGCATCAAGTCCTTTGGCTATTCTCTCACTTTCATCGAGCGAAAGGACGCCCGCGTTCCAGAGAGCCATAGCCCAGGCGTTGGAAAGTCTCAGATCGTGCGGCCAGAGGCGAAAGTCGACGCCAGTTGACCGGTTCAGAGCGTCGAATTCCGCTGCACTGTGTGTGGCGAAGCGGCCCCCGCCGCCCCAGTACCTGTGGCCCGATTCTGTCTGGGAGTGACCAAGACGGGCAGTCACGCGAGCGCGAGCGCCTGCGGCGCTCCCTCCCTCTCCGGTGAGGAGTCATGGCCGATATCCCCGGAATCCAGCGGCGGATGTCCCTTACCGTTCCGTTTTGCCAGTCCCCGCATTTCTTTCAGCGCCTGAACTCGCGCGGGCAAGGCGAACAACCGGATGAATCCCGCAGCATCGCTTTGCTGATAGACATCGTCCTCGCCGAAGGTGACGAACCGCTCGTCATAGAGCGCATTACTGCTTTGGCGACCAGCAACGGTGATGGACCCCTTGTAGAGGCGAAGAGTTATCGCGCCCGTAACCCGCGTCTGGGTGGCGCGTACGAACGCGTCGTAAGCCTCCCGTTCCGTCGTCCACCAGCGGCCCTCGTAAACCAGGTCCGCGTAGCGCGGCGCGATCAGATCCTTTGCCGCTAGCGTGCGGCGGTCGAGCACCAACTGCTCGAGCTCGCTGTGTGCCGCGTGCAAAAGAGTGCCGCCCGGGGTTTCGTAAACGCCGCGCGACTTCATTCCCACGAGCCTGTCTTCGACGAGATCGATGCGCCCTACGCCATGCCGGCCGCCGATTTCATTCAGCGCCATGACGAGCGAGACCGGATCGAGAGCGGCATCGTCGACGGTCACCGGCGTGCCTGAGACAAAGCCGATGGTGACATCTTCGGGCGTGTCAGGCGCGTTGGCGGGGTGCTCTGTTAGCTGAAACAGATCATCAGGTGGTACCGAGTTGGGATTCTCCAACGTCCCACCCTCGTGCGAGACATGCCACAGGTTGCGATCGCGTGAGAAAATCTTCTCGCGCGTAGCCGCCACCGGTATGCGGTGCGACGCCGCGTATTCAAGGGCGTCTTCCCGGCTTCTTATGGACCATTCTCGCCATGGTGCAATCACCCTGAGATCGGGCGCGAATGCGGCGTATGTGAGCTCGAAGCGAACCTGATCATTTCCCTTTCCGGTACAACCGTGGGCGAGCGCATCAGCACCAATCGCGCGCGCGATCTCCACCTGCCGGCGCGCGATGAGGGGTCGTGCGAGTGAGGTTCCGAGAAGATATTTCCGACCATAGACAGCACCGGCGCGGAGTGCTGGCCAGACAAAGCTCTCGACGAACTCCCGTCGGAGATCCTCTACGTAGCACTCGGCGGCTCCGGACGCCAGCGCTTTTGCGCGCACTCCCTGCAGTTCTTCTCCCTGTCCCACGTCTCCGGCCACACAGATGACGCGAGCGCCGTACTCCTCGCGCAACCAGGGTACGATGATGGACGTATCCAGCCCGCCAGAGTAAGCAAGGACGACCGTGCGTATCATTTCGGCTCCTAGGCAAAGACGTGAGTATGCATTCTTCCTGCATAATTACACGCTTCCCCGCGACGAGTCAAGCCCCTGCCGTCACCTTGGCCAGCGAACGAAGGCGCCGCGTCGACCGTTCGCGCGCAGCCGAGGAGCGGCAAATGACGAGGATGGTGTCATCTCCCGCGATTGTGCCCAGGATTTCCGGCCACGCCTCCGCGTCCAAAGCGACCGCGATGGGCTGGGCTCCGCCGATCACCGTTCGCAGAATCAGAAGCTCCCCCACTCCGTCCGCGCTCACGAACAGGCGCGGGAGGAGATCATCAAGTGCAGCCTGGCCGTCGTCCGAGGCGGGACTGCCCATGGCGCCCGGAACACCGTACCTAACTCCCTCGGGTGAGGGTACGCGGACCAACCTCAGCTCGTGGAGGTCGCGCGACAGAGTGGCCTGGGTAACATCCCAACCACGCTGTCTCAGCAAGCGTCGGAGGTCCTCCTGGCTACCAACGCGCTCAGCTCTAACCAGTTCCAGGATCGCGTTCTGCCTGTCCCGCTTGTTTGCCATTGAAACGTCCTCTGGTCGTTTGAGTGAGCATAGCATTGTGGGACGCCGATGGAAAGCCAGATCCTTGACAGCGGGGTTCTGTATTATTATACATTTAGTGTGCATAGTTTTCCAATAGGTATCCTGGGAGCCAGTGGGTACGCCGGACGAGAACTGGCAACTCTTGTCGCGGCGCACCCCGCGCTCCATCTCGCTTTCGCGACGGCGAATGGGCGGGCGGGAAGCCGTGTGTCCGTCGCCGGCCGAACGGTTGACTTGATCGCGACCGAGGACGCTCCACTGGCCGATGCTGCGCTCATCTTCAGCGCGCTGCCACATGGCACGTCCTCGGCATGGGTAGAGCGGGCGCGAACTGCCGGCGCCAAAGTCGTGGATCTCTCGGCGGACTTGCGGCCCGGCAGTGGAGCCATCACGGATATCACCTATGGCCTTACGGAACTAAGGCGCGATGATGTGCGCCGCTCCTCAGTTGTTGCGAACCCAGGGTGCTATCCCACAGGCATTCTGCTCGCACTCGCACCCCTCTTGGCCCGTGAGCTTGTGCTTCCCGCGACAACCATTCAGGTAACCGCTGCGAGCGGCGTTACCGGCGCAGGCTATGCGCCACGGCCCGAGCTCCTTTTTGCGGAGGTCGCGGAAGATTTCAGGCCATATGCGTCCGGCAACTCCCATCGCCACCTGCCGGAGATGCTCGCGATGCTCGCGTCTTTCAGTGCCGACAACGATCTGGTCTTCATGCCTCACCTGTTGCCCGTGGCGCGCGGTATCCTGGCCACGATCACTGTTTCGCTGGTTCGGTCTCTGGCTGATCCGCTCTCGCCATGGCGAGAGCATTATTCGAACGAACCCTTCATCGAGATCACCGAGGAACCGCCGGCCCTGCGCGACGTGGTGCGGAGAAACGTCGTCCGCATATCCGCCGCACATGCAATGCACGTTCGCTCCCCGATGCTGATAGTCACCGCCGCTATAGATAATCTCATGAAAGGTGCTGCCGGGCAGGCGGTGCAGAACGCGAACCTGATGCTCGGGTTGCCCGAGCCTATGGGCCTTCCCGCATGATGCGCGTCGTTAAAATCGGCGGGCGAGTTCAGGCAGACCTGCAACTCGCAGCCGCCATCGCGAGTGCCTGGCAGGACGCGCCAGGCACGGTGTGCTTCGTGCACGGCGGCGGAGATGAGGTTGGTGCCGCGCAGAAATCCGTCGGTACGCCTCCCTCCTTTGTGGGCGGCCGCCGCGTCACAACCGAAGCCGACCTGAACATTCTGCGGATGGTGCTTTCCGGTTCCGCCAACAAGCGGCTGGTGTCTGCACTCGTGGCCGAGGGTCTCGACGCGGTCGGCATCTCGGGGGAGGATGCTGGCTTGCTGGTGGCGCGCGTCGTCGACGATCCGGAGCTTGGCCTCGTAGGAGAACCGGAGCGCGTGAATACCAAACTGCTGTTGCACCTCCTTAGCGGAGGTTATCTGCCGATAGTTTCTCCAGTGAGCTGCCTGAAAGGCAGTACTCGTGGAGGCGCACTCAACGTTAATGGTGACGATGCTGCCGCGGCGATTGCGGTGGCTCTTGGCGCGGGCGAGCTGCTTTTCGTCGGCGACGTCCCAGGAGTAATCGAGCTTGGCAGCGTGATCGTGAGCCTTGATCCGGCGACGGTCTACGGACTGGTGGCGAGGGGCACGGCGACCGGCGGCATGATCGCCAAGCTGCATGCCGGCTTGAGGGCAGTGGAGCAAGGCGTTGGCAGCGTACGTATCGGCGATATTGATTGCCTGGCGAATCCCGATCGCGGCACCACAATCCATGCGGAGCTCTGCGTTTCATGACCGCGGCTCTCCCAGTGCTAGTTCAATCGGAGGAGCGCCTCCCTGCGCTGCTTCCTGTTTACAAGCGCCAGCCCGCCGAGTTCCTGCGCGGCGCCGGAGTTGAGCTGTTCGATGCGGACGGAACGAGTTATCTCGACTTCACCAGCGGGATCGCTGTAAATGCCCTGGGGCACGGTGACCCTCAGCTACTCGCTGTGGCGCATGCCGCGTTGGATCAGAGGCTCATCCACGTCTCAAATCTCTATCACAATGCACCGGCGCGTGAGCTGGCTTCGGCGCTCGTGTCGCGCGCGTCGTTCGCCTCAAGCGTGTTCTTTTGCAACTCGGGAGCGGAGGCTAACGAAGCAGCCTTCAAGTTCGCGCGGCGCTGGGCCCGAAACGAGAACAGCGCGAAGACGGACATTCTGGCCCTTCGAGGAAGCTTTCATGGCCGTTTGTTCGCGTCTCTGGCGGCGACGGATCGCCCGTCTTATCGCGCACCGTTCAGACCGTTGGCGGGAGGCGTGTCGGTAGCGGAGCGTGATCTGGGCAAGCTCGAGGCAGCTATGGCGGAAGGTACGGTGGCTGCGGTGATCGCGGAGCCGGTCCAGGGTGAGGGCGGAGTGCGAGTTCTTCACGCAGGTTTCCTGCGCGGCCTTCGGGAGCTCACTCGTAAGCACGGCGCCGCATTGATCCTGGACGAAATTCAATGCGGACTCGGAAGAACTGGAACCCTGTTCGCGTACGAACTAAGCGGCATCGAGCCCGACATGGTTACTCTGGCCAAGCCCCTGGCTGGAGGATTCCCGATGGGCGCTGTTCTGGTCTCGTCCGAAATCGCCGCCTCCGTCCAGCCGGGAGATCACGCAACAACTTTCGGCGGCGGCCCGTTCGTGTCCAGCATTGCGTTGCACGTCGTGCAACGCCTTTCGGAGCCTGCCCTCCTGGCCCATGTGCGCTCGAACGGCGAGTGGCTGGGCGAATCACTTAGAGCGCTTGCGACTCGCCGCATTATGGCAAGGGACGTCAGAGGCGTGGGCTTCATGTGGGGAATCGACATCGTTGAGCCTGCGGCTGCCGTGGTGCAGCGAGCGTTGGAAGCAAAGCTGCTCATATGCTCGGCGGGAGAGCACACACTGAGAATCCTGCCGCCTCTCATCGCCACTCGCGCCGATCTTGCGCGTGGCGTCTCAATTCTGGAGAAGGTGCTGTCGTGAGGAATCCCGTGCTCGTCAGACCGGCCCGCGCCGCGGACGTCGACGGCATCGCCGCGCTCGTCAACGGGTTCGCGGCTGAAGCCAGTATGCTTGCCCGCACTCCCGAGGCGATTGCCATGGACATCGAGAGCTTCGTCGTGGCCGTCACGCAGCACGGACGCCTCACGGCCTGTGGAGCGTTGCGCGAGTACTCACCTTCCTTGGCTGAGGTCGCTTCCGTCGCGGTGGCTCGCCACGCACACGGCATGGGCCTGGGACGGGCCATAGTGAGTGCAGTGGAAGATCTCGCACGCGTTCGAGGCATTGACGAGGTTTTCGCTCTCACGCTTACGCCACGCTTCTTCGAGGCACTGGGGTACGAGCCCGTTGATCGGTCTCTCTATCCGGAGAAGATCGGTCGCGATTGTGTGGGTTGTGCGCGACGGTTGGGATGTCGCGAGATCTGCGTGCGGCGGCGTCTGGAGCGCGCGAGCCTGAGTATTGCTGCCTAAGAGCTCGGGAGTCGCACCCTGTCGCGCCTCGGGCAAACCAAGACCACACCCGCCACGGACATGCACGGACACACACGGACCAATGCGGACAAGGGCCCTGACAAACGGCCCTATTGAAGGTAGGCGCGCTTCTTTTCGTAGTCGTCCGTGTTTGTCCGTGTCAGTCCGTGGCGTCTTTTTAGCTGTTGTCGGTGTGCGTCCGTGGCCTTTGAGGTTAGACCGAACGCGTTGTCGAAACTTCCTATCTGGCCTGGCCGCTTACCGGCGCAATACGGTACACCTTGCCGTTGGCGGATAACACATATAGCTCGCCGACGGCATCCTCGCCGAACGAAAGTACATTGCCAACGTTGGCCACCGGCCATTCACGCTGGTCGGCGACAGCCCCCGCGGCGAACCGAAAGCTTCGAATCCAGCCGCGGCAGTAATCGGAATAGAAGTAGTGCCCCGCCAACCCTGAGATCCGTTGTCCGCGGTACACGTATCCGCCGGTAACCGAGCAGCCCTCCGAGTGGTCGTACTCCAGCGCAGGCAGTGTAAGTCCCTGCCGATCACACGGGTTCGACGCGAAGCAATGCGTGCCTTCCATCGTATTCCAACCGTAGTTCAGTCCGCCCTGCCGCGAGGAAACAACGTTTATCTCTTCCCACGCGTTCTGCCCCACATCTGCCACGTACAGTAGATCGGCCGTCTGATCGAAGGCGAAGCGCCACGGGTTTCTCAGCCCCGAGGCCCACATCTCTGGACGAACCCCGGCTGTCGTTCTGAACGGATTGTCTGCTGGTATCGAGTAGGGATCTCCAGCGTCCACATTGATGCGCAGCAGGTCGCCAAGCAGCGTAGCGCGGTCTTGTCCGTGCCCGTGCGGATCGCCTCCGCTTCCGCCGTCCCCCATGCCTATGTAGAGCATGCCGTCTTCCCCAAAAACAACGAGCCCTCCGTTGTGATTGGAGTACGGCTGGGCGATCGTGAGAATTAGTTTGTCACTCGTTTGGTTCGCGACGTCGGCGCCGGGCGCTGCCGTATAGCGCTCCACCCGCGTGTCACCGTTGAGATCGGTATAGTTGACGTAGAAATATCCGTTCTGCGCGAAGCGGGGATGGAAAGCAACGCTGAGAAGACCCTGCTCACCGCCGCTCCGCACCCGGTTACTGATGTCCAGAAACGAGGCCGGGAGCAGTGAGCCGTTCTTCACGATGCGAATGCGTCCGGGTTGTTCGACGACAAAGAGCCGGGCATCTCCCGCGGGAGCGCTGAGGTGGAGCGGGTTCATGAGACCGCTCACCACCTCCTCCAGGCGAATAGCCACTTCACCGATGGGGGGAGGCGGAGGGACGGGGGCGGCAACACTGTCGGAGCAGCCCGTCAGAGGAGAGATACCGAGCGCTAGAATTAGCACACGTTCACAAAGCGGCCTCATATGGCTTCGCGACGCAGCTCAATTTTCACAGTCGTGCCCTCCCCTTCCCTGGTCGACAAGGTTATTTCCCCGCCCCAGCCCTCGACGAGCTGTCTACTGATGGCCAGCCCAAGCCCGCTACCGCTTGTTCGTGTTGAGAAGTGCGGCTCGAAGATTCGCGGAAGCACATCGTGTGCAATGCCAGCTCCATCGTCTTGGATCACGACTGCAACTCGGGAGTCGGCCGGCGCGAGCGACACACTAACGTGACGTGCGCCCGCATGCCTGGCGTTCTCGAGCACGTTAAGCACCACCTCGCGCAGCTCATCACTTCTCGCAGCAACGTATACCGGCTCGCCAGTGTCGCTCTCGAAGCGCCATTCTACACCGCCAGTTCCGAGACGCTCCAGCTCCAGCAC
>JBHENQ010000204.1:0-8476 GCA_046261975.1 Gemmatimonadaceae bacterium | reverse complement strand
TCAAGCCCCATGCGGGTCGTGCGTCGTCGAACGCGCGTAGGATGGTCATCGCGCGCGCGAGTGTTTGAGCGCCGGTGGGTTGGGTTTCGGTGGGCATTCTGGTCTTGAACCATCGGTTCACAATGTGAACCAAGGTTATCGTGGTCGCGGGGCGGTGTCAATGCGTCATGCGGGACCTTGTTATAAGGGGTGCTGCAGCTGCCAGCGGTTTCTTTGTCTGCCCAGGCCAAACTCCGCGACTCGGCCCGGTCGGCCATTGAGACCCCTCATTGCCGAAGGTGGCCGCGGAGTACTGAGGCTGGTGGGATCGACTGTAATTACTGGCGCGAACTTGAGCCTCTGCGTTACAGCGGCGCGCGATTTCCTGGTCATCCTCGCGCACCCTCGGCGCCTCCAACAGCGGGCCGCGCAATTAGGCTGCCAAGGTTTCGCAGGCTAACGTGCCTGCACGGGCCCGCAAGAACAGCATGCAACTTGGTTGGGTTGGAAGTAATTACGGGCGTGGCAGGCTCGTCGGTACCGCCGCTTTACGCTGCGAAGTCTTGCAGTGATTCGTCATTCGCTGCAGCATATGTTGGCGACCCATTTAGAAGTTAGGTGACCACCAACTATCAGAACGTGGGATAGCGATGCGGCTTCCAAAGTTTCGAATTGAGAACCAGCGCAGCATACGCTTGGCCGAGTGCACCGCCGTACCAAGATTGATGGTTGTTGCGGGGCCAAACGGCGCTGGCAAATCGACGCTGCTGAATTCTCTACGCCATCAACCAGGCGATGGCGAGATCATGTATGTCGGACCGCACCGGAATGCGCGGCGCCAGAATGTGCAATGGCGGCACCTCCTGTCGAATACAATATCAATGCGAAAGCTTCTTACACGCGATGACATTCCCGGGTACGAGGGAGTTCAGTTTGTCACGGGCGCGCGCGATCCTTGGAGCTTTGACGACACAGGTAACTACCTCAAGCATGGGCTGAGCCAGATTGAGATTGAACGCAAGGACGCCATCGCGGCCCGCTACGATCGCGAGCACGAGATTCAGAAGGACGCCCTAGTAGACCCGTGGACTCCCCTTCGGGAACTCACTACGAACCTTCTTCCTCATCTGAGCTTTGAGCGGATCGACTCGGCAAATCGAACCAACGTGCGTGTTCTCTGGAGAGTACATGCGAAGGATACTGTGGTTGACCTAGATGATCTAAGCTCAGGCGAGAAGTCAGTAATTCAGATCTTCTATCCTCTTGTGGAAACCCATATCAAGGCTCTTCTACGGGAAATACAGGGTGACGCGACGCCTCAGTCAGAGCCTGAACTCTGCATTCTCATTGATGAGCCGGAGCTCCACCTACATCCGAACCTGCAAGTCAAGGTATTTGACTATCTAAGGCTCTTAGCGTTCTCTGGCCCGACACAGGTTATCGTCGCCACTCATTCGCCAACGATTGTGGAGTATGCCAGTTTCGACGAACTCTTCATCCTGCGTCCAGTAGAGACCGTTTCTGCCGGCGAGAACCAACTGGTTCAGCTTGCGACCAACGAAGAACGGCTCGGCTTCCTACGCGAATTGTTCGGGACTACGTCAAATCTTACCGCGATGCAGCCGATTGTTATCGTTGAAGGAGCCGAGCAGATCGAAAGAAGCAAGACAATATCAGATCGCAAACTCTATCGCGCCCTCCATCCTGGCTTCGACCGTGTAACCCTGATTGCCGGCGGGGGCAAAGCGGATTGTCTTCGGCTGTTCAAGGCGATGGACGGCGCAATTGCGGACCTCTCACCCAACCTCTCAATACGCGCGCTTCTGGACCGCGACCTCGCCGAAGGCGACCCAATCAAAGGCGTTCGCTTCCTCCCAGTATCGATGATTGAGAATTGGCTGCTTGATCCGAATGCAATCTGGGAGGCAGTCCAAAGCGTTGTGGAAAAGACACAGTTTAGAACCGTCGAGGATCTGGCTGCGGCCATAGATGCAACACTATCCGCAATGGAGGAGGATGAGATTGAGCGCCGCGCGCTGAATGCGCTCGGGACCGCGTACTTCCGTCCAAGCGCTCCCGTGAATAATGTGCCAGGAGCGGCCGGGTCTTTCGCGGCCGATGTCACCACACGGTTCTCTGATGTCGGTGTCGCGGACGCGCTCCAAGCGGCGAAGAGTATCGTCGAGACAATCAAGGCCCAGACGCAGCGGCGTGAGCTGTTTCATGGCAAGAAGGCGCTCAACCGGTTCTTCAAGGCCAATCTTCACGCGACCGGGCTACCTGTCGGCGTCTTTCGTTACGAGGCGGCCAGACACGCTCGCCAGCGGAAGGCCGTGCTCGGCTTCCTGGACAAGTTCTTCGCCGAAGAGCTACCAGGCGCCGACGCTCCTGTTGTTGGTCAGGAGCGTAGTGAGGCCAACGCATCGAAGTTTCGTTAGGTCGACCACACGCATCGCATTTTGTGAATCTGCGATTGATCGGAACTGCTCTTCTGGCTGGCGTGCTGCCGGCTTCTCAACTGGTGCCCCGCTCGCAATCGGCGCTTAGCCTTGGATTGCTGGTGCCGCTACTGGGCTCATAACCGCGTTTGTTGTTGGTGGTGCTATCTATCGGGGATGATGCGCGGCGCCCTAACGAGGCGCTTGAAACTGGACGAGCGTGCCGCTACAGCCACAGCTGTACAAGACTTCAAGTACAAGCGCCTACGGCCGACGACTCGCCCGCTATGGTTGCGCGCAAAGACAGGACCTGAGAGTGTTGTTGCCTGTTGGTGTTCTCCAATCAAGCTACTGCTGCGCGCGACGAAGCCTTCTCCAGAGCCGCTGTCATCCGATCGCGCTGCTGATTAGAGCTGTGCCAAAACAATGGCTTGCGCAGGCTCGCACCATCGTAGTCAGTCAACAGCTTTTCTCCCTTCGCGCGACCGCTTTCGCGGAGAAACGTAAGAGCCTCAAAGTCTATGTGCACAGCGAGACTCGGCGTCACTATAAAGCGGCGCGCGTCAAACAGCTCGTGATGGCTGGGACAGAAAGCCAGACCATTCCATATCTCGTCCTTCCCGTCTGCCTCGCGCGCTGGAATGATATGGGCAGCCTCAACGATTTCAAGTTGCACTTCGCAGAGCGCGCAGGAATGGTCGAATTGCTCCTTGACGCGAGGGCGAAACCGCGCATCACGACTGAGCCTTGTGGCGGCGAGACGCGCGCGCTCGCGCGCCACATAATCTTCCACTTGAGCCGAGCGAGCTGGCGGAGGCTCAGCCGCATGATTTGGTACGCGAGAGAGCAGGTAAGCCTCCCGCCAGTGACCGATAAGTGACCGAGAGTCTGCGTTACGACTGACGCGTAGGAAATGGAGAAGATTTCCCGAGCTGAATGCCACTCGGACCTCGCTCGTTCCCCTTAAGCCTCTAAGTTCACCAACCGCCCAGCCGGTATTCCGCCCTTCTGTCAAGAGGCCATCCCTAACCTGTACGTTCGCGCTAAATGCGAAATCCGTGTAGATTCGGGCTTCCCAGCCGACGAACACACCAAAGTCTGGTGAATAGCCAAGTAGCACAGTGTAGGCGCCTTCCAGATCCAGTGTCCCGCGAGCGCTGCGGTCTTGGCCACCCACAATCAGCTGAATCTTGAACTCTCCGGGCGGTCTCGCCCCCGGAGTAGAACGATCGGGGGTAACAGTCCATAAGTAGAACCGCGTTCGCCCAAAGCCGGGTACGACAGCGACCGCTGGATGAATGGCATTCAGTGGGGTCTCAAACCGGGTAGAGACCGGTAAAGCTGCCCTAAGTTTTGCGAAAAGTGTCGTGTTCGAAAGAGCTGGCATCTGTAAGAGTCCCTCGGGAGTCTAGAACCAGAGACAGTTGCTGGCTGAAGCGATACTTGGACGTTGCGAGGTACTCTTTGTTGAGCTCCATAGCCAACCAACGCCGTCCGAGGTCCTCAGCTGCCTTCCCAGTAACATTGCTACCAGCAAAGATGTCCAACACAAGATCACCCGGATCGGTCAGAAACTTGATGAAGAACGCCGGAACTCCTAGCGGAAAACGGGCAGGATGAGGTTTGATTCCCTTCTCTGCACACTTCCGCAGATAAAGGCTGTTGGATTCTGTATTCGAGATCTGTAGCAAGTTATGCGGTATAGAACCGCCATGATCGTGCTTAAAGTTGTCCGAGATGTCGTGTCCGGAAGGGCGAAGTTTTGGCTTATAACCGTTCTTCAGAAGACTCCTCATTGAGTCCGAGTAGGGCCTCAAAACTCGCCTGTTATCCGCCTTCGGCCACTCCGTCCTGGACAGCCACCAGATAGTGTTAACCGCATCCGTGGCACGAATCCGTCGAACTGTCACCCATTCTGCCGGGCTCGGTAGCTTCGCAGGGTTGTGCCAAAAAAACTCCTGTGCAAAGCAGAAGCTTTCGGCCAATCGCAAGAGGAGTTCGTATTGATAGAGAGACCGGGTGGGCTTCCCGGTGTTCCATGTGCCTCCGATGTCAATGACGAAGCTGCCTGTCGGCTTCAGCAGTCGGTGCACGTCTCTACCAAACTCAAGGAACCACTCTACATACTCGTGGTCCGCCTTGTTGCCGTATTCCTTTTTTCGCTTCAGGGCGAAGGGAGGCGACGTCATGACCAGATCGACGCACTCGTTTGGAAGATGCCGCATCAGCTCAAGTGAGTCGCCAAGGACTGCGTAGCCCAATTGAGTTTCGTAGAACGGCTTGTACGCCGGGGGAAGCGTCAAGCCGATGGTGTTCGGCTCTTCCCTAACACGAGTGCGGCGGACCTGGCTGTCAGACGCAGGCAAAGGTTTCCTTTTCGGCATGGCGCCCCAATTACGAGTGTCTAGTAATGCGAGACAAGCTTCAAAGTTAGGCGACACCAACTCCTTAAGCTAGAACGAACTCTAGACAAATGCGTTACCAAATTCACGCCTGTTTTGCCTCGCCTCAGTTTGAGCGCGCGTATCTAGACGGCATGGCGCGAGTAAAGTTGATATGCGACTTCAAGAACGTGACGAGCGTCCTGTTCGATCTTTCTCGCCTCAGTTGAAATGTGACTCCTACCGCCCCCACACTATGCAGTGGGAGCACGGAGGAGTCTATGAACGAATCGAGCGAAAGGAACCGACGGCGTCGGCAGTTCACACCTGAGGAGAAGGCGACGATCCTCCGGCGACACCTCGCGGACAAGGTCCCAGTGTCGGACCTCTGCGACGAGTACCGCATCCAGCCCACCCTCTTCTACCCTCTGGCAGCGGCAGGCGCTCGAGCATCTGAGTGCCGCCCTTCAGGACGGGCGTACGCAGCGGGGTCGGAGCAGACGATGACATGGGCTGGTCTCCGGTGTAATGTGCGACAAATAGATCGTCGCAGGTGGCTCTGGTGACTCCGACACACGTGAACTCGATCTCGTGCAGCAGGGAATCAAGCCCACGAGTTGGAAGCCGATGCCCACAGTCGGTGACGGCGTAGCTGAGATTCGCGTTCGTTCGGAGGGAGCGTTTCGCGTCCTCAATGTGGCCAAGTTTGCCGAGGGTGTTGTTGTGCTGCACGCTTTTCAGAAGGAATCGCAGCGTACGTCGCGACTAGACATGGAGATCGCGGTACGCCGGTATCGTGAGTTCTTGCGTCAACGCGAGCAGCGGTGAGGTAATCATGGCTATCAAGGTTGAGCGTGGCAGTGGAAACGTATTCAGGGATCTGGGCTTCTCCGCCGAGGAAGCTGCGAATCTCCAGCTGCGATCCGAACTGATGATTCAGCTGCGTAAGCGGCTGGCGGCACTTCGGTTGACGCAGGTCCAGGCTGCCCGCGTGCTCGAAGTCTCTCAGCCGCGCGTCAGTGATCTGATGCGGGGACGGATCGACCGATTCAGTGTCGATATGCTTGTAAAGTTGCTGGGCAAGGTGGGAGTCGAAGTGCATGTGACCGTCCGCTCCAAACCCAGAGCGGCATAACGCGACTATATGAGATTGAAAGTCATTCGGTCCGCGGCGGGTCGCCGCGGGTGAGAGGAAGGCACAGCTTCACCGAATTCCTCTCGGGAGGCTGGGATGACTTTCGTCGGGTTGGACTTACATAAGCGCTACATCACCGCCTGCGCGCTCGATGCCACCGGAGGCGTCATCGGCGAGGTGCGCCGCATGGCCGTCTCGCTTGCATCGCTGGGGGACTTCCTCGGGATGCTCGCGGGGCCAGTCACCGTGGGGATGGAGGCCACGCTGTACTGGCAGTGGTTGCACGATCGGCTCGAAGCGCTCGGACACGGCGTCCGCGTCGCTGATGCGCGCCAGGTCAAGCTTATCTGGCAGGCGCGGTCGAAGACCGATCCGATCGACGCGCGGAAGCTGGCGGAGCTGCTGCGAGTGAATCTGTTCCCCAGCGTCTGGATTCCCGATGCGGACACGCGCCGGCGCCGGCAGCTGCTCCACGGGCGCGCCTTCATCGTCCGGCAGCGCACGCAGATCAAGAATCGCCTTCACGGCCGGTTGACCGCGGAGAACCTGCTCTTCCCACGCTCCGATCTATACGGCCGTGCCGGGCGCGCCTGGTTGGCGACGACCCCGCTCTCGCCGACGCTCCGGAGCCAGGTGGATCGACTGCTGCGCCTGCACGATGTGCTGACCGTCGAGATTGACCAGCTGGACGACGAGGTCAAGCGACTCCGGCGCGATCACCCGATGATCGAACAGCTGCATACGATCCCCGGGGTGGGGCTCTTCGGCGCACTGTTCCTGGTAGCGGAGATCGGGACCATCGAGCGCTTTGGCTCGAGTCACCAGTTGACGGCCTACGCTGGGCTGGTCCCCTCGACCCGGAGCTCGGGCGGCAAGACCACGCATGGCCGCGTCGGCCACGCCAGTAATCGCTGGCTCAAGTGGATCCTCGTTGAGATCGTGCAGACGCTGAAGCGCTCACCCGGCCCGGTCGGCGACCAGTATCGGCGGCTCCTGCGCGCGAAGGGAAAGCCGAAGGCGACGACCGCCGCGGCGAGGAAACTGTGCTGCTATATCTATTGGATGTGGAAGGAGGGCCTGAGCTACGAGGAGTGGCTCGGGCGCCGTGGACAGGTAGTCTGGTCGGAGGTGCGCCCGGTGCAACGCATGGGAGCGGTGGCGTAGCGCAGGTCAGCCATCTACCCGGTAACGCGAATGGGCCACCTCCTTCGAACACATGCTCGTGTCCTCACCGGACGAAGAGGCGCTTGAAGACGACTTCGCAGAGGAAGGCGAACCGCTCTTGGATCAGCGACGGAGTGACGGTGCGAAGGCGGGAAGCCGATTTGCAGGCGCACGACAGCAACAGCGCCCGTCAACAGCGGGCGACGATCAGGTTGTGTCTCTTCTCCATTGACTTTCAGAGGAGGCGTTGCTGCCGTCACTGGGCGCCGCCGACTCTTCGACGTGTCGGACAACGTCACCTCGGCACGCACTCCAACTACGATGTCTCGCCCGACGCGCGCACTTTTGCGATGGTGCGGCAGAATCCCGCGACGCGGATCATGGTGATCCAGAACCTGCCAGCGCTGGTGCGGCAGCTTGAACGCGGCGCCACACGGCGCTGAAATTCGGCCCCCCCCCGTGCTCCACGTACCTATGCCGCCTCGGTCTCGCTTACCTCGACGCGATCGATGGACTGCGTTGGATGCTCGCCCAGGAACTCCACCCACTGCTTCTTGAGTCCCGGATAGTGCTTCGCGGCTTCCACCAGGTCGAGAAAACACTTGAGCGTGTCATCGAACCGCTTCTGCAACACCTCGTTCTTGAGGACTCCACTCTCGGCGAACGCCTCGTGGCTCTGCGCGAGCGAGAACATGTCTGGGTAGATGCGCGCACCGAGGTGCTCGAACGGAACGCGGAGTGACCAAACGCCGCGATTTCCTCCGGCCATCGACGGCGACGCGGACATCAGCATGCCCTGCTTCCCGTTAAAGGGCTGAGGCCGAATGCGCGACGCCCAGTCGATCGCGTTCTTCAGGACGCCAGGCATCGACGCGTTGTATTCCGGCGACGCGATGATGAACGCATCAGCGCCCTTGAGACGACGCGATAGCTGTTCCGCGCCGTTCGGGATTCCCTGTGCGCTCTCGACGTCACCACTATATGAAGGGCAGTCGAAGTCCGACATCGCCGCGCGATCAGCGATCCCACCCGCCCGCTCGACTGCCTGGGCAGCCAGCCTAGCAAGTTGTCCGTTGAAGGAATCTTTTCTCAGCGACGCGTGGAAGATCAGGACGCGAATCGGGCTTGGAGTTTGGCGTGGCATGACAGCTCCTTGCAGGGGTTGCTCATGGTGTGCAGTCTAGTGTCGCAATGCGCGCATTCAACGCAACTCACGTTAGGCGCCCGGGCCCGCGGCAGATGAGAAGACGAACATGAGAAAGCTGGTGGTGGGAACCTTCCTGACTCTGGACGGCGTCATGCAGGCGCCTGGCGGCCCCAACGAGGACCGCGACGGCGGCTTCCAGCACGGCGGCTGGCTAGTACCCTATTTCGACGAA
>JBHENQ010000203.1:0-10350 GCA_046261975.1 Gemmatimonadaceae bacterium | reverse complement strand
ACGGTTGTCGTCTTCAGCCTGCGCTGAAGGGTGCCGATCTCGATGCGCATCTGCGCTCGCAGTCCGGCGTCGAGATTGGACAGAGGTTCGTCGAACAAAAACACCAGTGGCTCGCGCACCATCGCGCGTCCCATGGCTACTCGCTGACGCTGTCCTCCTGACAGTTGCTTCGGTTTGCGATCGAGCAGCGGCTCGAGACCGAGCATGCCTCCCGCCCACCCGACGCGCCGGTCGATGTCCTGACGCGGCACTTTCCGGAGGCGAAGGCCGAGCGAGAGATTCTCGCGTACGGTCATGTGGGGATAGAGTCCATAGTCCTGAAAGACCATTGCCACGTCACGCTCCCGCGGCGGCAGCGCCGTCACGTCTCGTTGATCAATACGAATCGTCCCTGACGTGACTTCCTCGAGGCCCGCCAGCATGCGAAGAATCGTCGATTTCCCTGACCCCGAGCCGCCGACCAGAACCAGGAGCTCTCCGTCGGCCACCTCCAGGTCGAAATCCTGGACTACGGTAGTTTCGCCGAATCGCTTGTGTACGTGGTCGAACGTCACGGAAGGCATGGCTTGGCTGCGCTCTTGGCTGAGTTCTACGACGAAGGGTTATACGGATGCATCGGATGAAACGGATCATCCGGATACATCAGCCTTGGGTTCGATACGGAGGAGTTGCGACAAAGGACGCGATAGAATTTTGCCTGAGGTCCGAAGTGGAGGAGGAGGCCGACCTCGAGTCTTGTGGCGCGCAGATAGTTATAGAGTTGCCGTGTTGCTGCCCGGTGAAGGTCATAGGTGGACTTTGTCTCCACCACCAGCGTCTCGTCGACGATCATATCGAGCCGCTGCGTCCCTAGGTCCTCGCCTTTGTACATCACGGGGATACAAACCTCACGACCGACGCGATGTCCGCGGGCCAACAGCTCACGCTCCAAGGCCATGACGTACACGTGCTCGAGAAAACCGAAGCCGAGCGTGTTGTACACTTCAAAGAACGCTCCTATGACAGAGTGCGTTAGTCTCTCGTGAACCAGCTGATCGCGCGGCATCCCAGACAGTTCACTACAGACGCCCGATGCCATCATCCATTCAGCGCAACAACCACAAATCCATCGCGATCGATCCGCTTAATCCGCGTCATCCGATGCATCCGTATGAACCTTCGTCCTTGATGCCGGCCAAACGAGCCTGGAAATACGTCTATCCCTTGATTCCCGCGCCCGCCATGCTCTCGATAAAATTTCGCTGCAGGAACACGTACGCGATCACCACGGGTACTACCAACACCATCGATGCGGCAAGCGACACGCCTACCGAGCCGGCTCCCCCGCCAAGCGCAAATACGGTGAGCAACTGTGGAAGCGTCATCACGTGCTGGTCGCGAACGACGAGCAGAGGCCACAGCACCTCGTTCCAGGATCCCATGAACGTGAAGATCGCCACGATAGACAACACCGGTTTGGAGAGCGGCCAGAAGATCGTGAAGAGAATGCGCAGCTCACTCATGCCGTCCATGCGGGCCGCGTCAATCAGCGACTGTGGAATCTGCAAGAAAAATTGCCGCAGCATGAGGATGGCGGTCGCGTTGAAGAGGTAAGGCACAATCAGGGCCGCGTACGTGTCGATCCAGCCGAGCTGCACGATCAGCGTATATAGGGGAATGAGCGTCAACTGGCCCGGCACCAACAGAACGGCGATTGTCGCGGCGTTTAGCGCTGGACGTCCGCGGAATTGCAACCGCGCCATCGCGTAAGCCGTGATCGAGCCGAACACCAGAACCGCAAGGGTAATGGTCGTTGCCACCAGGGCGCTGTTGAGGAGAGCGCGCCCGAAAGGAGCCCTCGCCCACATGGTGCGGTAGTTGTCGAGAGTGATCTGGTCAGGCACGAGCGCAAGCGTGCCGACCTCCGATGGAGGTTTGAAGGTGCTGGACGCCATCCAGAGAAAAGGATAGATGAAGGTGATGGCTGCGAGCGTCAGGCCCGCATACACCGCGATCCGGCCGAACATCTTCACAGCGCCTCCGCCTTCCCGATCACTCGGCGCTGAATGAACACTACCGCGCCGATGATCAGAGCCAGTGCCACTCCGATGGTCGCGGCATATCCCATTTTCTGATACGAGAACGCGTTGGTGTACAAATAGAGCACTACCGAGTAAGTGCGCCTGAGCGGCCCACCGCCGGTCATCACATATGGCTCGATGAAGAGTTGAAAGCCGTTGATGGTCGACAGCGTGACGACCAGTATCGTCTGGGGCAATAGCATCGGCAGCGTCAGGTGCCGGAAGCGCTGCCAGGCGGATGCACCTTCTATCTCGATTGCCTCCTGGCAGCTTCGCGGTATGTACTGCAGTCCGGCCAGGTAGATGATGACGTAAAAGCCGACGTTCTTCCATGTCACCATCACGGCAATCGCAGGCATCGCCGTCAAGGGATCCGTGAGCCAGGGCACGGGCGGCACCCCGATTTGCGCCAGCAGCCGGTTGATGAGGCCGACATCGGTGGCGTAGAGGTTACTCCAGAGAATGGCGACCACTGCACCGGAGATCACTACCGGTAGAAAGAACGCGGCCCGCCAGAAACCCCGAAGCACGAGCGGCCGATTCAGGGCCAGCGCGAGCGCCAGCGCTGTCACTATCTGGAGCGGAACGTGAATGCTGAGGAAGACGAACGTGTTCACGACCGCTCGCCAGAAGCGGCCATCGTTCGCGAGCAGCCGCACGTTATCCAGACCCGCGAACGATGGTGCGGTAACGAGATCCCATTGCATGAAGACGAGCACAAGCGCGAACACAATGGGATACGCCGCGAACACGAGCAGGAACACGGCGTATGGCGCCGAGAGCAACAGGCCGGATCGTTGTTCAGCGCGCATTTACGATATTTCTGGCTTCGGCCGCTGCTTTCGCCAGAGCCTTTCGTACTGGGACGGTGCCGTAGATGGCGGCCTCTTCGTACGCTTCTGATAGAAGGTCGAAGATCTCCACCACGTCGGGATCGAGATCGATGTCCCGGGTTCGCTCGACGTATGTGGCGTACGTTGAAAGCGTGGGCCACCGCGCCAGCGAGGCTGAGAACCGCTGATCGGTTGCAAGGTCGCGCCTGTATGGCAACTGGCTCGCCTCTTCGATCAGCAGACGGTCGGCGGCTGGAGATGTGAGATACGCTACGAACCGCGCGGCAGCGTCGGGATGCCGCGTGGTGGAGAATATGGCTATGCTCCTCAAATCCGCGAACGCGAAGCTATCCTCCGGGCCACTACCGTCCGCAGCCGGCACGGGTGCCACATCGTAGCGCAGTCCGCGAATCTTGAGCTCGTCCATCTCTCGCACGAACCAGGGCCCGATGATTTTCATGGCGACAGTGCCGTCCGCGAACGGATCTCGGCCCAGCGCGAAATTCGAGCGAGGCAACACTCCCTCGGCAAAACCGCGCCGCAACACCTCCAGAGCGGCCACGGCGGCTTCGTTCTCGAAGATGACCTCAGCGTCAACGACGAGCGTCTTGCCACCAGAGCTGGCGAGATACAGCGGATAGAAATCGTAGAAGCGCTCATGCCACGTGGTCTTGAGCGTCGCCCAGAACGGCCACCGATCAATGCGGCCGTCGCCGTCGGTGTCGCGGGCGAGGCGCCGGAATGCGTCGAGAAGCTCGCTGTGGGTGCGCGGCGGCTTGATCCCGGCTGCCGCCAGCAGATCCACGTTGTACATGAGCATTTCGGGATTCGTTTTCCAGGGAAACGCGTAGATCCCGCTGTCAGGGAGACGAAGCGAGGAGAGCATCGCCGGGCTCGTGCGCTCCTTCAGGCGTGCAGCCGTCGCCACGCGATCGTCCAGGCGCACCACTCCTCCAGCTCTGACCAGTCGTGCCAGCAGCGCCGACGATACGTTCGAGCTGACGTCCGGCGTGGCTTTAGCAACAATTGCAGCAAGCAGAACTTCTTCCGAGGAACGGCCGGCGGGCAGCGGCTGCACGCGCACCTGCACATCGGGGTTCTCAGCGTTCCACTGCGCGGCCAGTCGCGTGGCGAGCCGCGTCTCGGGGGGATTAGCCGCCGGCCAGTACGTCAGCGTTATCGGACTCGCGGCGCGGCTTGATTCGATAATGTCTACGGTTGTTCCACCCCGCGGGCGCCCAAGCACCACTCGCCCGCCGCCGGGCCCCGCGTACTCACGCCGGTCCGGAATGCTCGACAGCGAGCCGGACGGATCGCCCAACGGGCGATATCGCAGGTACTCCGCTGCTTCCGGACTACTCGTGAGGCGCTGCAGTGCCAGCAGCGATTCTATCGTAGATTCCGCTCCGGCGTTCCGATTCACTTTAACGGGAGACGGCCCGTCGATCCCGTCGAAGGTGCGACCAGTCTTCTCGTCGTACATGCCGACATTCGCAACGTTTGCGCCGACGAACCAGCCTGCGGTCAAGCCCGCAAAGACGGCGTACCTCCGGTCACCCGTCGCATCAGCGAGAGCCAGATAGCCCTCGACGATCGGGCCAATGCCGTACGCGATCTGAGAGAACCATTTCACCGTGCCGTCGGGCGAAATCTCCGAGGCCGGTTGGCTGGCAAGGAGAAATCTTGCCCAGAGCGCGTCCGCTTCCTGCCTGGCGGCCACGGCGAACTCTGGACGGTTCAACACGACAGCGGCGACCGCAAGCGCTTCGGTCGATCGGCATCCCCACGCGTGCCAGGTTGCATCCCGACCATCCACTCGCGCGCCCCACGGCGGAGCGGTCATGCTGCCAACCGAGAGCGGGACGAGCAGCGCCGCAGTCTTTGTGGCCAACGCTTCGGTCGCTGGCGAGGGCTCGGCGCGTTGCAGCGCCAGCAAGCCAAGCAGGGCTTCTGCTGTGGCGGTGGCCGATCCCCCGATGAGGCGCCCTGCCTCCACTTCGCGCGCCATTCGCGACACGGCGCGGTCCAGCACTGGACGCATGGTCGCCAACTGAGGCTGCCCATCCGAACCAAGCACTCGCACAGCCTCGCCGAGCGCCCACACGCTGCGCGCCGCCCAGTACGACATGCTCTTTCGGCTGCTGGGCGCGTCGCGGTTGGGGCGTCCACGAGCATCTATGAAGTTGACGAACTCCCCGTCTCCTTGCTCCATAGCCGCGACGAATGCTAGTAGTCCGAGCGCTTCGTCTCGGGAGCGAGCGTCGCCTGTCTCTTCGTACGAGCGCAGGTACACAACTGCCGCCCGTGCCGCATCGTCGACGCTCGCGATTCCCTCGGATCCGTCGCGCGCAGGAGAGGCGGTCGGGCGGTAGTCGGGAGCCTCCGCGTAGAGGGCCACGACGCGGACTGGTCTCCCGCTTACTACCGCGTCCAGACCAAGGTGCTGCAGGTAATCCAACCGGACTCTCAGCGGCGGAGGCTCAGGAGGCGGGATGGATGGCGTTTCACGAGCGCATCCCGCGGCCAGCCCGGCCAGTGCAAGCAACCAAATTACGATCAGGCCTCGCCGCCCAATGAGCATCAAGGACGAAGGGTCATACGGATGCTGCGGATGAAACGGATCATGCGGATTTTTCAAAGTAATACTTCCAGTTGTTCGCATGCTACTATCCGATTTGATCCGCACCATCCGAGGCATCCGTATAACCCTTCGTCCTTGATGCTCGTGTCGGTCATAGTGGAACTCCGCTTTGCTTGCGTTGTATCGCTGTTTGGAGAGAGGCAATTAGCTTGTGTTTGTCGACGCGTGCGGCAGCAACCGACACGTCAGCGGCGCCATAATAAACCAGGAGATCGTTTCCGAGCTCTATCAGGCCCTGCGGGAAGACGACGCGCACACCGCTCTTGAAGTTGGCTGGATCGGACTGTGGGATTTTGCCGAGCTCGATCTCATAGGGCGCTTCGGGCTCGAGTGCGGGCGCATCCGACACGTAAAGGACAGTCTCCGGGCTTTCCAGGTCAAGCACGCACCAGCCCATCGAATACACGTTGCCTTCCTCTATGGCGGTCGCGCCATGGAAGGGAAGCAGCCACCCGACGTCTGTGCGGATCGGCGGAGCGCCCGCGCCGACCCGGGAGCTGCGCCAGGTCTGGGGGCGCGGTCCAACCAACGGCACGCCGTCTTCGGGCCACTCCGCTTCAAGCACGGACACCCTCGTGCAAAAGATCCTTGGCATCGGCCGATGGAGGATCACGTACTGGCCGTTCACCTTCTCGGGAAAGACGACGCAATTCTTGTTGTCGCCGGCTATGCGCGGCCCATGACGGCGATAGCGGTGTGGCGCGAGAAGATCGTCAGTGGTGATCAGGCAAACGCGCGGACCGTCGGGCGAATGACCGGTATAGGTGATGGCGTA
Organism: Gemmatimonadaceae bacterium; assembly: GCA_046261975.1. GTDB lineage: Bacteria > Gemmatimonadota > Gemmatimonadetes > Gemmatimonadales > Gemmatimonadaceae > JBHENQ01. The sequence continues at coordinate 4,041 of JBHENQ010000203.1, read as the reverse complement.
ACGACCTTCATCCTCGAGATAGGTGATGCGAGGATCCTCGACGCCCCATTCCTCGTACGGCGCCTCGCGCGCGATCGCCGCGCGATCCCAGATCTCATCGATTATTTGGCCGTCCGACGACAACGCCAGGGCGAGACAGGACCGCCGCGTTTCCTCCTCGAATACCCGGACGAGCAGGACGACCCTGCCGCTCGAGCGATCGATCGCTGCACCGGGGTTGAAGGTCCCGCTCGCTCGGGTGAAAGAAATCTGTGACGGGTGGATCAGCGGGTTCGTAGCAAGACGTTCGAGCGGAGCAATCATGGATCATTCCGGGATAGCCACTTTCTGTAGAGCCGCTCGAAGTGGGTCGCGGGAGCAGAGTAGTACTCATCGACGCTCACGTCCAACACCGAGTGCATGGGAGGCCTACGGGGTTTGGAGGAATCGCGATGCTTGCTAAAGGCCCGGAAGACGCCAGCCGCCGGCTTTTCGCTTCCGTCCGCCCGCACGAGTCCGAACGTACGCTCGCGCACTGCCGTGTCCAGTGGTGGTCGATCGAAGAGTCGCGAGTCGTAGTCACCATAACACCAGGCATACGCTCCGGCCGCGCCGGTTTCCACTAACCTTCCCAGCACCGCCTTGTAATACTCCGCCGCCTCGTCCTCGGAAGCCAGGTACTGCTCGCGTGGCTGTCCCAGGAAATCGTCGGTGATTGTTTGCCCGGTCGCCCCGGGTGGAGCGGTGCACAACCCAAACTCTTGCATGAGCACCGGGCGGCCGGTCTTTGCGAGTCCAGCCGTCAGAGCACAGGAGAACGGCACCAGCTCCGGATCGAGGAACGAGCGCGCGATATCACAGTAGAGTGGGTACGCGTGCATCACGTCCTCGTCCGCCACGGCAGCAAGATCGTCAATTCGCATGTTGTTTGCCGTCGTCAGCGATGGCAGGTGCGCGCCGATCTGGATGGGAGCGTCGGGAGCCGCCTGTTTGATCGTATTCGCAAGCAAAGACGCCCACAGCCAGCCCGCATCTCTCGATTTCGGGCGCTGGGCATCATCGATCTCATTCGCCAGATCGAACGCGCGGATCCCGTCGCCTCCTGACAGAGCACGCGCGCACGTCTCAACCAGCAGCGCCTGTGAGCGCAGAATCGCGGGATCCGAGAACAGGTCGGCGGGCTGGCCCTGAGAATCCAGCATCCAGGCCGGCCACCAGATGCGGCCGCTCATGTTTAAGACTATCAGCGTGGGCACGACTCTCAGCCCCGCATCCGTTGCGGCCCGTACCACCTCCAGGAGCCGGGCGACCATATCAGCGGGCACAGTCATCGGCTGCGGAAGGAAGTCCTGAGCGAGCGCGAATACTCGCACCACGTCAAAGCCAATGTTGGCGATATGGGCCATCTCGTCGCGTACTTCGCCGATGTCGAACTCCCGCCACATGTACATCGCGCGCCGCCGCGGCCAATAGTTGATGCCCAGCTCGAAGTTCACGGCTCGGATAACCCCGACAGAATCTGTTCCAGCGAAAGATCCGCGACAGCGGTGACGCCGTCGGCAGCACCGTAATAGATGCGTACTAGATCGCCTTCGGATAGTAGACCGCAAGTGAACACGACGCCGCCGAAGAACCCCTCACGCTCGTACCCTGTTTCGGGCCGCAGGATGGGCTCGCGTGAGCGTGCGATTACCCGTGCCGGATCGCGTGCATCCAGAAGCAGCGCACCCAACGAGTACGCGGGCGGCGAAGTCGTCACGCCGTGGTAGATCGCTAGCCACCCGTCCTGATTCCCTGTCCGCACCAGGAACGGAACCGCGCCGCCACCTATCTTGGCATCATCCCAAAAGCCAGGGCGTGCTGCCGCAACGATTCGATGGTCGCCCCAAGAGATCAGGTCCGAGGACGACGCTGCCCAGATAGCAGGGTGTCCGAGACCCGCCGGCATCGGGCGGTGGAGCGCCGCGTAACGGCCGTTGATCCTCTCGGGAAAGATCGTCACGTCGCGGTTGTTGGGCGGAAAGATGATGCCGTGTCGATCGAAAGTCTTGAAGTCCCTGGTCGAGGCAAGAGCAGTCGAAATCCCGCATGCCGACACGGCCGAGTAGTTGATCCAGTAAGTACCGTCCATGAGTGTGATGCGTGGGTCTTCGATTCCGTAGGATTCGTACGCGGTGGCAGGTGAAAGCGCCGGCGCGGCGTCTACTTCGAAGTGGATGCCTCCGGTTGAACGGGCGACACGCAGGTGAGACATCGAAGTGAGAAACGTGGTGCCATCGGCGATCACAATTCGCGGATCGCTAGAGTCCACACCTTCGGCATCCCGAAGCCACCGCCTGATCTCCAGCCTTCGAGAGTCAGCATTGTAAACAGGAGCACTGATCTCGCCAGCTGACACTTGCTTCGGAGTCTCAGCTACTCGCAACAGCAGGACAACGTCTCCTTCATGGCGAGTGACGCCAGGGTTGAAGACGCCCACCACATCGAGATCTGGCCTTGACGGCCGAATCATATCGGGAGTCAGAATCGGATTTTCCGCAGCCCGCTGAGATGTCACAGTCTGAAGGTTACGAGATGACAGCCGACTCTGGATGGCGTTCAAGACGAGAAGCGTAGCCTGGCCGCAGCATGGTGGGCAAGCGCTGCTGACGTGGTGAGTCCTTCACAAAGGCGCAAACTCTGAACAACTTCGTGATCTGAGCCCGCCCGGATCGGGGATTAAGCCATCATCCGGGCGTGCACTCAACCCCACCGAACCGAGGACTCAGAGATGGAGAGACCGCGCCTGAATTTTCGGCAGATGTTCAATATGAGCTTCGGCTTTCTCGGAATTCAGTTCGGCTGGGGGCTGCAGCTCGCCAACATGTCTGCCGTCTACGAGCGACTGGGTGCTCGGCCGGATCAGGTGCCTCTGCTATGGCTGGCCGCGCCGGTAACGGGTCTCCTCGTGCAGCCCATCGTGGGCGCGTTGAGCGACCGCACCTGGGGGCCCCTTGGTCGGCGCCGCCCGTACTTTCTCGTCGGCGCCGTCCTCGCTTCGGTTGCGCTCTTCTTCATGCCGACGTCAAGCGCGCTCTGGATGGCCGCGTCGCTGCTTTGGGTCCTCGATGCTTCTATCAATATTTCGATGGAGCCGTTCCGCGCCTTCGTCGCTGACAAGCTCGACGCGTCACAGCGCACCGCCGGATTCGTCATGCAGTCGTTCTTCATCGGAATCGGCGCCAGCCTGGCCAACGCACTTCCTCTGCTGCTCAGCTGGATGGGAGTAGAGGGCAGCACTGCGAGCGGAATCCCTCTCTCCGTGAAGTACTCCTTCCAGGTTGGCGCTGCCGTTTTCCTCATGGCCGTGCTTTGGACCGTGGTGACGACCAGCGAGTTCCCACCCGAGGACATGGCCGCGTGGGAGCGTGCGAAACGTGGGCGGCGCGGGCTCGGCCCGCTGCTCGGCGAGATCGGCACGTCCATTCGAGAGATGCCTGCCACGATGCGACAGCTCGCGGTCGTGCAGCTTTTTACCTGGCTAGGCCTCTTCTGCATGTGGCTCTTTTTCGTGCCCGCCACGGCGCGTCACGTCTTCGGGGCGACCGATCCGCAATCGGCTCTCTATACGCAGGGGATAGAGTGGGGCGGTTTCGCATTTGCGTTCTACTCTATCACGTGCTTCGTTGTGGCTCTAGCTCTGCCGAAGCTGGCCGCCGTCACGAGCCGCAAGACTGTGCACGCCGCCGCTCTCGCCTGCGGGGCAGCCGGGCTGCTGTCGACCTATCTGATCCACGACAAGTACGTGCTGCTACTCAGCATGGTTGGTGTTGGCATTGCCTGGGCGTCCATCCTCTCCATGCCGTATGCTATCCTCTCCACCGCGCTGCCTTCCAACCGGATGGGCGTCTACATGGGAGTGTTCAACTTCTTCATAGTGATTCCTGAGATCGTCGCTTCACTCGGCTTTGGCCCGCTGATCCGCCTGGTCTTCGGAGAGAACAATCCGAACGCGCCGCTATATGTAGTTATGCTGGGCGGGGTGTCCCTACTCACGGCCGCCGCCTGCGTGGGGCTGGTGCG
>JBHENQ010000202.1:0-6732 GCA_046261975.1 Gemmatimonadaceae bacterium | reverse complement strand
TCGAGTCGCGATGTCGGACGGATGATCCGCGTTTCCGGCGCCGGCAGGATGAAACCGATCGCGGCAATCAAGAGACCGGCGATAGCGACGATCGCTCCCTGCAAGCGCGTATGGATGTGCAGGCGGCGGATGGGCTTGAGGACCAGGATCAAGCCGACGAACGCGACCAAGATTCCCGTGTAGACGACCACCGAGCCCCACATCTTACGAGTTCTTGTTCAGCATCTTCACTGGCAACTCGAGAAAAGCTCCATACCTCCCTGCCGCAGCAGAAACAGCTCGCTGCTCCGCTTTAGCCAGATTCGTGATCGGGTTTAGCTCGACCACGACCGTATTCGGCTTGAGAGTCCGCCTCCAGCCCCCGACAAGCTGGCCATCGATAACAATGACATGTGCGGAGAAGGCATTGGCGGGCACATCCACCTTGGAGTTTTTCACGACCTCGCCTATGGCACTGCGGTCTCTGAACCCGATAAAGTATTCATCATAATTGGGTAACAAGTGCGCCGTGCGCGATTTCTCTTTTCGAGGCCGCACAGGCGCTGGAAACCAGTGCGGTTTACCATCTACAATCTCACGCTCCAGCAGGGGCTCCGCCATCGCGACGCCTCGCTTGGCGTCGGCCATCGTCAGCCCTGACCACCACGAAAAATCCCGCAGCGTCGCGGGACCGCGCGTGGTGAAGTACCTCTTCGTGAGCTCGAACAACGCCTCGTCAGGTTCCAGTGCTTTCGCCTGCGGCACACGTTCTTCGAGCAGAGCGTAGGTGAACTACATTCCACGCCGGGCGCCACTGCAGATAATTCCATCCAGTTCCGCCCTCATCAGGAGATAGGCGAGGCGCTGCGGCTCTTTCGTCTGAACACCGGCTCGTTGCAGGATCTGTGCAAGCTAGGGACGCGTCAGCTGCTTCCCGTCTCGCAATGCTCGCGTCAGCGCCGCGTTACTCCGACGAAACACCGCGCTGTCCAGCTCCAGCTGGCGATAGCGGTACGCATTCGCGGCATTCACGCGCGGCGCCGAGAGGGCCAACATCCAGCGAAGATCGGCGGCCGTGACGAAATGCCATGTCGGCCGCATGACATGAGTGCGTACGATGCAACCGCGATCGGACAGTTCCTCAGGCGAATCGCTTCAGCGACCGCTCCTGCGCCTTCCGCATCTCCTCTTCGCGATTCCGCGACGGCGCGCTCGTTGTCAGCGAGTGGATCAGCCTTTGAGCGGCCACGGTCACTTCGTCCACCGCACGATCGAACGCGGCCTCGTTGGCGCGCGACGGACGGGTAGTGCCGCTCAGCTTCCTGACAAATTGGAGAGACGACGCGCGGATCTCATCGTCGGTCGCAGGTGGCTCAAAATTGGCGAGAGTTTTGATATTCCTACACATGCGCGTACTCCTTTGCTGCCCGCCAGGTGAGCGGCAGGCTGTGTCGCAGCAAGATGTCAGGACGACGCTGCCGTGTCTATGGGATGCAAACGCTCGGCGCACACCACCTGCTCCGGAGAACCGTCGGCCAGCGGTGCGCCATCGAAGTCGCCATAGATTGACTGGAGACGGAAGCCACCGCGCGCCAGCAGATGAAGAAGTTCGGTGCGCACGTACCACCGCATGTCGAATGACTGGACGTACCGCTGCGCAGTCGCACCGGGCGACGCGGAGACATAGTAAATCAGCTCGGTTTCGCTGACCTGCTCCACCCATCGCACGCGCGCTACTCTTGCGGTGCGTCGAAACGACCGGCCGTCAGGGAGTGGTTGCTCCGGCGTGTCTTCTCGCTCGGTACCGTCGGCGGAAGCGAGCGCTGCAAAGTTGGGATTGAAAACGTCGAAGATGAAGCGCCCGCCAGGAGCGACGTGCCGCGCGACGGCGTCCATGAAGCTCAGCTGGTCATCGATGGTCGCGAGGTGCTGCAAGATCCGAAAGGGAGCGATCACAAGGGCGAACGTCTCGCCCAGGTTGAACCCGCGGACGTCGCCGTGGTAGAGCGTGATGCGAGTCCGGAGCGGATCGGGCTCGTCGAGGACCTTCGTCCCGCAGCGGGCCAGCATCTGCTGGGAGCTGTCGAGACCGACCACCGGGTGGCCCGCACGTGCCAGCGGCAACAGTATGCGTCCTGTGCCGCAGCCAAGCTCGAGCACTGGGCCCCCGACATCCGCTGCCTCCCGGACATAGAACTGCACGTCACCGCGTGCGGCGTATGCCGGCACGCTGTCATACAGCATGCCGAAGTCAGGGATCGCATCGTACGACGACGTGGAAGAGGGGCCAGGCATTAGAGACTGGTCAGGATTTCCCTCTCCGGCGACAACGAGTGCCGGCTTACGGCACCTGCGAGATGGGCGGCACGGCTATTTTTCCGATCGCGCCTTGATCAGTGCCGAACCAGATCTGTCGCGTCGCCTTGTCGAAGGTCATGTGCCGGATGGTATTCGAAGCTGGACGGCCGACCGGGATCTCGGCCACGAACTTCTTCGTCTTCGGATCGAACGCCACCAGGGTGGCGGGAGTATCCGGGTGCCCGTTCTGCGCCACCCAGATGATGTCGCGGTCATCGGTGGTCATCGCGTATGGGAGCGATGCGCGTCCGGCAGGCAACGCCCATTCCTGGATCTTGCCGGTCTTTGGATTCAGGTGGCCGAGGAAGCCGCGTGTGTAGTCGCCCCAGTAGATCTGATCGTCAGACGTGATGGCGATGCGCCGCGGCCGCGCGCTGTCGCTCGGAATCGTGTATTCCTGGAGCTTCATCGTCTGCGGATCGATCATCGCGATCTTGTTCGTCCCGAAGAGATCGAACCAGGGTCGACCCTTCGAGTCGATGACGATGCCGTAAGGGCGGGTCCGCTCTCCCGTCCTCCAGAGTCGGAACTGGCCGGTGCTCGGCTCGAACCGGCCCACGGCCCCGGCGCTCTGAGCGGTGAACCATGCGACCCCGCTCTTCGGATCGAAGATCATGGTATGCGGATCGCGCACGGTCGAATCGGGGATCATGTACGTCGTCAGCTTACCGGTGTTCGGGTCCAGCTTGACGATCCGGTTGTTCCGATTGCCGGTGAACCAAACCATCCCTTTCTCGACGACGAGATTGTGGGGGTGGGTACCAGGTTCGATCTCGTAGCGCTTGAAGTCGCCCGTCTTGCTATCGAGATACGCGACGTAGTTCCCGGCCTGTCCAACGAACCACACGCGGCCCTGTTGATCTGCATATGGGTCACGCGGCCGCGTCCGCGCGCCGAAGGGAACTTCCCACTCCTTCGGGTCGAACTGAGCGACTGGCGTGTTGGCGGCTTTGCTCGGCTGAGCGCCGAGAGCGCTGGGTGCCAGGGCGACGACCAGGAGGAGAGCGCCGAAGGAACGCATGACTAAGCTCCGAATCTGAGGGTCCACCAGTACAATACGTCGATGTGAGTGCCTGCGTTGAGTCCCGAGGCGACTGTGCTAGGTGGTACGGTCCCGATTCTTGTCCGGCTTTTGTTGCGGATGATCCGGATGAACTCCCGGCGCGCCAGGGTGCAACGGCTCCCAGCCGGGCGGATCACTGGCCGGAAAACTCTCTTCCGAGGCCTCGTCTATGTCGTCAGCGTTCGGCGCGCGCTTCTTGGGCACAGACTTGTCAGGGTTATGCATCAATTGGAACACTCCCACGAGGCCGACAGCACAATCCGAAACTACAACTGAGCACCGCGCGTAGGAAGGAGGATTCTTGCGCATTAGTCCAGTGACAATGGGTGCCTAAGCCCCGCGAACGACTCCTCCCTCACGCCGCTTTCTTCGGCCACTTCGACAGACGCGTCGAGGTAGCGGGGTTCACCATCGCAACGATGCGGCGAGAAGCATCATGCCTACCGATGCGCACCGGTGCGCGAGGATCCTGATCATCGTCACGTAGTATGACAACGTCCGTTATCGAGATGAGGCCGTGGTGGGCAGAAGTCGCGGTGCGGAGGGATCAGTTGCTCCGATTCGGCATTGGTCTAAGGAATATCGGCTAGCGTGTACTCGAAGTCGTAGGAATGTTTGCCGTCCGCGATGATGATCATCATTTTGCCCGCAAGCCCCACGAGCTGACCGGTGCCGGAGTCCGGCACGACGGTAACGGTGAGTTGAGGTGCGCCGCGCGTCATGGTGCCACTGTGCTGGAGAACGAAAGTTCCGCTGCGGCCATGCAGCGTGCCGCTCACCTGCTCCATCGCGACGTAACCGGCCGAGCCATCGACGGCCGTGCCCGCCGCGAGCATGTGCCCCTTGCTGGTGGCCTCGAGATCGCCGTGGAACAGTTTGTCGATGGACATCCTGCCGAGTGTTGAACCTTTGGCGCCGTCGTCAGGCGCCTGAGGGGTCAACTTCACTTCGAACGTTCCGCTTGCACGAGTCGTCACGACCATCTCCTTCTGGATTGCAATTGGAACCGGCGAAAGGGCGGGATCCTCCACATGAGCAGAGGCACCACAGCCAAGGGCCAGCCAAACACCCGTGATAACTCCAGTCGCGGCTCCAACGCGCTTTTTCATGCTTACTCCATTATGCATGTGTTCAGCAGTGGGCGTCGTCAAATATGCGGAAATTCAGCCTGCGATGTAGCTTCCTCGTCACCGGCTGGCCAATAGGGTTCGGAACGCTTTAGCTATCCTATCCAGCTCTTTTCGCGCCAGCAGGGAAACACGTGCCGGTGCACGTGAAAGACTTCCTGCATGGCTGCCTCGCCATCTACAAGGAACATGTTCACGCCTTCGCAGCGAACCGCGCCAGCTCGAAGCACCGCGGCAAGGTTGAATGTCCATGAAGGCGGCACACCGATCGTCGCGGTAGACGAGCTGACTGGCAAATCCCCGGCGAGTATGCGGCAAAACACGCAATCGGTAATCGGCTGCCTCCTCAATGGCAGCTGAATACTTCAGCGTGTTCCCTGAAGCGAACTGGCCCGTCCCGGCGCGCTAGCCGAGCGATGTCGACTGGCTGCGTCAAGGCGGCTATGACGACGCAGGCCTCGCCGGGCGACACTGATCGAATGGTAAACTCGAGTGCTCCGCCGGCCTCGGTGGCGCGATCCACGAGAATGCTGTACCCTCCGCTGTTGCGTGTCCCCAGCGCGACCACCACGAGCATCTCGCGCGAGAAATCGACTACCGGCAACTCGGGCACGGGTGACTGACTGCGGAAGATCTGGTTCCAAACAGCGCGCCAGACGAGAGCGTCACGTACCACCAGACGAGCGGGTGCGTCCATTCCACTGAAGTAACTGAAGGAGTACGGCTCGGTGCGAAGTCGCACGATGGGTACCGCCGTGTCACGGGCCGCCGAGGTAGGCCCTTGCGGGCCCGAGCAGCCGGTACCGAGTACGAGGCCGGCCGCACTCATGAGGGAGAGATACCGGGGCATCATCGTAATCTAGCGCACAACACGCAGATCCTTCGCGTCGTAGGTCACCTCGTCGTCCGCCATCAATGCGTTCTGGTCAATCGCGATGCGGACCGGATATCCGAACGACGGGTCGTAACGCACGTCCAGCCGCGCGACGCGTTGGTGCCGCGCCGTGAGGCTCACGCTCAAGTCCGGTCGCCGCATCGCACGCCGTCAACGGGCCAGCAGCGGTGTGGCCACAAGTGCCATCGCTATCCGAGAGATGCATCACATTCTCGACATCATCCAGTTGTAAAAGGGACCGGTGGTCTCCTAGGGAAACCCTGGGAGTGCGCCTGGTGTCACCTCCTAAAATGCAGCTTCTGATCTACGTCTGCCCCCAACTTCGCTCGCTTGCTACGTGTCACGTTGCCCGATGTGGTCTTGAACAGCTGAACGAAACCCTTCAAGTCCCCACTCACGAGACGACTTCGAGGGATCGTGTAGCCGCTACCCTGAACAAGGATCACAAACACGTGATCAGGTGTCTCCACCACTGACTGGACGCCTGGCCAGCGGGTCAGGTAGTCGGAAATTTCGCAACTGGCGTGAACGCCTTCAGGCGTGGCCTCCATGTGGTGAAGGCCATCGAGGCACAAGCGGGCTTGCTAAGAAAGTGGGCCCGAGTCCTACGTCTGGTAGCCCGAGGTATGCATTCGCTCGGCGAGAAGTGTACTTCTCGCGGTCGCTAACCACTCTGGTGATGCTGGAGGCCGACGCAAGGCGTGCAAACGGGGAGAATGACGCGGCAGCATCACTCTATTCGCAGGTCATCTCGCATACCATCGTGGACGGCGACTGCGAGGTCTGGGCGTTCTTGAGGCGAGTCGCTGCCCGGGAGTCGAGACCTGGGCGAGACTAGACTGGTCCCACCGTTCACATCTGTTCGCGTAGCCAATTGGCGCCGTCGGCATCGAGCTCCAGCAGCGAGGCCAGCTCGGCGAAGCTCTCCACCGTGTAATCGGCGGTCGCCTCCTCGAGCTCTTTTCGACTGAAGGAAGTGGTTATCGCCACGACAACGCAACCAGCGTCCTTTGCCGACAAAATCCCATTCTTCGAGTCTTCAATCACCATGCACGCTTCGGAATTCAGACCCAGCTTCTCTACGGTTTTGAGATAGGGATCAGGGTGTGGCTTCGTGCGGCCGATTTCTTCGGCAGGCACATGCCCGAAGAAAAGTGGAAGCGCTCGGAGATCGAAGCGCTGGCTGCGCATATCGCGGAGTCGATCCGCATGACCTTCGACCTGGTGCAGGAAAGCGTTCGTGAGAATTCAGAGCAGGCGCTCGCGGCGCTAAGCGAGGAAGAAAAGAAACCTTATACCCTCCTTGTTAA
>JBHENQ010000201.1:0-5468 GCA_046261975.1 Gemmatimonadaceae bacterium | reverse complement strand
CGTTCGATCTGCTCGCAGTAGAACGCGAGCTGCAGCACATAACTCGACTTGCCACGGCGAGCCAGCTTCGTGTGCCACGCCTCGTATCCCCACGGACCGAGTGCGGTCAGTTGGGGAACTCGGACAAGGAAGTCAGCGATTCCGCGCCACGAGTCGTCCTGGAACGCCGCCTGGTAGATGACGTCCACGCCCGAGCGCATCGCGGCCTCAGTCGCGTTCGCTGCAGCGGTCCAGTCGTTGCGCTCCGGAATCTCGACAATCGATTTGGCCTCCGAGCGCAGCCGCTCGAGCCACGCGCGTTCATGGTTAATGCCCTTGCGCCGCAGGAGCTCCAACTCGTCGTCGTCTCGACTGGGTGCGGTCAAATCGCCATCACAGACACGCACTTGAAGCCGGGTCAAATGTTCGCAATCTACGAACTTGCTCGAGCGCTATGGCTCGCCGATGGTGCGGCCCCGATCTCGTGCGACGACACTACGGCCCGCCCGAACGGATCGGCGCCGAATCAGGCCATTGTGACCGCGGCACGATGGATCGGATGTCTCGTTTGGCACACAGGGCCGCCAATGCAACGTGAGTTCATCTGCGTTCAGCCAATCTAACCTGTGTCGAGCTAGTCGTTCATGAGGATCTCGAAGCCACGACCTCGGCCCGCCTCCTTAAGGCTGGGCCCGCAGCGGCCGGCGACGCGCTCGCCGCCTGCGGACGACGTTAGCACGGGCGATGCGCCGTGGGATGATACGAACCGCATGCACAAGTTGCCACACTTCGACCGCACCCGCCGCGATGACCAGTTGGTCACTTGGGAGCTCCATACAGCCCGCTATATCCGCACGCTCTGGGCGGCGGCTTCCGCGAAGCAGCGCGCCGAGCCTGAGTTCCTGCTCGTGCTGGCGCGATGCGCGTGGGTGAACAACCCCGAAGGTTCGGACGATGCGCGGGTACGATGGGTAGTGTCCCGTCAAGTGGTGGAATTCATCGCACCATCCGTGAGCTGTGACCACTATCCGATAGCTGCCAAGATCTCCTGTGTGGTCGTGGACAGCAACGGCGTCGTAGGCAGCTTCATCGACTCCGCGCTGAAGTAGCGGCGCTCGGCCACCGCCCACTCGTCATCTTGCTCGAGGAGAACCGCGCCGACCAGGCGGATGACGGCCGCCGGATTCGGAAAGATGCCCACCACGTTCGACCGGCGCTTAATCTCCTTGTTCAGGCGCTCGAGCGGGTTCGTGCTGTGCAGCTGCCGCTGATGCTCCATCGGCAGGTGCCGGTACGCGAGGATGTCTTCGGCGGCCTCTTCGAGGACGGTGGCGGCGCGCGGGAAGCGCGTGCGCAGGCCATCAGCGACCTTCCGCAGTTGCGTCAGGGCTGAGGCGTGATCCGGCTGCGCGAAGATGGTGCGGACGATCGCCGCGATGGCCTCGCGGGCGCCCTGGGGAACCGTCGCCAAGAGGTTGCGCATGAAGTGCACGCGGCAGCGCTGCCACGTGCTGCCCGACAGCACGGTGCTGATGGCCTGCTTCAAGCCTTCATGGGCATCGGAGATCACCAGGCGGACGCCCTTCAAGCCCCGCTTCACGAGGCTCCGCAAAAAGGCGGTCCAGAACGCCCGGTCCTCCGAGGGCCCGACGTCGATCCCGAGCACCTGACGGTCGCCTTCAGTCGTCACCCCAACGGCCACGACGGTCGCCTGGCTGATCACGCGGCCATCGACCCGAACCTTGTGGTACGTCGCATCGACCCACAGATAGCGATGCTCACCGGTCAGCGGCCGCGTCCGGAACGCCGCCACGACCGTGTCGAGCTCGCCGCAGATCCGCGACACCTCCGATTTCGAGATCCCGTCGACGCCCAGCGCTTTCACCAGATCGTCCACCTTCCGGGTGGAGACGCCGTGCACGTACGCTTCCTGGACGACGGCGAGCAGGGCGTGCTCGGCCCGCCGGCGGGGCTGCAGCAGCGACGGAAAGTACGTCCCGGGCCGGACCTTGGGAATCGCCAGCTCGATCGTCCCCATCCGCGTATCCCACGTCCGCGTCCGGGTGCCGTTGCGGTATCCCGTGCGGTCCCCGGTACGCTCGTGGCGCTCGGCCCCGATCAGGCCGGCCACCTCCGTCTCCATCAGGGCTTGGGACAGCACGCGGATGCCCTCCCGGAGCACGTCCCCATCCTGCTCCTCGAGGAGCTTGCCAACGAACGCCGACAGATCCATTCTGGGCTTCGCCATCGCGTCAACACCTCCGTGTGTGCTTCTCCCGCCAGAGAGAACTCACGGAAAGATGCGCGATGGCGGCTCCTCCTGTCTACGCCGCCGGGCTTACCGAATTTCCACCACGAGCTGGGACTTTAACCTGACAGTCGAGCACAACGTTAGCGGTTTCGACTCTGGTACCCCTGAACTCGACAATTGGCTGAAACGTCGAGCGCTTGCGAATGAGGCGCTGGGCACCTCACGGACCTACGTCGTGACAGAAGGTGGACGTGTGGTCGCCTTCTATGCGCTTTCGAACGGCGCAGTTGCTCACAAGGACGTGTCCGCCAAAACGAGGCGCAACATGCCGGATCCAATTCCGGTGATGGTGCTTGCGCGTTTGGCCGTCGATTTCGCCTACCAGAAACAAGGTCTTGGTTCCGCGCTTCTAAAGGATGCCCTGCTCCGCACCATCGCCGCCGCTCAAATCGCTGGCATTCGCGCGGTGCTGCTTCATGCGATGTCAGACGACGCGAAGCGCTTCTATGCACGTGCCGGATTTCACGAGTGTCCGGTCGATCCAATGATGATGATGATCACGCTCGCAGAGGTTGAGAAGAACCTCAGCCGGCCCAGCGCGAGCTGACGATTCTTAGCGATGCGTCGGCGCGTCGCCGACGCCGAGGCCCACAAGACTGAGCAGGAGGCGTCGCGCACCTGGAACGACATGCATCTGAGTTCCGAGGCGGAGTTCAACTTTCCTCGAACGCCGCCGCAGGCGACCTGACCGTTCAGATCTGGGCTCACGCCGCGACAAGATCCCCGAAGCAGGCCGTGCCAAAGCGCACCAACGATTTCCAGGCGTTGATCGCCTTAGTCGAGCGGCAGCTCGCCGTGTCCGGGGTCCGTGTCGTCGAATCGGAGATGCTCGCCGACCGTCTGACCGGGGAGCTGCGGGAGGTCGATGTCTGCGTTCATGCGACCGTCAGCGGCAAGGACGTAACGCTCGCGCTGGAGTGCCGCGACCACAAGCGCAAGGCGGATCAAATCTGGATCGACACCCTTCGGGGCAAATACACCAACCTTCCCGTCGACAAGGTCATCGCGGTCGCGCGGGCGGGCTTCGCCAAGACGGCGCGGGCGATAGCTGAGAAGGCGCGCATCCAGACACTCACACTCGAAGAAGCAACGTCGGCGAACTGGCACCTGATCGCGGAGTTGCCGGACGCGGCCTTCGTCGTTGCGCACTTTCCAGTCGCGGTGAACGTCTCGCTGCATCTGGTCAAGGGCCAAGAGCCCATACCCGACACGATGATGGTCGCCGACGTATCGCTGAGGCTTGGCGAGCAAACGCTCCCGCTGGCCGACGTTCTGCGTTGGTATTGCACGGCATCGCCTGTGGCGCAGTTTACGTTTGACAACGATGGCGTTGAACGGCTGCCCGTCACGATCGCTATGCCCGACGGGATCGAGCTGGTTCTGCCTTCCGGCGACTCTCGACTTCTGGAGCGAATCGAGCTCGAGATGGCCTTCGAGCGCGAGCGCAGCACCACGAAATTCGACCGTAAGATCTACAGCGACGCTGGCCTTTCATTCGCGTCGAAGACCTACACAAGGGGAGAGGAGAAGGCGCATTTCGTTTTTTCCATGCTCCAAGCAAGGAGATGAGACCTCCGCTGCCGCTGGGGTGCGGACCTCCGACGGCAGATCGGATTTCGTGCTCAACCCGAGGGTCAAGTCGCCGACGCCCCCGTCAGGAATGCAGCAATCAGACTAGGCAATCTGGCGCGACAGGTTCACCAGGTCGTCCGCATTCGCTCGAGCCAGCGCCGGTTCGGACATCCCAGATGGCCGTGTCGCTGAACCTCAGCAGCACAGTCGCTAACCTGGCACTGACGTCTGTATCGCTGATGGGGGCGGGCCTAGCGCCCGCGATGGCAGTTCGCGTACTTGGATGGCGCTACACGGGCCGCTCACTCTTGATGTCAGTGCTGGCCGGCATTGCTGTGGCGACCGTCTGGCGTACTACAGGCAATGGTGCCTGGCTCAATGAAGCGGCACCGGGAATGTTCATAGGGTTAGTTGTGAATTTCGTCGTAGCAACCAAGAAGTGAACCCAGGCGGGTCGGAATCGGGAGAACTGAAAATGCCGACAGTCGATCGCGTGCGGCCAGGAATCCAGGCTTGGGACGAAAAACTAAAGATTGCTAGCTCTCTGCTTGGTGCCTACAGTACGAGAGAACTCGTCGAAGAAAAGGTCCTTCCTGAAGCCGCCAACAGCACGCTGGTTCAAAAGGTGTTGGAGTCTATTCATAAATGGAGGGACCATCGGCCTCGAAACACAGGGGGTCCCAAGGAGTTCTTTGATGTGCTCGCACGCAAGTTGCGATGCGAGCCCCACGTCACGGGCGTCATGATTGTGGACGCCAGTCTTCGTCAGTTCATAGATTACCTGCCCCGTGAAGTGCGCGCGCGACAACTGGTTGGCGGCCCTCCAGGCGGTGAGAGATGCGACGATCTCATCAGCCTACCCGGCGGCAAAATTCGCAGCGTGCTCCTCCACAAGAAGCGGCCGCTAGAATCAATCGTTTCTGGCGTGCTGAGTGGACGCGTCGACCAGCGGCACTACTACCTAACGCCGGATTCTGCGGATGTGTGGAACAACGTCGTACGCTCTGAAGGGTACCCCACGTACGACGATTGCAAGGCAGGCCTGAGAGCGCTACTGGAGAGTGAGGTCTGGACGAGTCGACTCACCGCGGCAGCGCCAACTACGACGGTAATGCTGGCTGGTGGCGGTGCGCCGACGAAGGACATCGTAATTCTTCGCAACCTGCTCAGCCAACGCTATCTTCAAGATGCGACTATTCGGTATTGTCTCGTGGACGTTAGTGTCTACATGCTGATTAATTCTCAGACCTGGTTGGATGACACGCTGCCGAGCATTGCCGGTCATGAACGCATCGAGCTAAGGTTGATCCACGGCGATGTTCTCGACCTGAATCCGTGCAGACCGCACATCCGCTCCGGTGGAAGCGTGCTGTTTGGGATGACGGGCGGTACGATCGGCAATCTGAGTGAGAAGGCATTCTTTCGATCGCTGGAACTCGTGAGCGAGGAGGGGGATCTGCTCATCCTCAGTGCGGACACGTTGGACGGACTTGATAAGAACGACCTGGACCAGTCGCTGACCAAGAAGTACAGCGTTCCTGAAATCGACAACTTCGTCGAGCCGGCCGTTCGAGTGGCGTTGGATAAGATGGGGGCGACTGAGTCG
>JBHENQ010000200.1:0-9483 GCA_046261975.1 Gemmatimonadaceae bacterium | reverse complement strand
TGAGGTGCGGACGATCGAAGCCGGGCGCACCGGCGCAGGAGGTTAGGGTTTCATGTGTGGCATTTGCGGTATCGCACTTTCTTCTCGCTCCAATCGTTCGATCGATGAGCGCCTAGTGGCTCGGATGCGCGACGTGATGACACACCGTGGGCCGGACGGCTCCGGGATATTCTCGGAGAATGGCATCGCGCTTGGACACCGTCGTCTCAGCATCATCGATATCGCCGGTGGGCGCCAACCCATGGCGAGCGGCGACGGGACGCTGCAGATCGTCTACAACGGCGAGATCTACAACCATTCAACGCTCCGCAGTGAGCTGGAAATGCGTGGTGCGCATTACTCATCGCGCTGCGATACGGAAACTGTTCTGCATGCATACGAGGCCTTCGGGTCGCGCTGCACTGAACAGCTGCGAGGAATGTTCGCCTTCGCAATCTGGAACCGGCGCACGAGAGAACTGTTCCTGGCGCGCGATCGTTTCGGCGTCAAGCCGCTGTACTACGTGTTGGCGAGCGATGGAACCCTCTATTTCGCCTCGGAGATCAAAGCGCTGCTGACTGCTCGTGCCGTGACTCCGGCCATGAACCTCGCTGCGCTTCCGGACTATCTGGCCAACCATGCCACGTCAGGCGACGAGACACTCTTTGAGGGCGTGCGCCGCCTGCCTGCCGGCCACACACTGCTGTGGCGGGACGGATTAGTGCGCATCGAGCGCTACTGGGATCTCTCGTTCAAAGAGCAGGACACCTCGGCGCATGACGACGACCGGATGGTGCGTGAATACGCGGACCTGTTCCGGGAGTCCGTGCGCATGCGGCTCATGTCGGATGTCCCCCTAGGCATGTTTCTCTCCGGAGGAATCGATTCGGCTGCCATCACCGCCACGATGAGCCAGCTGGTGAGCGAACCGATCAAGACGTTCTCGGTGGCGTTTGCGGAGCGCGAGGCGAATGAACTGGCGTATGCCCGAATGGTGGCTGAGCGCTATCGCACCGACCATCACGAGGTGGTGGTCAGCCCGGAGGAGTTCTTCAGCGCGATGCCACGCCTGGTCTGGCATGAGGACGAACCGATGGCGCACCCCAGCAGCGTGGCGCTCTATTTCGTGTCGCGGCTGGCATCGGACCACGTGAAGGTCGTGCTGACAGGTGAGGGTAGCGACGAGATGCTGGCGGGTTACGGCCGCTACAGAACGACAATCTACAATCTTCTCATCGGCGCGCGGTACGCGCGGGTAACGACCCGGGGGATGAGAGATGTAATCAGGCGCATCGTCTCGTCACTTCCAGCCGGCTCGCGCACGAGCCAGAGACTGTCGCGCACGTTTCTCACGCGGCCCGCGGATCTCGACAACCTCTATTTCGACAACTTCGCGGTATTCTCGCGCGAAGCGCAGCGCACCCTGTTGGCGCCCGCCGTGCGCGAGATGGTGCGCGGCATCGACCCTTACACTGCCGCTCACGCCGCTCTGAAGGACTTCGACGGATCGTCCCGGCTCAGTCAGCTTCTTTACGCAGATTCAAAAACCTACCTGCACGAGTTGTTGATGAAGCAGGACCAGATGAGCATGGCCGCATCCATCGAGAGCCGCGTACCATTCCTGGATCATCCGCTGGCGGAGTTCTCGGCTCACCTCCCGGATCGGATGAAGCTGCGCGGCCTCACGACGAAATACGTTCTCCGGCGCGCGATGAAGGATGCCCTCCCCGAGGAAATACTCAGCCGCGGTAAGATGGGCTTCCCGGTGCCCGTCGGCGCCTGGTTCCGTGGTCCATACAGACATGTCGTGGACGAATACGTGCTGGGCGACAGAGCTGCCGCGCGCGGCCTGTTCGACAGACGCTACCTCAGGGAGATCGTGAGCTCGCACGCGAACGGTACGCACAACCATTCCGAGTCTCTCTGGTCGCTCGTGAATCTGGAGGTCTGGCACCGGCTGTTCATCGACGGCGAAGCTATTGCTGGCGTGAATGGCGAGGCAGAGCTGGCTCCGGCACGCAGACCTCTCGCTGCTCACAAAGGCCGGGTGTAGGGTTCCCACCCGACACCCGACACCCCACACCCGACACCCGATCCCGCATTGCATCTTCTGTGGCTCAAGACCGAGCTCCTCCACCCCGTGGACAAAGGTGGCCGCATCCGCACGTACAACATGCTGCGGTACCTGCGTCGGGAGCATGGCGTCACATACCTCGCCCTCGACGACGGCGAGCGAGCTGCGGACGCGGTGGAACGCTCGAACGAATACTGCCACAGACTGGTGTGCCTGCCGTTCAGATCGAGCGCCAAGCGGTCGGCGTCGTTCTATGCTGAGCTGGTTCGGAGTCAGGCCTCATCACTGCCCTACGCCATCTGGAAGTATCGCTCCAGTGAAATGCGGCAAGCGATAGAGCGCATCGTGCGGGAGGAGCACATAGACATCGTCGTCTGCGATTTCCTCGCGCCTGCAGTGAACGTGCCTTCCGGCCTTGGGACGCTGGGATGTGCGTCAGTACTCTTTCAGCACAATGTGGAGGCGAAGATCTGGGAACGCCACGCGACCAATGCGTCCAACATTCTCACCGCACGTTACATGAGATCGCAGTGGAAGCGTATGCGTGATTTCGAAGCGGAGCAATGCCGCAGGTTCGACGGCGTCATCGCCGTATCCCCCGAGGACAGGATGGTTTTCAGCGAGGAATACGGTGCGCGGCACGTGTACGATGTGCCTACAGGTGTGGACACGGATTATTTCCAGCCGCATCCCAGTTCCAGCGCGGAGCGCGTCAAGAACGGTCTCGTCTTCACGGGATCCATGGACTGGCTGCCAAACGAGGATGGCCTCGTTCATTTTGTGGATGCTGTTTTTCCTCGCGTCAAGCTCGCGGTGCCTGACGTGTCCCTGGCAATAGTCGGTCGCAATCCGTCGCCGCGGGTTCTGTCGCTGGCTCAACGCGATCCCGCAGTTACCGTCACCGGCCGCGTGGCTGACGTGCGTCCTTACATATCACAGGCAGCGGTGTTCGTGGTTCCGTTGCGCGTAGGAGGCGGCACGCGGCTGAAGATCTTCGAGGCCATGGCCATGGGAAAAGCCGTCGTGTCCACAACGATCGGTGCGGAAGGGCTGCCGGTGACTGGCGGTGAGAACATTCTGCTGGCGGACGAACCGGGTACTCAGGCGGATGCTATCGTGGAGCTGTTGCGCGATCCGGCCCGGGCGGCCCGACTCGGCCGGCGGGCGGCGACCGATGTGCGAACGAGTTTCGGTTGGGACCGTGTAGCCGACAATTTTGCGGCCATATGTGAGTCAGTTGTCCGCCGGCGAGCCGATCGCCGCGAAAACGGCGACCGCGATGAGATTTCCTATTCAGTTGCGGACGATCTTGAGGGGGAGGGCGGGCGATGACGACGGGGTTGAGCGTATTCGGACTGG
The DNA here is from genome assembly GCA_046261975.1 of Gemmatimonadaceae bacterium. Taxonomy (GTDB): domain Bacteria; phylum Gemmatimonadota; class Gemmatimonadetes; order Gemmatimonadales; family Gemmatimonadaceae; genus JBHENQ01. The sequence continues at coordinate 6,071 of JBHENQ010000200.1, read as the reverse complement.
GTTATGTGGGTTGCGTGTCGGCGGCGTGCTTCGCCAGAGAAGGGCATGCCGTGATTGGCGTCGACGTAAGCGAATCCAAAGTCGCGAGCATAAAACGTGGCGAGGCCACCATACTCGAAACCGGTCTTGGTGACCTGGTGAGGGAGATGGTCACGGCTGGCCGCTTGCGCGCAACCACAGACGCGCGCGAAGCGGTGCTTTCCTCATCCATTTCACTGGTGTGCGTTGGTACGCCCAGTCATCCCAACGGGAGCATCGATCTGACCTACATCGAACGTGTCTGCGGAGACATCGGTCGGACGATTGGTGCGAAAGCCCAGCACCACACCGTCGTGATTCGGAGCACGGTGATGCCGGGCACGCTGGACACCCTAGTCCTCCCAGTAATCGAGCGCGCCTCGGGCAAGAAGCATGGCGACGGATTCTCAGTGTGCTGCAATCCGGAGTTTCTCCGCGAAGGGTCATCAATCAAGGACTTCTACGATCCGCCCTTCACTCTCATCGGTGCGCACGACGAGTCGGCAGCCGGGCCGGTGAAGTCGCTCTATGCTGGAATAGATGCTCCGGTTCATGTGACGGCGGTTCGGGTGGCGGAGATGGTCAAGTACGCCTGCAACTGCTTTCACGGTTTGAAGGTGGGGTTTGCGAACGAGATCGGAAATCTCTGCAAGGCGGTTGGTGTCGACAGTCACGAGGTGATGCGCATTTTCTGCGAGGACACGAAGCTCAACATCTCACCGCGTTACCTGAGACCGGGTTTCGCGTTCGGTGGATCGTGTCTTCCGAAGGACCTGCGGGCCGTGGTGCACCGCTCGAAGCAGGTGGATGTGGACACTCCTGTTCTCTCGGCGCTTCTGGAGAGCAACAGGAAGCAGATTGCGCGGGCGACGGACATGGTGCTCGCAACCGGAGCCAAACGAATCGGCGTTCTGGGAATGACGTTCAAGGCGGGCACGGACGATCTTCGGGAGTCGCCGATGGTCACCCTCATAGAGAACCTGATCGGCAAGGGGCTCAAGCTTTCGATATTCGATCGCGACGTCTCGGAGGCCAGCGTCATGGGCAGCAATCGCGAGTACATAGAGCGCGAGGTTCCGCACATATGGACGCTCGTCCGCCCCACCATCGAGCAGGTGCTGAATGACTCCGACGTAGTGGTAATCGGAAACGGCTCGAGAGAGTTTCGGGAGGTGGAGGGGAAACTTCAGGACGGCCAGGTTGTCATAGACCTCGTGCGCGCTTTCGGATCGCGAACCAGTGACCGGCGCTACCAGGGCATCTGCTGGTAGCGGAGCTCAGTACTGCGCGAGTGAGCCCGTGCGCCGCGCGTAGTTCAGCGCGATAGCAAAGATCAGCGAGCTCCCTGCGAACAAAACCACGGCGAACGCTGTCAGCACTGCGAGATCCGTGGCAACCGCGGGAAGCGACATTCCCTCCAGAAGAACTCGTCGCAGAGCTCGCAAGCCGTAGGTGAGGGGCATCAAGCCGGAAACGCTCTCCAACCAGGATGGAATCACGTGAGTCGGGTAATAGACACCGCCGAGAAGGACCGACAGCGTCAGGAATCCCTGCGGCAGGGGACCGGCAGTGCGAAACGCCAGGAAGAGCGCCGCGGACAGAATTCCCACTGGAATGTGGGCAACGATGATGATGACGAGGATCATTGCGGCCATCAACGCATGATCCCACGCGATGTTCGCCCCCAGCGCCCAACCCATCGTGAGCGCGATAATTGCCTTCAGCGCACTCCAGAGGAAGCTGTAGCCAGTGAGTCCCGCGAAAAGTGTGGGTAGGCTCGTGGGCGTGCTCAGTAGGGCCTCGAGGGTGCCGTTCATGATGCCGCTGCCGAGCGCTGCTGGCAGCGAGGTTACGGCGGTCGAGAGAAAATAGATCGAGATCAGCCCGACGAGCGCGAATGCAAAGTACTGACTTCCCTGGTTCTTGATCGAGTCAGCCATCACGGGCTGCAACGCGTTCGCGACGAAGTAGAGCGGCACAATGGTGAACAACAGCGATCCCAGCGACAGAACCATGCCAACGCGGTAGCTTGCCGCGGCCAGCCAGCTTGCGCGCACCAGAGCGAGCACCTTACGCATTGTCTCTCTGTCCCTGCTGCTGTTCACGCTCCACGATTCGTTCGATCAACGAAGCGAGAGGCATGCTCGACCGCTCCACACGCGCAATCTCGATGCCGGCGAGAACGAGATGGGTGACTGCTTGCGCAGCGTCGGCCGCTCCGCCCGGGATCTCCAGAGCGACCTCACTCCAGTCGCCGTCATCTGCGGGCGTCGCCGGCAACCGGCGCACAAAGCCTCGCGTCTCCAGCGCCGACCAGGCGGGACCAGAAGACGGGCGCGCCCAAAACACGTAGCGCTCATCGCCGAACTCGCGGTTCAACTGCTCCGTGGAGCCGACAGCGAGAAGGCGGCCGCGGTTCAGAATGGCAACCCTGTCACACAGTTCCAGAGCTTCATCGGCGTTGTGAGTCGCCAGCAGCACCGTGCATCCCTGGCGCCCGGCGATCTCCTCGCGAAGGAAGGCGCGAAAGTTCCTCGCCGCCAGCGGATCGAGGCTCCGAGTGGGTTCGTCCAGCAACAGCACTGTCGGGCGCGCAAGCAGCGAGCGGGCTATGAGGAGCCGCTGCTTCATGCCCGAGGAAAAGCTCCCAGCAAGCTGGTCGCCGGTGTCGGCGAGTCCAACTGTGTCCAACGCCGCCTGCACGCGCTCGCGAGCCAATCGTGAATCGAGCCCATGAAGCGCGGCGAACAGCTTCAGGTTCTCGCGGGCCGAAATCCGATAGTGAAGGCTCCGCTCGTCGGCGATAACCTGGGACAGAACGCGCCTCACCTGGTCCGGCTGACGCCTGATGTCGTATCCCGCGACCATTGCCGTGCCGCCATCGGGGACGATGAGCGTGGAGAGCAGCTTGAAGAGTGTGGTCTTGCCGGCACCGTTGGGGCCGAGAAGCCCGAAGAACTCACCCCGCTTCACCTCGCAAGTGACATCCTGAAGCGCCGGCTTGTACTCAGGCCGCACCAGACGCCGGAGCGACTGTGCTATCCCCCCTCCGCGCACTGGGAAGCGCTTGCTCAACCCAGTAACGCGAACGACCGTATCCTGGGATGTCTGCGACGACCCAATCGGGGGAGCCGCCGTTACGGGCGAGCTCATCAGATCGCCAATGCCGAGTCGGAGATGAGGCTTGGCTCGTGCCAGGCCAGAAGCGACGAGACGACCTCGTCGATTCGGTTCAGGTCACGTGCGACTTCGAGTTTGTAGACGGGCACCGCGCGGGCTACCGCCACCGCTCGGTCGAACATGACAGCGGCCTCCGATGCGGCGAGGAGCGAACCGATCTTGGTGTGCGCTACCAGAGACAGCGCCGCTTGCACCTCTGGCAGCAGGGTCCGGCGCGCAGCCACGCCGAGCGCGTCAGCGCTTACCGGAACCAACTCATAGAGTGCTGACGCGGGCACAGGGACGAGCGCCAGCCGCTCATCGGGTAGGTCCTCCAGGACATACTTCCCACCCAGGCCCTGTCTCATTCCTGACGGGTCCCTTGCCAGCCGGTTGGCCGCGTCGCCTTGCAGGCGTACGCTGTGAACACCCGGGCGCAGAGTTATTGGCGGTCCGAAATCTACCGGAAGAGTATCGTCGGTGAGCAACCGGCCAGCTGCGGCGCAGAGCGCGAGGGCCAGCGTGGACTTTCCGCGGTGCTTGGGCGCCAGGAAGGCGATACCGCCACTGGGTAACGCGACGGCGCTCCCATGGAGGCACAACGATCCCGAGAGGTGGAGCGCGGCCGCCATTACGCGTCCCATGAAGTCGATCCTTCCCAGTTCTACCGACGCGTCCGAGTTCGGGTACCACACCACGTCGGTGCCCTGAGCGCCGACATCGAACATTCCTGTGTCGGTGTACTCCAGCCGAAAGCCGCCGTTTGACCTGGATAGTCGAACAACGCAATCAGCCAGGAGCTGCTCCGATCCTAGGACCTCGGATGCGATTCGGGCTGGTGGTGGGGAAGAGGACGATACTCGAAGCGACCAATTCGGATCACCGACCGAACTGCGACGCAACTCGGGGAATTCGATCTCCGAGCGGAGGATGCCGCCGAAGATCAGATGATCGGGCACTAAATGGGGAGGGGGGTGAGGTTGGCGGGGAGACCTCGTGAGAGGCCTCCCCGCCGGCAAAACTCAGGAACAGCGGGCGTTTGGATCGCGCGGAATAATGCGAACGCAACCGTCTCCGTGGATGGCAGCACCATCCGACGGTCCGCTGTTACCCGTCTGGGTCAGTTCGCGAAACGTGCCGAACCTCACCACGCGGGGTTTCTCGTACAAAGGGCACCTCCTTGTGCAGGTACACCGGACAACATGTCCGGAAGTTACGGCCCTCGTGGCCGTAAAAATAGCAAACAGCATACCGCAACGCTAGCAGCGTGCAGTAGCGGTTGCCGCCTGTGGGGGATGCTCACTCTCAACAGCCTTTTCCGAGCGAATAAGCTCGCGCAGCCACAGTTCTGTTTGTACAGTGTAGAACAAGTTTAGTGCCACGTTCTGGCTGCCCTGCAGCGCTGGTCCCGCTACCCGCCTGAGCACTTCGCCGTCCACGATTCCGGCGTCCACGAGCACCGAGTTGTCCAGCGCCGCCTCGAGCAGGGGGGGGAAGCTTTCCCGCATCGACCGCCAGAAATACTCTCCGGTGGTGCCAGTGTGGTAGGGTCTCGGCGCAAGGACGTTCGCCGGGATCAGACCTCGCATTGCTGCGCGCAGCAAGCGTTTAGTCTCTCCCCCCTTTGCTCGCTCGTCGCGCGGTCGCGTCGCCGCGAATCCTATCACTCGGTTGTCGTAAAGCGGCGAACGCAGTTCCAGGCCGTCCTCGAGGGCGAACCCAGCCACCATACGAAAGACTTCGGGAAAGAACGGCTCGGTCAAGAACCAATGCGCTTCGTACGCTGCCTGGCTACCCCCAGCGAACCTGTCCACGCGCGCTCTGTGTCGCTCGGCAAGCTGGTACCGCCGTGCGAAGTCAGTGCGGATCCATGGCGGCAGATGCCGATCAAAATAGCTTACAAGCGGGCGGCCGCGCACAGCTGAAGCAAGCGCGAGAGCGGCAGACGGCAGCAAGGGTTGGATCGTCATCCTGAAGAAACGCCGAAAGCCTGACCCACTCATGCCGCGCGCTCGCCACTCTCTTGCGGCGTGGATCCAACGTCCGCCGCGTACCAGGTCCGCGATGTAGACTGGCGAGACCTGAAAGATCTGATCCGCTCCGACCCCATCGAACGCAACGCGAGCTCCCTCCGCCCTGCTACCAGCTACCAGAGCGCGATTCCAAAACTCGAAGGCGTGCGCGAACGGTTCTTCACGGGAGGCTGCTGTGCGCACCGTATCCTGAAATAGCGGGATGTTTCCGATGTCGAGCCAGTGGACGGGCGCGCCCCAGTGTTGAACAATATCGAGAATCAACTCATCTTCGCGGCCGGAATCTCCTACCGGATAGCTGATCGAGACCGGCCGCAGATGCTCCCCACGTCCGCGCCGTTTTAACTCGTTTTCGCCGGACGCGAATACGGCAGGCGAGTCCCATCCGCCGCTCAACCACACGCTTGTGGGGCCACTGGTATCCAGACGTTCCGTTACGGCAAGGCGGATGATCTCACGAAGCTCTTGCGCTGCCTCTTCGAAAGATGCCGCGGCAGCTTCCACGAAAGGGGGCGGCTCCCAATGGCGCGGCAGCCGCGGAGCCGACCCTACCGCCCAGACGAGTGAGGAGCCTGCCGGGACTCTTCTTACGGCCTCGTAGCTGGTCTCGCTGGTGGTTGGAGAGAGGCCAGCGGCGCACTCGGCTATGGAGACCATGTTCAGAGCGGTGGGACACCAGGGGTGCGCGAGCACTGCACTCAGGGCCGATGCGACGACAAGTGATCCGCTGGGTTCCGCGTAGTACAGGGGTCGCTTGCCTGAAAAACTGCGTGCGCAGACCACGCGACCAGCCTCGGCATCGTGCAGGATGAAGGCGAAGTCGCCTTCCAGTCTCTCGGCACATTTCTCACCCCAGGCCCG
>JBHENQ010000199.1:0-50045 GCA_046261975.1 Gemmatimonadaceae bacterium | reverse complement strand
GGCGACCAGCTGTTTCTGATTGTCCGCGATTCCGGGTATGGCAATCGCTACCTCCCAAAGTTTGACACGTTCGCTGTAGTCGTTGCGGAGCGCGCAGCCGTGTTCGGAGCCATCGATCTGTCCAAGCTCACTGCAGGCTTTTCCTGCCCAGGTAACGCCTTCAGGCTCTCCAGTCAGCCAGAGTGTGGACGAGAACGTGAAACGCGCAATTCCGCTGAAATCAACCGACACGGCCACGAGCACGGCGACAGTGAAGGTACAGTCGGAGTTAGGCCGCTTCACAGTCCGATGACCGAGAAGGCGCGTTGTTACCCGCCCGGACAATCCATCCCGCGTTGGCAACATTGACTCGTCTCGTGGCAGGCCGTTGACAACTTTCTCGTGCCTCTTAAGTTGACCCGTCACAGAACACGTTCGACCACACTCTTCCAATACGGGCCATCATCGATGCGTTATTGCTTTTGTGTCCGGACGGTCTCCCTGACCAGCATGTTCCTTGTCGGAGCCTGTACTTCGGCGTTTCAGGTCTCAGAGGATGCCAAGTCGGCGGGCCTGCCTTTCTACGTTAAGTCGATGATTTACCGGCAGCACTCCAACTTCGAATACTCCTGGCTTCGTGTCTCGCTGTCGACAGCACCGGTGCTCAATAACACGGGCGGAGCAGAAAAGCTCGGTGCACGAACGACGGTGACTAAAGACATCCGCGACGACGCGGCCAGCCGCACAGCGCTCGCTAGACTGCAGGGCCTCGTCAGTGACTTTCCGCAATCATCGATCGATGCACTCGCGAATTCGATTAAAGACATTCACGCGGCTTTTGACGCTCTTCCTGCGTTAGCCCCTGACCATCTCAAGAAGCCGTTATATTCGGAGTTACGACTCGCTGGCAACTATGTGGAACGAGTCCCTATAGTAGACTACACCAAGCGTTACTATCTCAATGCGAAGGCCCCGTTCTTTGGATCGAGCAATCTTGCCGCCGAAGTTTCTGCGGAGGGGACCCTGGCCAAGGGGTCGAACGCCGTAACGGGGGCGGCGCAGAGGCGCTCACCGCGCTCACCGGCGCCGTCACTGGCATTGCGCCCATTAAGGAATTCTTGACGTCGAAGTGGGTGCCGACAAAGGCGGAGAGCACGGCCGTTGTAGAAGGCAAGAAGGCGTTTTTCGGACCAGTGCGAACCCTTCCCGATCCGAAGACGCTTTCCTTCCGAGTTGAGCTGAACATTGAATCGCAATCGGTGATCTTTGATTTCACTAGCGACTCTAAGGACCTGACAAACGGTGCTGTTTTGGATCCCCTAAAGCCGGACTTTTCCAAGGGTATTTTCACGGCCCGGTCGGCTGAGAAATCAGCCGAAAAGCCGAGTGAGGACGGAATCAGTTTCTCCGGGAAGGTTCAGCTTCCTCCGGCAAAACGGCCTTAACGTTCTTCTGACGCTGCGCTCGCCGGGTCGCTAGTCGGGGATGCATCGTCCGCGCGCGGCATAACAATCCTTGCACTTGACGAGCGATCTATGGATTGGCGCGAGCTTCGCTCGCGCTTTTTTATTGGTTCGCTCGCAAGTGAACTTGGGCGTTCGATAAGATGGTGCTGACGTCAGACTGCATCGTCTCAGGCATGCTTTGCACGGGCAGTGTCGGCACGACGTGCCACGGTGCAGGCTGAAAATTCTCCGTCACTGTACGAGCACCGTTGTCGCGCGGAGCCGAACGTGCCCACCATTCCCGTTGGACTTACCGCCAGCGATCGGCTCCGAGCGAGCTCGGTCGTATTGACACGGAACCGGCTGAGCGCCAGCTGAAGCGATTCAGCCTGCGAGGCCATCTCGGAGGCTGTCGCGGCAAGCTCCTCGGCAGCGGCCGCGTTCCGCTGGGTGGCTTGATCTACAGCGTGATCATTCTTCGAGAGCTCAGGCAAGATGACATCACGTCGCCTGTGGGACGCTCGTCCTCACGTGGCCGAAGAGCGAGGCGCGCGGCTCGCAACATTCTCTACGAGTTCGGCCCTGCAGCGGTTCTCGATAGCACGATTGTCAGACCGCTGGCGATGGGACTGGCCACGACTTATCTCCGCCGGGAATGGGGAGTGCCGCTGGGTAAGGTCTGGGAAGTTACGAGAGGACCCTGTTCCTACAAGACGTAGGTCGGGTCACAATGGTGTCACATGGCGGCTTGACCTTGCGCGACCATCGCGAGTGCACTCATCGTTCGTAATCCGCCGAGCGGGGGTCGCGCAGCGTGGATTACATCACGGAACTGGCTATCGACGTCCTGCCCTGGTTCGGCCTGCGGCCGGATGATTCGCGCGATGAAAATCGGCGCAAGAAAATCGCCTTCGCCGCGGCACTCGAAGAGGTGATCGAAGGGTTCCCGGACGGCCACCGAATCTGGACACAGGGGTCCGATCAGGCGCGCCTCGAGCTGCTCGTTGATGTTCTCTACGCGCACCCACCGCGCGCGCAAGAGGCGGCGCGAATAGTGGGCTGCTACCCGAGCTTCATCCGCAACCTGGCCGACCTGGTTCGCGCCGATCAGGCTGGGGATCACTCGCTCCGCACGAAAGTGAAACGTGCGGTCTCGCGGAGCGAGTCCTCGGCATCGAGCGACATCGAGCACTCGTTGCTGGCAGAGCCGCGGCTTGTAGTGCAGCTCGCCAAGCAATTCCAGTGCGCCATGCCATTCGCGATGGTGCTGCACCTCGAGCTCGAGGAGATTGCGGAGTCACGACGGCAGCGTAGAGCCCCGGACGAGGAGGCCACGGTCACGCAGCTACGCGAGGAGCTGGAAATGACCGCGCGGCTGCTGGAGCGGCAACGGCTCTTTGGTGACGCGGACGAGAAAGCGGAAGGGAACCAGTCAAGCTCGCCGCAGTTCGCATCCCGAACGAAGGAGCTCGAGGAGCGCAGAAGGAGCATCGAGCAGCGACTCGAGCAGATTCTCAATGTGCAGAAGGAGCGACGGAAGCTGAACCTCAAGCAAGAGCCATCGCCGCCCTCGGGGCCTGAGCCCACGCTCACGACCCCGGCCACGCCGCCCGCTCCACCCACGCCGAAGCCGTTTCGCTACTCTCTGCGTCGCGCGCTGGAGGAGAACCTGCTCGGCCTCGCCTTCTCCGGCGGCGGAATTCGCAGCGCCACCTTCAATCTCGGCATCCTCCAGGCGCTCGGTGAGATGGATCTGCTCCGCAAGGTTGACTACATGTCCACCGTGTCCGGCGGCGGCTACATAGGAAGCTGGCTTGCGGCCTGGATCAAGCGACAGCCGAAAGGCGTCCGTACGGTTCAGCAGTTCCTCTCGCCGGCCCGGTCGCCTAACCCGGAGGCGGAAGTCGTGCGGCCGATCCGCCATCTGCGTGAGTATAGCAACCACATCACACCTCAGCCCGGCATTCTCAGCGGCGACACGTGGGCGTTGATCTCCATCTGGCTCCGCAACACGACTTTGAACCAGACGGTCCTGGTGCTGTTCCTCGCCGGAGTGCTGCTCCTGCCGCGCGGCGTGTTCCCGAGACTTTTCGGAATTAGCAGCACATGGGCGTTGGGCAGCGCGTTCGTGCTGCTCGCGGTGGCGTGCTGGTGCATCGCGTCCAACCTCCAATCGTTCGACCGGCGGTGGAAAGAAGCGTACGACGTCGGCTCGCCCAACACGACGCCGACGTTCGAGCAGCGGCGGCGCGTCGACAGCACGCGACAGGGCTGGATACAGGTGTGGATCGTGCTACCGCTGTTCCTGGCCGCGTTCTTCTTCTCCGCGGCGCTTCTCAAATGGATGCGTCCGGTTCTTCGGCCTGTGCTTCTTCCGACGATGGAGCGGCCGTGGGCGGCAGCCATCGTCGCGGCGTTCGTGCTTTTCGTCGCGCTGATGTTCGTCCAGGCAAGAGGCAGGTATTATCGCTGCTTCTACGAAGGTGATGACGCGCCGAAAGGTTGGCGAAAACTCAAGGCGCTAGCCGCGATAACGGCGACGGCGGTGCTCTCCAGCGCTCTGGGCGGGCTCCTCCTGCTGATTCTCGCGCGGATCTTCTCTGGATGGGAGACAAGGATCGCATCGGACATTCCCAGCGCCAGCGCATGGGGCGCGATCGTCTTCGGCGTGCCCGCGCTGATCTTCATCATATCGCTGGTTGTGGTGCTGCAGATCGGACTTCTCGGGCGCAACTTTCCAGACGAACGGCGCGAGTGGTGGAGCCGTCTCGGAGGGTGGTTGTGGATCTACAGTCTCGGTTGGCTCGTACTGTTCGCCATTCCGATCTACGGTCCGCTGTGGATCGCGAAGGCCGGGATCTGGCTCACCTCGGCGGCGGGGCTCGCGTGGATAAGCTCGACTGTGGGTGGAATCTTCGCGGCGAAGAGCGCGGAGAGCGGCACTCCGGCCGGCGCGCCGCGGTCGCTACGCTCCGCCGTGCGCGACCTCGTCGCGACAACCGCTCCCTACGTGTTCGTCGCGGGCCTGCTGCTCGCCGTCGCGATCGGCACCCACATCCTCCTCATCCAGATTTACCATCCCACCTTCATGGCGGCGCAGGGCCTTCCGGATTTTGCCCGACTGAGTGGGTGGCACTGGCGCCTGGTGAACCCCTTCGAGAACGGCTGGCCGATTCTGCTCTCTGTGGGCGCGTTGCTCCTTTCGCTACTCCTCGCGTGGCGAGTGGGGGTAAACGAGTTCTCTATGCACCACTTCTACCGCAACCGGCTGGTTCGTGCCTATCTCGGGGCCTCGCGCAACCGTCTGGAGCGAAAGCCCAACAGGTTCACCGGGTTCGATCTGAAGGACGACGTGGCCCTCGCCGAGCTCCGCGTGACGAGCGAGGAACCATACATCGGGCCATACCCGATCCTTAACGCCACTCTCAACGTCGTGAAGGGCGGCGATCTCGCCCATCAGGAGCGTAAGGCGCAGTCCTTTACTTTCACGCCCTACTACTGTGGGTACGAGTTCGTCGACCGCGCGCCCGAGATCAAGTGGAACTCGGACATGACGCGCGACGGCTACCGGCCTACCGAGACGTATGCATACCCCCTGAGCAAGGGCATCCACATCGGGACAGCCTCGGCAATCTCAGGCGCCGCGGTGAACCCGAGCATGGGACATCACTCTTCGCCCGCAGCTGCCTTCCTCCTCACCATGTTCAACGTGCGGCTGGGGTGGTGGTTGGGCAATCCGCGTCACGCCAGGAATTGGCGCAGCTCATCTCCTGGAGTCGGGTTGCTTTATCTGCTCAAAGAGCTGACTGGCTACACGAACGATCGTAGTGGACACGTCAATCTCTCCGACGGTGGGCATTTCGAGAACCTCGGCGTCTACGAGCTTGTGCGAAGGCGGTGCCGGTACATTATCGCGTGCGACAGCGAGCAGGACGTGGCGCTCACGTTCGGCAGCCTGGGTGGTGTGGTCCGAAAGTGTCGCACGGATTTCGGGGTGGAAATCGACATCAACCTCAACCCCATCCGGAAACTGACGACCGCACCGTACAGTCAGGTCCACTGTGTGGTGGGCAGCATCACCTACCCCGACGGCACGCGTGGAAAGCTGCTGTACCTCAAAAGCTCCCTCACAGGGGACGAGCCGGCCGACGTGCGCGAATACCATGCCCGACAGCCACTTTTCCCACATCAGACGACTGCCGACCAGCTCTTTGATGAGTCGCAGTTCGAAAGCTACCGAACACTTGGATACCACGTCGCCACTGTAACGTTCCGCCGAGCCGTGGAAGCGCCTCCGTCAGTCAGGATGGAGGATCTGTTCTCATATCTGGAGAGCCTCTGGTTCCCTCCGGCGCCGGCGGTTCAAGACCACTTCGCGGACCACGTCCTCGCGTACGAAGCGCTGATGGAGCGCGTGCGCATCGACCAGAATCTCGGTTCGTTCGATGGCGTATTTTTCCCCCGATTGCCGGCCTCGCTCGGCGTTCCGCCCTCTGTCGACAAGCGCAATGCGTTCTACACGTGCACCGCGATGATGGACCTGATGCAGAACGTGTTCATCGATCTGGATCTAGAGGAGAACGGAATCCACCCGCACAACGCTGGTTGGATTCGGATCTTCCATCAGTGGGCGAGCCAACCCGTATTCCGGGAGGCGTGGGCAATCACCAGGGAGACATACGGCGAACGGTTCCGGCGATTCTGCGAGGCCGAGTTTCAGCTTCCGTACTGATTATCGTCATGAGCGCAGAGCCGGCGGTACTGGATCGTGGGCAGTCACTCGGGGAAGAGATTGCGAATAGTGTCAGTCACGGTGTGGGGCTCGTGGCTGCCCTCGCGGCCACGCCGTTTCTCATCGCGCATGCGGCAAGCAGCGGTAGCGCGGCATTCATCGTCGGTGCGTGCGTCTTCTCCGCGACGATGGTTCTCCTGTACCTGGCCTCCACGCTCTATCACGCCCTACCGCGCGGCAAGGCCAAGCGGGTCTTTCAGGTCATCGAGCACAGCGCGATTTTCCTGCTCATCGCCGGCACGTACACGCCGTTCACCCTGGGGGTGTTGCGTGGTGCGTGGGGGTGGACGCTATTCGCGCTCGTCTGGAGTCTGGCCGCAGTCGGGGTGCTCATGAGAGTTGAGGGTGGGGTGCGGCATCCGGCCTTCCCATTGATTCTGTACCTGGCCATGGGGTGGCTCATGGTCGTCGCGATTCGCCCGCTGTGGCTCCGCGTGCCGCTGTCAGGTCTGCTCTGGCTTCTGCTGGGCGGCGTCGCCTACACGGCAGGCGTGGCGTTCTACGCAGCGAAGCGGCTACGCTATGGCCATTTCGTTTGGCACCTATTCGTGCTCGCAGGAACCACGTGTCACTTCATCGCCGTGCGGTTCTACGCGGCCTGATGTGAGGGCTAACCAAGCAGGGTCAGTGAGGTGTCCACGCGAAAGTCCGCGATGGCGTAATCGGGATGCTCACACTATGGCCCCTTAGCGCGGACAGCGCGTGCGTTTGGCGGATCTCCAAGCTTGCCTGGCCGACCGGGCGTCGGTAGTATGCCGGACACACTCTAGTCCAGGTGCCGTATGCTCAGCAAGCCGATCCAGTCCGCGCTCAATGATCAGATCAACCACGAGCTAGCCTCCGCGTACCTGTATCTGTCCATGGCCGCGTACTTCGAGGCGACGAATCTCCGCGGCTTCGCCGCTTGGATGCGGCGGCAGGCCGGGGAAGAGACGGCACACGCCATGAAGATTTTCGACTACGTGAACGATCGCGACAGCCGCGTCACGCTTATGGCAATCGGGCAGCCGCCCGGCGAGTTCACTTCACCGCTGGATGTGTTCGAGCAGACCCTGACGCACGAGCGCAAGGTGACAGGCCTCATCAACCGGCTGTGCGACCTAGCTGCCGACGAAAACGACCATGCCACGTGGGCCATGCTGCAGTGGTTCGTTACCGAGCAGGTGGAAGAAGAAAAGACCGCCAAGCTAATCGTGGAACAGCTGCGGATGATCGGCGCCACTAGCTCGGCGATCTTCTTCCTGGACCGGCACGTCGGCAAGGACGCCGAGAAGAAAGCATAGCAGATGGCGGAAACAACGGAGCGTAGTATGGAAACGCGTCCCCCGGCAGTAGGCGCCCTGCGGATACCCGCAAACGTCGGCGGAGGTGTAATTTGCAAGAATGCACCGATACGCAGCGCTAGGTCTGGCGCTCGTACTGGCCGCGTGCGGCGGCGCCGGAGACGGCAACCAGGGACCGGAGCTTCCGAACCTGGGAACGTTCGAGGGCGCGGTCGCCGAGGGCGGGACGGCGACGGCGACATTCGTTGCGGGGCGCAACGGCGAGGCAAACGTCGGGGTCTGCGGGCCCGAGGGTGTGAACTTCGACGTCACCGTCGGCACGGTGACCCAATCGAGCAGCTCCAACTGCGAGCGTGCCTTATTCCAGGCCACGCGCGGGCGCACGTATACCGTGACCGTTCGCTCCATCGCCGGTGCCGGCCCTTTCAATGGCTGCTGGTCGACCACGTTCGTAACCTGCTCGGTCGCACCGCCCATCGTCGTGATCGACGATCCCGGGATACCGCCGGGCTATTACGACTCCACTACCGGCCTCACGGGCACGCTGCTGTTGCAGGCGCTCAACGACATCATCGACGACCAGCGATTCCTTGGATACAATACTGCGCGCGATTCGCTCTACGCCGTCGTGGACGATCCCGACAGCGATGACATCATCGTGGACCTGTACACGGGGCGCGCGGCGATGGTGAGTACCCGCCAGACGGCCTTTATCGCGAACTTCAACACCGAGCATACGTGGCCGAGGAGCCGCGGCGCGGATACGGTGGTGTTCGCGGGCACCGACCTCCACGCTCTGTTCACGTCGGATGAGACGGCCAATTCCGTTCGGCTGAATTATCCGTTCGGCGTCGTGACCGGCAGCGTTAGCTGGACGAGTCCGCCGATTACCGGGTCAGCGGAGCGCAGCCGCCTCGGCACTGGCGCGGCCGGGTTCACCGTCTTCGAGCCGCGCGACTCGAAGAAAGGGGACGTCGCGAGGGCGATCCTGTATTTCCACGCGCGATACTATTTCGACCGACCGCCGGGCTTCAGTCTGACGAACTTCAACATCGAGGAGTCGGCGCTGGTCCAGTGGTCGCAGCAGGATCCGCCCGACGATTTCGAGCGGGCCAGGAACAACGTGGTCTATCGCGTGCAGGGCAATCGAAACCCGTTCGTGGATCGCCCGCAATTCGTGCAGGCGGTAGGCGATTTTCCCAACAGCGCGTCCCACTGACGCGGTCGATGCCACGGGAGCGCGGCACCGCCCCGGTCTAGAAGCGGTACCGCAGCCCCACCTGCATCGAGAACTGCAGCAGGAGATTGCTACCGGTGGTGCGTTTGCCGCCGAACCCCGTGGCGCCAGGGGTCGGAACCGTGTAGAGAACCTGGCCTGTCGTCTCGTCGTAGCTTTGCGCCACGAGCAGGTTGCGGTTGCTCGTCTGCACCGATTCGTAGCGTCCCCACTTCTTGTTCAGGCCATTGAGGACATTGAACAAGTCGACCGACAGCTCCAGGCGCTGATCGCTGACCGTGGGGAAGTCTCGGCGAAGGCTGATGTCGAGGCGATTGAACCACGGTTGACGGCAGGTGTTGCGGGGAATGATCTGCCCCACGTAGTCGCCCACGCAGTCGTTGTCGCTGAGGTATCGCGCGTAGCTCTCGCGGTTCGCCGCGATCACCGAATCCGGGTTGGTAGCCGTCGGAGACACCGACACGGGCAGGTCCTCGGGTGCGAAGATGAACGGGCGGTCGTTGAAACGCACGCCGTCGGC
Organism: Gemmatimonadaceae bacterium; assembly: GCA_046261975.1. Classification (GTDB taxonomy): domain Bacteria; phylum Gemmatimonadota; class Gemmatimonadetes; order Gemmatimonadales; family Gemmatimonadaceae; genus JBHENQ01. The sequence goes on along the minus strand of JBHENQ010000199.1, from coordinate 40,789 downwards.
GTTGATGTCGCCGCTGACCTCTGGTCCCCATGGTGACCCGCTCTGGGCGCGGAAAATCCCGGTCAGCTTGACGGCGACATAAGGAATGGTGACGAAGCCCGAGAACACGAACGTGTGGTTGCGCACGAAATTGCTGGGACCCCAGCCTGCACTCTCGTCGCCGGCCGACCCGATGACGTTGGGACCCAGGGCACCGTAGCGCTGGCCGGTGAATCCCTCGTTGGCCGTGCAGCAGCTGTAGGAGGAGTTGTCCTCGGAAGTCGTGTACGTGTACGATCCGCGAACATGAAAATCGTCCGATAGCCGGTGATCCACGTCGAGAGTCGCGGAGAAGGATTCAGCGAGGCCGTCGTTGTAGTTGACCAGGAGGTTGCCGAAGTCGGTGTTGCGGAGCCGGTTCGATCCGGCTGCGCTCGTCGGGTCGAACGAGGATTCCGGCACGAAGATCCGGCGGCCGCCTTCTCCGTCGACGCTGAACTGCGGATCGCGGAGGTTGATGTTGCGAACGGTGTAGAGTTTCGACGACCTGGAGTAAATAAGATCGAGCTTGGCCCGGGTTGTCGAGGTGAGCCGGCGCTCGTAGCCCGCGTTGGCCTTGAAGGTCTCCGGTATCTCGAATCCGCCCTCCCAGAATGTGTACTCCGGAACACCGCCGACGCCGGCGGCACCCGCGCAGTTGAACGGATTACCTGAGCCGTTGGCCGGCAGGCTGCCGTAGTCCACTACGGGCGGCGCATTCGGGTCGCCGTCTTCGATCGAGCCGCGACAATCGAGAGAACGGAGAGGAACATCGGTGATGCCGACGTTGCTGCCGAGCACGAACGGCACGCGCCCGTAGAACAGCCCGGCGCCCGCGCGGAGCACAGAGGTTGCGTCGCCGTTCATGTCGAACGTGACCGCGGCGCGCGGGGAAACGTTGTTCTTGTCGATAGGTGCGACACCCGTTTCGAAACCAAAGGCGCGCTCGACGTCAATCACTCGACCCGGGCGGTCGCCGTAGCGCGCCACGTCATAACGCAGCCCGGCACTTGCGAGCACGCGGGGCGTGATCTGCCAGTCGTCCTGCGCGTACACCGAGTATTCCTGAGCGTCGAAGACCGCTGTCGGCGGCTGGCCGTCCAGGCGCACGTTGCGTACGTATCTCGATGGGTTCTGCTGTCGGAAGTCCTCGAGGGACGAGAAAAAATACGCTCCCGAGCCGTTGAACCAGAAGTTGTTCCGGAAGCTGGAGAAGGTGTTGTTGGTGCCGAGCTTGATCGAGTGCGCACCGGCGTCGAGCGTCACGTTGTCGACGATCTGGAGCTTGTCCTCGATCAGGTTGTTGTTGAACGAGATGAACGATCCGCCGTACTCCACCGTGAGATCGGGCGCCAGCCGCACTGCCATCTCGGGACGCAGCTCGTTCCCTACACGCGGCCGCTCCTCGGTGGCGTACTGCATGCGCAGCACATTGAACACCTTGGGGTGCAGCACGCTCGTCAACTCCCCCACCAGAGAGTTGGCACGGTCGCGGAGCGACTCGGCCTGCGACCGGCCGCTATTGATGGCGAAGGTTCCAGCCTCGTCGAGATTCCGATGGTTCGAGTAGTTGTTCCGCAGCGAGAGCCGGTGCCGGTCACCTAGGTTCCAGTCGAGACGGCCGAACAGGGTGAGCACGTCGTTGGATATCTGCCACTCGCCGTATGTGTCGCGCGCACCCGTGACTCCGTACGTCGTCTCGAGTACATCGAAATACGCCTCCAGGCTATCCGCCAGCGCCGCATCACTCGCTGTGCCGCTGCCGCGGAGGCTCGCGGGACTGACAGAACGGAACGGCTCGCGGCGGCGCTGTCCGTCGAGCGAGAGCATGTAGAAGAGCTTGTCCTTGATAACAGGGCCCTCCAGCTGCGCCGCGTACTGCTGCACGGAGTACTTGTTCGGCTCCGTTCCATCGAAGTTCTCTCCGGTGAGCGCGTCGTCACGCAGGTTGCCGTATGCCGAGCCGTGAAAAGCGTTCGTTCCGCCCTTGGTCACGATGTTGACGATACCACCGGAATAGTTGCCGTACTCCACGTCGTAACCGTTCGTGATGATCTGGAACTCACGGATCGATTCGAGCGAGAAGGCAAAGGGAATACGGCTGCCACCGCGGTTCTCTCCGAAGAAAGAGTTGTTCGCGTCGACGCCATCGATCTGGATGCTCGTCTGGGACGGACGCTGGCCGGCGATGGAGAACTGGCCGCCGGTGGTCGTTTCCGGCGTGGGACTCACCAGGCCGGACAGATTGATGAAGTCGGTAAAATCACGACCGAGCGCCGGAAGATTGTCGATTTCCGTCTCTCCCACTGTCTGCTTTACACCACCGTCAGTCACGTCAATCGCCTGCGCGCTGGCTCTCACTTCGACAGCGCCGAGCGTGACAGCCGCCACGCGAAGCGTGAAGTTCTGCGGAGTTGCCGACCCGACGATCACGCGAACGTTCGGGATCTCCTGCTGTTGATGCCCGATGCGCCGCGCCGTCACGCGATAGCTGCCCGGCGGCAGGAGCCTGATCGTATAAGATCCGTCGTCCAGCGCCAGCGCCGAGCGTGTGAAGGTGGTTCCTTCGTTCACCGCGATCACCTGGGCCGCGGCGAGTGGATTGCCGGTCTCGTCCACCACCCGCCCGCGGATCGCTCCCGTGGTGGTGCCCTGCGCGTTCACCGGGCCGGAGGTGGCGGCCGACAGAGCGCCAATGATGGCCACTGCGGCGGTGAGGCGCGCCGTAACTCGGCGCATATGGCTTGAAACTCGGATTGTCATGGAGACTGCGCGAGGCATTATGAGGATGTTGGTCGTCAGGAGCACGGCACCTCCACAACGTCGGCGAGGGAGCGCGGCTTGAGCTGCACGCCCCCGTTGAAGATGCCGACCAAGCCCGTGATGTCGTAACAGCGTCCGCTCTGGAAGGTGGTAGTCGGCACCGCCGCGAGAACGTTGCCATCCAGGCGAACCTGAATGGGACCGCTGCCATCATCGATGTTCGCGTTGCGACCGCCACCCGAAGTGAACGCGCCCACGGTCACTTTAAGGACCGTGACCAACGTTCCGATAACTGGGTCGCGTACGTCGGAGGCGGCGGCCGCCAGTTCGCCAGTGGTCTCGACCTCCGCGGCGGGAACCTGCGCGCCGCTTAAGATGTTCGGTGCGACACGCGGCGAGACGATCTGCAGCTCCGTTCCAAAGCTTCCAAGCGTGCCGCTGACCTCGACGCTGTCGCCCAGCTGCAGGCCAAGACTGCTGGGAAGGCCGAACACCTGAATGCCGCCACTGCGGTCCTGAATGTATACGTTGTCGGATCGGTAAGTACCCTGCGCAGCCGTGACGATGCCTGCGACGGTGACCGCGGTGCCTTCGGCTTCCGCCTCCGCCTGGTCGATGCGCACAACGCAGCCGAGCTTGGCGCTGAAGGAGAGGAAGGCCAGCTCATTCGTGTAGACCGAGGCTGTACGCGGGTTCACGCAGAAGACGAGCGCTCCCGTTACTGCTGCATCCTCGGCGACGATCACATGGTGCGTGCCGACCGGTATCCCGGTCAGGGTGAATCGACCCTCCGCGTCCGTCACGCCGGCGGCGATCGTATCGGTGGACGCGCGCTCGAGCACGGCGACCGCGACCCCCGCGAGTGCTGTGTCGCCGCCCACCGGGGTGAAGGCGCCGTTGTTGTCGGCGTCGAAGAAGATCAAACCCTGAATCTCACCTTTGCCGGTGGGTGCGAACGGCGGCGCCGGGTCGTCGTTCGCGCAGCCACAAATGGCGAGCAACGCCAGGGTCGCGGCGCGAGTCAACACTTTCCCTGTCTGCACGGAAGCAATTCCTCGAGTCGGAGACGTCATCGCAGCACCACGTCGGTCGTCGCTCGCGGCTTGATCTGCGCGGCCGTGTTGAATCGTGTCAGAATACCGGTGACACTGTAGTACGCACCCAGCGTGAAGCTCGACCGGGTGAGACCGGTGTTCTGAATCGTCGCGCTTGCGCCCACTATACGCAGGGTCACCGTCTGGCCATCGCGCGCAGTGGTCGTGACATTGAACGACGGGCTCGTGCCACTGCCTATTGCTGTGACCTGCAGGCTGTCGATCACCACGAGTTGTCCCTCGTTCGTGAACGCGTTGACGCCGGCACCAGTCACCACAACCGGAGCGAGCACCGTACTGCCACCCAGCTCGGTGATAGAGGGCGGCTGGCTCGTCGTGCCGATCTGGAGCTGGCCGCTGAAGGTGCTTACCGGGCCCGACACCTCCAGCCTGTCCCCGATCGCGTAGTTGAGCGAATCGGCGGTCGGAACGGGGAATGCGGCTATCCCGCCGCTCGCGTCCTGAATCCACATTTCCGAGTTGACACCGTTGGTACCGCTCGTGAAGCGGCCTGGTGGCGCGGTGACACTGCCCGCGACCGTGACGACCGTCCCGATCGCGGACGCGCGCGCTGCTGCAATCGTGACAGGACCGACGAGATCCGTCGAGAAGCGCGGCTTGAGCTGGGGCGTGCCGTTGAACTGTGTAAGGATTCCGGTGATGCTGTACCGGTTGCCCACCGTGAAGCTACCTCGTGTCAGCCCCGTGTTCAGGCCTGCAACGCGTATCTGGAGCGTGTCGGCGCCATTCGCGGCGATGACCGTGAACGCTGCACCCGTACCGCCGGGCACCGAAACGATCGTGAGCGAGAGTACCGTGACCAAGCGTCCCTCGTTCGCAAGAGACCTGGCTTCCGCAGCCGTCTGGATAAGCGGCGCGACGACGGCACCGCCAGCCGTCGCGATTACCGTCGGCGATGTGATCTGCCGCTGGCCGCTGAAGGCTCCAATGTTGCCCGATATCTCGAGACGGTCGCCCAGCACGTATGCAGAACTCGACGGAACGGAGAAAACTGCGATGCCTCCGCTGGTGTCCTGCACCCAGATCTCGGAATTCACTCCGCCGCTGCCGGACGTGAAGATGTTCGGTGGCACCGTCACATCGCCGACCACGGTGACCGCGGCGCCGGTGGGCTTCCCCCGCGCGGTGCGTATCGAGATGATCAGCGAGCCGGTGAACTGTCCCTGCTCGGTCAGCGACTGGCCGGCTGGCAGAATGACTACGCGGATCTGTCCCGCCGTCCCGAAGTCGAGCGATCCAGGGTTCTCGAAGTCAAGAACGTAGGTGCCCGGTGCGACGGGGCCGAGAACGTAGAAACCGTCGGCGTCGGCGGTAACCGAATCGACCGTGGCACCGGGAGTGGCGATCGTCCCGGCACGCAGACGGACGAACAGTCCCGCGCCGGGCGTGTCAATTCCCGGGTCGTACACTCCGTTGCCGTTATCGTCGCGGAACAGCCGACCCGACAGCGACGCCGGGAAGAAGACGTACCGGAAGTCAACACGGACTGAGTCGCCAAGGGTACTAATGGCCAGCGTAGGAGCTGGATTGGTCGTCAGCACGGAGCCGGATGGCCCCGCGCTGCTCGGCTGAACGCGATAACTGCCGGAGCCAAGCCCCGCGAACGTTACCAGCCCCTGGGCGTTCGTACTCTGCTCGGCGACCTGGGCGCCGTCCCGAAAGAGCGTGACGGCGAAGCCGCTGAGCAGCGAGTCGCCCGGGGTCAGCGTACCGGACGCATCGATATCGACGTAGGCGGCAACGGTCAATGACCCGTCGCGTCCCCTGGGGGCGGACGGATCGCTGCACGCTCCGGCGATAAACAGCGTGGCCAGGACCGCGGAGTACAGCGAGCGCTTCAAATGCAGCGAACGATTCATGAGCGATGGAGGTTAGGAGACAGGAGCGCAACCCAAGTTAGCTGTGGGTTGGATATGGTCAACCACCCAGATGAACATGGAGTCACGCTACGCGGAGGAGAAGCGTAGGTCCGGCTCTACCTCGATGCGCTCTCGTCGTCCTCGAGGCCCGCGAGCGTGCGAAGACGCTCGACCAGACCGTGAAGCTGTGCCTCGGTGGCCGCTATCTCGTGCGCGGCAGAGCCCCCGTCAATCAAGCCAGCATGCAGCGACATCGCGACAGAGTTGAGGTGCCGGATCTTGGCGAGGATGAATGGGGAGTGCCGCTTGGGAAGGTCATTTCCGACTCTCATTTTCTACATTATAGCCGCCCTCGCCCACGAGCGGCGACGGCGATACGCAAGCGCGGGCGCTCGCGACGTCTGAACGACGTCGCACGTCAGAGTCCCATACGCTTGACCAGCTGCGCGAACCGCGGGTGTGATCGCAGCGGGTCGAGCCGGGGCTCGGCGAGCAGAGAGTACGGGACCTCCGGCATCCTTTCCGCCAATGCCCGCTCGAGGTGCACGAACGCGCGGTCCTGGTCCCCCAACGCGAGGTACACCTCAGCGATCAGGTACGGCGACACGAAACGATCCGGCACGTCTCGCTCGAAATCGCGTACGATCGCCATCGCTTCATCGCGCCGGCCGGCGAGGGCGAAAGCGTACCCGAGTGACGAGACGAAGAATGGACTGCCACCGGAGAGGGCGACGGCCTTCCGGTGCTCCGAGATCGCCTCCTCGAATCGGCCCATCCGTTCGTAAACCTTTCCCAAATAGGAGTGCGTGTGGGCGAAGGTTGAGTCCATCTGGAGCGTTTGCCGGTATTGCTCCAGCGCCTGGTCGTAACGGCGCGCGAAGTAGAGTAGCTCTCCCACGTCGGCGCTGATGATGAGCGACATGGGATCGAGTGACAGTGCGTCGCGCATCCTTGAAACGCCACCGGCCGCACGCCCTGAGGTGCCGAGGTAGAGCGCGTACCACTGGTGGGCCGTGGCATAGCTCGGGTTCAGCTCGATCGCGCGGCGCAGCTCGCGCTCGGCGCCAGTCCAGTCCCACTCGTATAGCCACTTCGACAGGCCGAGAGCCGAGTGCGCTTCTGCGAGCGTGGAGTCGAGCTCGAGAGCGCGGTGGGCGGCGGCGATCGCTTCAGGGAACATCTCGCCCGGCAGCAGAAAGCTATATGCTCCGAGGAGCGCGTAGCTCTGCGCGACAGCGCCGTGCGCACGCGCAAAGCTCGGGTCGCGAATGACTGCGCTGTCGAAGAGCTGCACGGCGCGCTGCAGCGACTCGCTCGTCCGCCGATTCCAGAGCGCGCGTCCCTGAAGGAATAGGTTGTACGCCTCCAGATCTTCGGTCTGACGCGCGACGATCGGCACGCCAGACGCCGATGCGAGTCGCACCCGGAGTGCGCGCACCACCGAGTGCGCGATCTCGTCCTGCACCGCGAACACGTCGCGCGCCTCGCGCTCATACGTCTCGGACCAGAGCTCGTAGCCGTCGCGCGTCCCAACCAGCTGGACGCCAATGCGCAGCCGGTCCCCTGAACGCCGCACACTTCCATCGAGCACCGCGTCCACGCCGAGCCGCCGTCCCACTGCCTCTGCGTCCTCCTCTCGCCCCTTGAAGGCGAAACTCGACGTACGGCCGGACACGCGGAGTCCGCTCACCTTCGCCAGCGCGTGGATGAGCTCCTCCGACATCCCGTCGGAGAAGTACTCGTCTTCCTTGTTCGGCGTGAGGTTCGCGAATGGGAGCACCGCGACCGATCGTAACGCTGGGGCCGCAGCCCGCGAGATGGTTGCCGGTGTCTCGCGTGACTGCTGAATGGCGATGACCACAACCGCGGATGCCGCCAGGATCCCGGCGCCGAGGAGGATTGCGCGGCGCCGACTGACGGATGTCGCGCCTGCGCGGGGCACGACGGGTACTGTGATCTCGGCGGCTGCCGTCGCGGGCATCGTAGTGGAGGACGTGTCACCGAGCGCAGCCGCGAAATCGTGAGCTGTGGCGAAGCGATCAGCCGGAACCACGGAGAGCGCCCTCGCCAGCACGTCACCCAGGTATCGCGGCACGCTCGGCCGGTCAAGGCCCGGAGCGCGCACTGGCTGGGTGAACCGCTTCGCGATGATGACCTGCACGGTGGGTCCGGTAAACGGGGGCTCGCCGGCCAGCATCTCGTAAAGCACGCAACCCAGCGAGTAAATATCCGAGCGCCCGTCAATCTCACGATCGCCACTCGCCTGCTCGGGGCTCATGTAGATTGGCGTCCCCACGGATATCCCCGTGTCGGTGATGCGCCCCGATCCGGTGGTGGTGAGCGCCCGTGCCACGCCGAAGTCGGTGACCAGAGCGTGGCCGTCCTGAAGTAGGATGTTCCCAGGCTTGATGTCTCGATGGACTGTCCCCTTGCGGTGCGCGTAGTCGAGCGCACTCGCCACTTCGCGCGTGATGCGCACCGCGTCATCCACCGGCAGCTGCCGCTCGCGGTGAAGCCTGTCACCCAGCGACTCTCCCTCGACGTACGGCATGACATAGTAGAGTAGCCCCGCTGCATCTCCGGAATCGAGGAGCGGTAAGATGTGTGGGTGGGTAAGGTTTGCCGCGATCTCGATCTCCCGCAGGAAGCGCTCAGCTCCCACCGCCAGCGCGAGCTCTGGCTTGAGGACCTTGAGCGCGACCTGCCGGTGATGCCGGAGATCCTCGGCGAGGTACACCGAGGCCATCCCGCCGCGTCCCACCTCATGCTCGACGCGGTAGTGTGTTGTCAGCTCGCGCCGGAGCGTCTCTAGCGTGTCAGCCACATGGAGATCGGTGATGGCGCATGGGGATATGCTCTGTGGACGGCTGCGGGCTCCACCGGCGCCTGGGCAAGCCAAACATGCGCCGCACGCAGTTTGCGCGCAACGCGAACGCCTTGCCAGCGCCTGGACCCGTCGCCACGTATACAGTGTAGGTAGGGCATCCAGGCTCATACGAATCGCGACGGCATGGCATCGTTCGCCGAAAGTCTCTTCGAGTTCCTGTTCAAGTTCCGCCCGGTTGTGTTCGAGAGAGGTCAGCTTGCCTTCGGCGCGGCGTGGCCCATCCCGATCCTGATCGCGCTCGGCGCCGCAGCGGCCGTCGCTGTGCTCCTTACCTACTTGCGCGTGAGAGGCCGTTCCACGCGCGGCGATCGCTTTGTGCTCGGCGGCATCCGTGTTCTTGCGCTCGCGATCATCGTGGTCTGCCTCATGCGGCCAATGCTCGTGGTCGCCGCAGCCATTCCGCAGCGTAGCGTGCTGGGCATCCTGGTCGACGATTCCAGAAGCATGCGGATTGCCGACGCCGGCGGCCAGCCACGCTCGTCGCAAGTCGCCGCGCTGCTGGGCGGAAGTTCGCGCGATAGCGCTCTGGCGCGGTCACTCGGAGAGCGCTTTATCCTTCGGTACTTCACGTTCTCAGCGGCTACCCGCGCGGTGAACGACGCCGATGGCCTCGAATACTCAGGCCGGAAGACCAGAATCGGCAACGCCATCGAGCATGCTCGGCAGGAGCTGGCCTCGTCGCCGCTGGCTGGCCTGGTGGTGGTGAGCGATGGCGCGGACAACGGTAGCGGCGACTTTGACGGCACACTCGCGTCGCTCCGCGCCCGTGGGTTGCCAGTTCATACGATTGGCGTTGGACAGGAGAAATGGGCGCGGGACATCCAGATCGGACGCGTTGACGCGCCCCGCTCGGTGCTTCAGGGCGGCTCCATCGCGCTGGACGTAGTCGTACAGCACCGGGGTTACGCCGGCCAAACGGTGCAACTGGTTGTAGAAGACGCCGGCCGAATCGTGAGTACGCGCGATGTGAAGCTACCTTCCGGCGGTGAAGCGGTGCCGGTGAGGGTGCGCGTGCCCGCGCTCGAGACCGGCCCCAGGCGCTTTCGCCTGCGAGTTCCCACGCTGGCAGGCGAGATGGTGCAGGAGAACAATCAGCGCCACGTGCTCGTTTCAGTACGGGATCGGCGCGAGAAGATCCTTTACCTCGAGGGTGAGCCGAGGTTCGAGCTCAAGTTCATTCGCCGCGCGGTGATGGGAGACGAGAACCTGCAGCTTGTGATGTTGCAGCGCACCGCGGAGAACAAATTCCTGAGGCTTGGCGTGGACGACAGCCTCGAGCTGGTGGGTGGATTCCCGAGAAGCCGCGACGCGCTGTTCGCTTATCGCGGCATCATTCTGGGAAGCATAGAGGCAAGCTTCTTCACGGCCGATCAGCTGCGAATGCTAGCAGACTTCGTGGGTGAGCGTGGTGGCGGACTCCTCATGCTCGGCGGCCGCCGCGCCTTCGCGGAGGGCGGCTACGCTGGCACGCCGCTCGCCGAAGTGATCCCGATCAGTCTCGAGTCTCCGGGCGATGGTACGACAGAACGGCTCGCGGAGTTGGATGTCTCTCTCACAGCAGCCGGGGCGGCGCATGCGGCCACTCAAATTGCCTCAACGGAGAAGGAATCCGCCGTCCGGTGGACGTCGCTGCCAAACGTCTCGTCAGTAAACCGCGTGAAAGGACTGAAGGCGGGCGCGACCTCGCTGCTCGAAGGCAGATCGGCCGACGACCAGCGTCAGGTTGTCCTCGCGCACCAGCGATATGGGAAGGGAAAGACGATCGCGATGCCCGTGCAGGATTCATGGATGTGGCAGATGCACGCAGAAGTCGCGGTTGACGACATGTCGCACGAGGTTTTCTGGCGACAACTTCTCCGCTGGCTGGTGAGCGACACGCGCGACCGCGTGGAGGTGGACCTTCCCTCCGACATTGTGGCCACCGGGGAAGCGGCCGAGCTTCGTGCGTCGCTGCGCGACGAGCTTTTTGTCGACGTGAACGGGGCTTCGATGACGGCGCGTGTCACAGATCCCACCGGCGCGGTGCGCGAACTGCCCATGGAATGGAGCGTGGAGCGGGACGGCGAGTATCGGGCGACCCTGGCGACTGACACGATCTCCGGACTGTATTCTGTTCAGGTGAAGGCAAAGACGCCGGGCGACAGCGTGTTCCTCACCAGCGAGACATCGTACATTCGCGCAGAGGAGCCCGAAGATGAGTTTTTCGACGCGGGCATGCGTGCACCGCTGCTGCAGCGGATAGCGAGGGAGACGGGGGGCCGTTTCTATACGTCAGACAACGCTTCTTCGCTCGCGAGGGACATAGTCTATACAAGCAGCGGAGTAACAGAATTGGAGCGAAAGGACCTCTGGGACATGCCAGTAATACTTTTCACTCTGCTCGCACTGGTGGTAGCCGAATGGGGATACCGAAGAGCGAGGGGACTGGCGTGATAATTTCTGTGAAGGCGCTGCTCGTCTCATGCGTCGCGATCTTCGCGGTGTCGACGCATAGTGTGGCGCAGGAGCGGCCTCGGCCGGGGCGCACTCACGTGGTCGTCGTCACTGGTATCGGCGGCGAACCTTACTACACAGAGTCCTTCCATAGGATCGCCGTCTCGTTAATCGAGGCGTCGCGCAAAGGCGGAGTGCCGGCGTCTGCGGTGTCATACCTCAGGGGCGATGGTGTCCGCTCCGCGCAGGGCAGTGCAGGGTTTACGACGCGTGCAACACGCGACGCAGTAGAAAGTGTGTTGGTGAAGCTCGCCCAGTCCACCGGGCCGGAGGACGCCGTGCTCATCGTGCTCGTCGGACACGGAAGCGGCGAGGGTCCGGACTCGCGGTTCAATCTGCCCGGGCCGGACATGTCGGCTCGAGACTTTGCTCGAATACTCTCGCGTTTCGAGGGAGCGGCAGTGGCACTGGTGAATGCCGCCAGCTCCAGTGGGGATTTCGTACCAGTTCTCACAGGCGGCGATAAGCGCCGCGTCATCATCACGGCAACGAAGAGTGGCTTCGAGCGCAACGAGACGATCTTCGGCCGGCATTTCGCGGCAGCCTTTGCGGGAGCCGGAGCTGACGTGGACAAGGACGGACGAGTGTCTCTGCTCGAAGCGTTCTCGTACGCCAGGCGCGAGGTGGAGCGCGAGTATGGCACGCAGGGTCGTATTCTGACGGAACACGCTATCATGGGTGGCGACAGCACGCTTGCGAGGACGATGGCGCTGAACTGGACCGACGCAACGGTCGCGCGGGCGGGCGGAGACGCTGATGCCAGCACCAATCAGAGGATCGCAGCTCTGGAGCGCGAGCAGCAACAGATACAGGACCGTGTTGAAGCGCTCAAGGCCCGCAAGGATCGCATGAACGCGACCGACTACGATCGCGAGCTCGAAACGCTGCTGGTGGAGCTCTCCCTCAAGACGCGCGCTCTCAAAGAAGCGCGCAAGAGCGGGCCTGGGAGCCCCACACCGTGAGTCGCCTTCTGCGTGCGCTCGCTGCAGCCGCGCCGCTGACATTCCTGGCATGCGTGGATTCCAGTCCGGGACGCGCGCAACAGGCCGAACTGACGCCGCGCGCCGCTATCGAAGCTCTGGTGGAATCAGGCAAGTACGACGAGGCCATCGAGAAGGCCCGCACGCTGATTACAGCGCCACTATCGTCAGCTGGAGCCGAGCTGTGGTTCCCGCTGGCGCAGGCCCTGGTCGCCCGCGGGCGCCTTGCGGAAGCCGAGTCCGCATACACGAAAGCACTCGCTGCCCACCAGCCGGACAACATGCGCTCGGCGGTTGCGCTGGCCGTCCTCAAGTACGAGCGCGGCCAGCGCGACTCGGCTCTAACGGCCATGGAGAGAATTGTGAGCGGCGGTGCGAGTCGCGTGAGGACGTTGCCGGCCGGTGAGCTGGTCGCCCTTGCGACGGCCTACGAATACCTGGGACGCCACGAACCGACCCTCTTTCACGATGCGCTGCGCGTGCTCGATGCCGCCGCCGAAGCGGACTCGGCGGATGTTAACGCTCGGGTGAGAATCGGTGAGCTAATGCTGGAGAAGTACAACAGTGCTGGCGCGCGCGACGCGCTGGATGAGGCGCTTCGGATTCGATCCTCCTCGGCACCGGCGCTGATCGCGAAAGCGAAAGTCCTCCGGTTCGACGGAGAGGCCGGCGCGGCTTCGCTTGCCCAGCGCGCTCTCGAAGCCAACCCCGCGCTCGCCGAAGCGCACACTTTCGTCGCACTGCTCGCGCTGGATGTCGAGGATCACGCCGCCGCCGCTGCTGCGGCGAGACGCGCGCTGGAGGTGAATCCGGCTTCGGTTGAAGCGCTCTCCATGCTGGCCGCCGCGCGCTGGCTGGCCGGCGACGAGGCCGGACTCAACGACGCTCTGGCTCGCGCGGCCGCGCGCAGCCCGCGAAGCGCGGAGCCCTTTGTGATTCTCTCTGAGGTCGCGGCGCGCAATCGTTTTTACCGTGATGCTGCCGCATTCGCGAGGAAAGGGATCGCCGCCGATTCCATGGCTTGGAGGGCACACGGGGCGATAGGTATCAATGCTCTGCGCACGGGAGATGTGGCGCTCGCGCGTCGACACCTGGAGGTTGCGTTTGCCGGCGATCCATACGATGTGTGGATCAAGAACACGCTGGACCTGCTCGACACGTTCGGGGAGTACGAGGAAGTCTCCACGCCTCGCTTTCGGCTGTTCCTGCATCGCTCGGAATCCCAGCTTCTATCGCTCTACTTGCCGCCGCTGCTGGAGGAAGGCTACGATGCACTCTCGTCGCGCTATGGATATCGTCCCGCCCCGCCGATCCGGATGGAGATTTATCCCCGGCACGCCGATTTCTCCGTCCGCACCGTGGGACTCGCTGGCCTGGGCGCGCTAGGGGTGAGCTTCGGAAACGTGTTGGCGATGGATTCGCCGGCGGCACGCCCCCCCGGCGAGTTCAACTGGGCCTCGACGGCATGGCACGAGCTTGCCCACGCATTCACGCTCGGGCTGAGCGAGCACAAGGTACCGCGCTGGCTCTCGGAAGGAATCTCTGTCCTGGAGGAGCGGCGCGCGCGGCCATCCTCCGGTTGGGGCGCGCACGCTTCGCCTTCATTTCTTGCCGCCTACCACGACGGGCGACTGCCACCGCTCAGCAAGCTCAACGATGGCTTCGTGCGTCCGTCATATCCGGAGCAGGTCATTCACTCGTACTACCAGGCATCACTAGCCTGCGAGATGATCGAGCGGGACTGGGGTCCCAGGGCGCTTCGCGACATGTTGCTTGCCTATCGCGACGGCCTCCAGACTGCTGCCGTAGTGAAGCGCGTAATCAAGGTCGATGCGGCTGAGCTCGACAGGCGCTTCGAGACTTTTCTGCGTGATCGTTTTCCGGCAACGGCCAAGCAGTACGTCGCGAGCATAACTGAAGCGCGTTCACTCCTGGATGCCGGCAAGGAACAGGAAGCCATCAAGGCCTTCGGGCGGGCGAAGGCGCTCTTTCCCGATTACGCTGGGCAGAACAGCCCATACGTGGAGCTCGCGCGAATCCATAGCAAGCGCGGTGATTCCAGGCTCGCGGTGGCTGAGCTGCAGGCAATAGTCCGTCTTTCGGAATCGGACCGAGAATCAAACGTTACCCTCGCTAGCTTGCTGGATTCCCTTGGCGATCCGGCAGGCGCCGCCGTCGCTCTTGAGCGCGCGATCCTGATTTCACCTGCGAATCTCCCTGAACACGAACGGCTCGCGAGTCTCTACGCCCGGACGGGAAATCGTCAGGGCGCCATCCGCGAGCGTCGTGCCGTGCTAGCGCTGCAACCTGTGGACAAGGCCGAGGCGTTCTATCAGCTGGCGCTCGCGTATCACGAGGCGGGCGAATCGGCGGCGGCACGACGGGAGGTATTGCGATCGCTCGAGCATGCACCCTCGTTCGAGAAAGCTCAGGAGTTGCTCCTCGAGCTGCGTCGCGGGAAAGAGGGAACCGAGCGGTGAGGACGCGTGGAATTGCGCTGCTGCTCCTCCTGACCGCCGCAGGAATAGCGACTGCGCAGGGATTTCGCTCACGCGAGCGTCGTGAGGCGCCGGCGGCAAACGTGCCATACGACGGTCGCTTCACCTTTGCCAGGATCCGTTTCACCGCCGACGGCAGTGGGGGTGGAGAGGGTTTCTTCCGCCAGGACCTGAAGTGGGATCATGACTACCCACGCGCCGAGCGGAATTTCATGAAGATTCTGAGCGAGGTCAGCCTGCTGCGGCCCTACATGGACGGCGGCAATATCCTTGCTCTCGATGATCCCGAGCTCTTCAAGTACCCGGTAGCGTACTTGTGCGAGCCCGGCTTCTGGTCCGTCAACGAAAAGGAAGCTCAGGGTCTGCGCGATTATCTGGCAAAGGGTGGTTTCATCATCTTTGATGACTTTATCGGAGACCACTGGTTCAACTTCGAGTCCCAAATTCGGAAGGTGCTTCCAGACGCGCAGATCGTTCCTCTCGACGTCTCGCATCCAATATTCGACTCTTTCTTCCGCATCGAGTCCCTGGACATGCTCGACCCGAATCGTGGTACTCCCGCTCGCTTCTATGGAATCTACGAGGATAACGATCCGTCCAAGCGACTCGTATCCGTGATTAATTACAACAACGACATCGGCGACTACTGGGAATGGTCTGACGCCGGATTTCTTCCGATCGAGCTATCCAACGAGGCGTACAAGCTGGGAGTCAACTACGTCATCTACGGTATGACCAGGTAGAAAACATCGGAGGATCTGTGGGAGTCACGACATCTGATAGATCGATCATGCAGCTCGAATCCGCGGACGACATCGCGCTCGCGTCACGCCTGACTGATGCTCGCGCGAGGATCGTTGCCGAGTTGCGCAAGCTCATTGTCGGCCAGGACGAGGTCATCGAGCAGGTTCTGGTCGCGCTGTTCGCCGGCGGCAACTCTCTCATAGTAGGTGTGCCAGGTCTGGCCAAGACTCTGTTGGTTCACTCCGTGGCGCAGGTTCTGGACCTGAAATTCTCGCGTATACAGTTCACTCCTGACCTGATGCCGTCCGACATAACGGGGACGGACATCATTCAGGAGGACGCCGCGACCGGACGCAGAGCGATGGTGTTCACGCCAGGTCCCATCTTCGCCAACATCGTTCTGGCCGACGAGATCAACCGCACGCCGCCGAAGACTCAATCAGCGCTTCTCGAGGCCATGCAGGAGCACCGCGTCACGGTTCAGGGTCGCACGTACACGCTCGACGAGCCATTTTTTGTTTTTGCGACGCAGAACCCGATCGAGCTCGAGGGCACCTATCCGCTACCGGAAGCGCAGCTGGACCGCTTCATGTTCCAAATCAATGTCGACTATCTCTCCGAGGATGATGAGGTAGACGTTGTGCGGGCCACGACCGCCCTTCAGGAGCATGTCTTTCGCCACGTGCTGGGTGCCGCTGAGGTGGTCGCTTTCCAGCGCCTAGTGCGCTCGGTACCCGTCGCAGATGCGGTTGCCCGATACGCGGTTTCGCTGGTCCGGTCGAGCCGGCCCACCGCAGCGCGAGCGCCGGACGCCGTGAAGAAGTGGGTGGCTTACGGAGCCAGCGTGCGAGCGGCCCAATACCTCATACTTGGTGGCAAGGCCAGGGCGCTGATGCATGGTAGGTACCATGTAGGGTTCGAGGACATTCGCGCACTCGCTCATCCGGTTTTTCGCCATCGCATCCTTACGAACTTCCACGCGCAGTCGGAGCGCGTCGGTACTGATCGAATCGTCAAGGAGCTGCTCGAGTCGGTGCCTCTCCCGCGATCAGGGCTCTAATGCACGCTGAGGCTGCAACGCCCGCTCTTCATGGTGCCAGGTTCCTGGATCCGAAGGTCCTGGCTCGGATCGGCGATATCGAGATCATCGCTCGAACGGTCGTCGAGGGGTTTATCGGGGGACTACATCACTCCCCCAACGTTGGACTATCGGTGGATTTCGCCGAGCATCGATCGTACATGCCCGGAGACGACATCCGCCGCATAGACTGGCGGCTCTTCGGCCGGACTGACCGTTTCCACGTCAAGGAGTTCGAGGCGGACACCAACACCGACGCGATCGTGCTTCTCGACATCTCCCGCTCGATGGACTACGGAAGCGGTTCCGTCACCAAGCTCGACTACGGGCGCTACCTCGCGGCCTGTCTCGCGTACCTGTCGCGCAGGCAGCGGGACCGCGTTGGGCTCGTCACATTTGATTCGGAGGTTCGCAACGTTGTTCCGCCGTCGGCCAAACACCTCCCGGCCGTTCTGCACGCGATCGAACGGATCAAGGCCGGCGGCGGCGGGGGGTGGGGGGGGCCGGGAAATCTGGAGCGTCCGCTCTCGTCTATCGCGGAGAACATTCGCCGGCGGTCCATTCTTATACTGATCTCTGACCTGTACGAGGAGCCGGAGCGCGTCGCAGTCGCAGTCCGCAAGCTCCATGGTCGCGGAAGCGATCTGATAGTGCTCCACGTGCTCGATAACGCCGAGCTCCAGTTTCCGTTCGAGGATGCAGCCAGCTTCCGCGATCTCGAAAGTGATGAGGACCTGCCAGTGCTTCCCACGGAACTCGCTGAGCGCTATCGCGAGCTCGTTGGGAATCACGTCGCCGAGCTTCGCAGGCAACTGGAGGACAGCCGGATCGACTATGCGCTCTTTGACACCTCGCAGCCGCTCGACCATGCTCTCTTCGAGTATCTGGCTCGCAGGCAGCGTCTGGCCCGGGTGAGGTAGGCAGCGTGTCATTCCTGGCGCCCCTCTTCCTGGCGAGTCTCGCGGCTCTCGCGGTTCCGGTGATCATCCACTTGGTACAGCGTGAGCGCCGGGAGGTGGTTGCATTTCCGTCACTGATGTTTCTTCGCCGTATTCCCTACCGTTCAGAGCGTCGACGTCGCGTGCGCCATTGGTTACTTCTCGCGATGCGTTGCATGGCCGTCGCTCTCATCGCCGCTGCGTTCGCGCGGCCACTTCTCCAGAGAAGCGGCGCGGCGGGCCTGTCCGAAGGCGGAAGCGCGCGTGAAGTCGTGATACTTCTCGACCGCTCCTACAGCATGGGTTACGGCGACCGCTGGGCGCGCGCCAAAGCGACGGCAGGGAAGGCTCTGGCTGGCTTACGCGCGGGCGATCGGGCGTCTCTGGTTCTTTTCGATGATGATGCAACTGCAGTGACGGAGCCGACTGAGGATGTCGCACTCCTCCGAGCCGCAATCGACTCTGTGTCTCCAGGCTCTGGTATCACGCGCTTCGCTCCTGCTCTCAGACTGGCTGGCCGCATCCTTTCGGAGTCTCGGTTTCCATCGAGAGAGGTGATTCTCATATCCGACTTCCAGCGCGCGGGTTGGCGCGTCACCGCGGCGGGAGACACGAAGCTTCCGCCGGGTGTAACGCTCACCCCAGTAGAGATAGGCGACTCGACCGATGCGAATGTTGCCGTCACTGCAGTGGAGCTGCACAGGTCATTCGGTCGCGGGCGCGAGCAGATTATCGTTGCCGCTCGGCTGGCGAACGCGGGTTCGTTCACTGTCTCGCGTGAGGTCGCGCTCGAGCTCGACGGCCGTAAAATCGGCTCGCGCCAGGTTGCGATACCCGCCGGCGGAGCTGCTTCGATATCCTTCGAACCTTTCCCGCTAGGCGAAGCAACAATTCGCGGCAGTGTACGCGCTGAAGCTGATGCGCTCTTGGCGGACGATGCCCGTCATTTCGTGGTGTCACGAGGAGAAAACGTGTCCGTTCTGCTACTCTCAGGGCGGGGCGGCTCTAGCCGAGGAGTTCATATCACCAGCGCGCTCGGAATCGGGTCCCAGCCGGTGTTTCGACTGGATCGCCGTCGCGGAAGCGGAACCGTCACCGCGGCTGATCTGGCGGCCAAGGGAGTGGTGATAATGGACGACGTGGCGAGCTCGAAAGCCGCCGAGCGCGCGCTCGAGGAATTCGTGCAGAAAGGGGGAGGGCTCATAATTGCCACAGGAGAGGGCGCTGGTTCCTGGACCAACGGCTCCGCGCTTCTTCCTGGTAGCGTCGGCGGAGTGGTCGACCGGCCGCTTGGCGACGGTGGCATCGTCTCGGAGCTCGACCATTCGCATCAGGTATTCAAGCAGTTCGCGACGCCGCGTAGTGGAGATTTCGCGACGGCGCGCTTCCTGCGCTATAGGAAGATCGAGCCGGCGGCTGATTCGAGGGTGATCGCGCGCTTTGACGATGGGGCTCCAGCACTCGTGGAGCGATCACATGGCGACGGCCGCATTCTCCTCTGGAGCTCGACCCTCGACCCTTACTGGAACGATCTGGCACTGCAGCCGGTGTACCTCCCGTTCGTGCACGAGATGGTGAAGTATGTCTCCGGATACGCGGAGCGAGCGGCGGCATTCCCAGTGGGCAGCGTCATCCAGCTCGACCAGTTGGGCGGTGGTAGTGAATTGCCCCAGAGCGATGGCGGGCTCGCGATAGTATCGCCCACCGGAGCGCGCGAGCGAGTGGCGCGGGATGGAGCGATCCGTATCCGGGAGCCCGGGTTCTACGAAATTCGACCTGCCTCCAGGCCGCTCGCTACCCCGCTCGTCGCGGCAGGCAACGTCGACCCGGCCGAGTCTGATCTGACGGTGATGGACGCGCGGGAGATTGTGGCCGCGGTCACGTCCGACACGCAACTCCTGACTTCTGCGACCGCAACACAAGACCTCACGGCCGCCGATCGTGAGAAATCGCAAGGACTGTGGCGCTATTTGTTACTGGCCGCACTGTTCCTGCTGGCAATAGAATCAGTGTTGTCAAACCATCTATCACGCCCGCGAGGTGTGGGCGTGGCGAGGAGCTGAGGGCGATGACGGCCGCTGTGCAGCCGGTGACCGGTGAACTTGGGAAAGTGATCCGCGGAGTACGCGCTCGCTGGCGCGCCAAAGTAGCGCTCCGCGGCGCGGTGCTCGTTGCCGCGCTGGGTCTGGTGATTCTCATAGTGGCGTCGGCCCTGCTGGAGCAGCAGGGATTCACCGAGCGATCCCTATCAATCGTGCGCGCTGTGTCATATGGCCTTCTCGCGGCATCGGGAGCGATGTGGATGATTCTGCCGCTCTTACGTAAGACCGCAGACGAGAGGTTGGCCCTCTACGTTGAAGAGCGCGCCTCCACACTGGACGCCGCGCTCGTGACGGCTGTGGAGCAAGCGAGCCGTGGTAATCGTGGCTCTCCCCTCCGTGATGCGCTGGTAGAGTCAGCAGTGAAAAAGGCGCGAACAGCACTCAGCGCCACTCCAATCGAGCGGAGCGAGATAGCCCGCACGACCGCGGCACTGTTGGGCGCCATCGCCTGCGGGATAGGGCTCGTGGTCTTGGGGCCATTGGAAGTGCGGCGCACCGCACGCTTCCTTTTCATGCCGTGGGGAACGACCGCGACGGTGACGCCGTACGCAATCGCCGTAACGCCAGGCGACACCACGCTCGCGCGTGGTGCGGACCAGGAAATCGTTGCTCGGCTCGTGGGATTCGACGCGCCTGATGTCGTGCTGGCGGTGCGGCGAGGCGAGGCTAGCACCCCCTCTGGAACCGCTGGCGACTGGGAGCGAGTGGCAATGGAGCTTCGACCAGTCGGCACGGACAGCGCTCAGCGCACGTTCCGCCTCTTCGACCTCACAGAGGCCACGATGTATTATGTGGAATCGGGATCAGTGCGATCTCCCGTGTTCACGATCACTGTGGCCGATCTTCCCTACGTTGCGCGCATCGACCATGAGTTCGTGTATCCCGCCTATACCGGTCTTCCGAGCGAACGCGTGGAGGACGCTGGCGACATAGCCGCGCTCAAGGGGACCAGAGTTCGCATCACGGCGACGCCGACACTGCCGGTGGCTCGCGGCCGGATCATCGTGGAAGGAGAGAGTCCGATTCCTCTCGTGTCCGATTCCTCCGGCGCGCTGTCAGGTGTTCTGAGTGTGCGTCGCCAGAGTTTCTACCGGATAGAGCTGGAGGCAGCAGGCGGAGCGATGATACGAGGCTCGCTGGATCATACCATTGACGTCCTCGCCGACGAGCGGCCGTCGGTAGAGCTCAGCACCCCCGGGCGCGATACGAAGGTGTCACCGCTCGAGGAAGCATTCGTAGAGGCGAGAGCGACCGATGATTACGGCGTCCGTTCCCTGGACCTCGTTTATACCGTCAACGGCGGAGAAGAGCGCACGATAACTCTGCGAGCGGCCAATGCACGCGCGGCCAAAGAGACCTCCGCAGGCCATACGTTCTTTCTCGAGGAATTGAACCTTCAGCCGGGCGACGTCGTCTCATACTACGCGAGAACAGCGGATGGCAACACCGCGAGCGGGCCGGGCCGTGCCGAATCTGACATCTACTTCATGGAAGTTCGCCCGTTTGCGCGCGAGTATCGCCAGGCCGATCAGCAGGGAGGAGGCGGTGGTGGAGGTGGGGGAGGTGGCGAATCGCCAGCCGCGCTTTCCGCACGTCAGCGTGAGATAGTCGCGGCAACCTTCAAGGCGCTTCGCGATAGGGAGCAGACCGGCGCCGCGGAGACTCGCGAGAATCTGGCAACGCTTGCGCTCGCCCAGGGGAAGCTGCGGGAGCGTGTTGAGATCCTGCAGCGCCGCATGCGTGAGCGAGGTGTGCTTGGTGCCGACTCGTCCTTTGCGGCGATCGCCGCGGAGCTACCGGCTGCGGCGGCGGCGATGCGCACCGCTGAGGAACGGCTCGCGGCGCGC
The DNA here is from genome assembly GCA_046261975.1 of Gemmatimonadaceae bacterium. Taxonomy (GTDB): domain Bacteria; phylum Gemmatimonadota; class Gemmatimonadetes; order Gemmatimonadales; family Gemmatimonadaceae; genus JBHENQ01. Next base: position 19,467 of record JBHENQ010000199.1, on the reverse strand, counting down.
GAACCTCGAGAGGCGCTCTCGCCGGAGCAACAAGCGCTCCAACACTTGCTTCGGGCAGAGGCGGCCTTCCGCGAGGTGGAAGTGAGCTTTGGCGGAAACGAGGGCGGCGGGGGCGGAGGCGGCGAGTCTCCGAACGCGGAAGACCTCGCGGATCTATTCGAGCTCGAGAATGACAAGCTTCGAAATCAGTATGAATCGGTAGAGCGCAGCTCTCGCGAGCAGCAGGACAGTGAGGTGGATGAGATCATGGAAAAGCTCAAGCAGCTCGCCGCCCGCCAGCAGCAGGAAAACGAGCGGATGCGCCAGCGCGCGCAGTCGATGAGTGGGCGCGGCGGTAGTGGCGGCGCTTCTCAGCGGGCGATGGCGGAGGAGGCGGAAGAGCTGGCACGCAGGCTCGAGCGGCTATCACGCCAGAACCCGGAACCAGAGTTAAACGAGAGCGCACGCCGTCTGCGAGAGGCTGCGAATGAAATGCGGCGCTCAGCGACCCAGGATGGTGCGCGGGCCGCTGGCGGCGGAGGGCGCGCAGCGTCGGAGCGTCTGGAGAACGCCCGCCGCAGTCTTGGCGAGGGGCGAGACTCGCGGCTCGATCGCGACATTCGGGAAGCGCTGGAAAGCGCCGAAGCGTTGGCGTCCGAGCAGCGCGAGGTAGCCAAGGAAGCTGCGGCACTGCCGGCCGCGAGAGGTGGGGGTGGGGGCGACGACCGCGATGCGCGCCAAGCCAGACTGCGGGACAGGAAGGACCGGATGGCTGAGCAGACGACAGCCCTCGAAGGAAAGCTCGACCGGATTGGGCGCGAAGGTGCGAGAGAGCGTCCTGAGGCGGCAACCGCATCGAGGGATGCCGCCAGAGCGATTCGCGAGTCACGCTTGCGTGACAAGATCCTTTACTCCAAGGGATTGCTGGGCCCGGGTACCGAGGAGTATTCGCGCAACTTCGAGTCTGGAATTTCGGAGGACCTGGATGCGGTGCGCGATCGTGTCGCCAAAGCATCGCGCGCCGCCGCCACGCGGCCGTCGCGCGCGAAGGAGCAGACGCTGGAGCGGGCCCAAGATCTCGTACGGGGTCTCGAATCGCTTCGCGATCGAACGGCAACCGCGGGCCAGGGTGCGCAGCCCGGCGAAGGCGGCGCGGCCGACGCAAGAGGTGGGGGCGGAGGGGCGCCAGGCGCTGGCCAGCAAAGCGGCGGTGGGGCAGCGGGTCGCGGTACGGGCGGACGGATGGATCCGGAGCGTGCCAGGCAGTTCAGGCCCGAGTTCCGCAGGCAGCGGCTCCTGGCCGACTCGATAAGGCGCGAGTTGGGGCGACAGGGAGTGGATGTCGGGGACTTGGACCGCCTCATCGAGCGCATGCGGGCCCTGGAAGGCGCAAGGATCTACGATGATCGCGCGGAACTGGAGAGGCTACAGGCAGCAGTCCTCGAGGGGCTAAAGGCCTACGAATTCGCGCTTCGGCGTGAACTGGAGGGCGGGGAACGCAATCGCCCGCTTCTCGGTGGAACCAGTGAGGTGCCAGCGAAGTTTCGTGCGCTCGTTGAGGAGTATTACAGGTCGCTGTCGCGGGGCGCGCCACCTTTGCGCTAGGGCAATACCATTAGTGGTCGTCACCGTGTGGGAGGACTGTCGATGCTGAAGGCGATGATAGTACTCGCGCTAACGAGCTTCCCACTTCTCGCGCAAGACTCACTGCCGGCTCTCCTGCGGGCGAACCGCCGTGCCATGCACATCAGAGCCGACGGCTCGCTCACAGGCGCTGGCGCCGACCTTCTTGTGAATGCCGGGCGAGACGCGCAGTTCTTCCTGATAGGCGAAGAGCACGGCGTGGCCGAGGTGCCACTTGTTACGGCGGCCCTCTTCCGCGCGCTCGTACAGCATGGATATCGCCACCTGGCCATTGAAACGGGCGATGCGCTCGCGGCGGCCCTGAACCGCGCGATCGCCGCCGATTCCACAGGCGACGAGTACCTCCGCTTTCTTCGCGACCACTGGCCGGGCGCTCCATTCTATAACTGGCGCGAGGAGGCGTCACTGCTCCGTTCCGCGATCGCCGCGGCCGGTGGGAAGAAGGACGTGCTTTGGGGTCTGGACTACGACATCATGGCCGATCGCTACGCGCTGCGCCGTCTTCGTGATATCGCGCCGAATCCAGCGGCACGCCTGATGGCCGAGGCCGTGATCCTGCGCGCCGACTCAGCGCTTGCCAAGGCGATGGCCACGCAGAATCCGGGACTCATATTCATGTTCGGCGGCCCGACTGACGTTTACGTCCAGCTCCGCAAAGCGTACTCACCTCCGCCGGGGTCCGAGGATGATCGGATCATTCGCTTGATGGAAGAGACTCGCGCCATCAACGAGCTCTTTGTTTCCAAACACGTCTATCAGTCGAACCAGCGGCGCGCGCTCCTCAGCAAGCAGCGCTTCATGCGGTATCTGCAGGAAGCAAGGAATGAGAGAGGTACGCTGCCCCGGGTTATGCTCAAGTTCGGCGCGAGTCACATGATGCGCGGGCGGACCTTCACGAACGTGTTCGACCTCGGCTCGCTAGCGTCGGAGGTCGCCGATGCAAGCGGCAGCCGCTCCTTCGGCGTCTTGATGGTCGGAGGTGCCGGATCGGCACATGCGCAGATAGACCCGCGCGTGATGCGGTCGGTCGAGGCACCCGCCGAGTACGCGGAACAGGACTGGGCCCGTCCTTTCTTCGAGGCTGCGAATTCTCAAGGCTGGACCGTCTACGATCTGCGAGCGCTGCGTCCTCGTATTCCAGGCCTCGCCAGCCTGCCGCAGAGAACCCTTCAGGTTCTATACGGATTCGACGCCTTCGTCGTACTCACCGGCAGCGGACCTCAGCACGATCTCACCATTCGCTGAGCGCAACGGTGTGTCACGGCAGCTCGACCTTGCCGCCGTGACACCTTCGCACCGTCCTTCACGAAACGGCTCGTGGCTCCGCCGTGGTGGGATCGATGCCGGCACGAATCTCCGAGATTACATTGGCCGGAAAACCGCCGCATCTCGCGTGTTCGCGAATGATGTCGGCGTCGGGTGCGATGTACACGCAATAGATCTTGTCGTCGGTCACGTAGCTCTGCACCCACTGAATGTCGGGGCCGAGCGCGTGGAGAACGTCGCACGACTTCCGCGCGATGCCCTGAAGGTCACCAGAGGAGAGCCGTCCCGCGCCGGGCAGCTCACGCTCGATCAGGAACTTTGGCATGCTGATCCTCTCTGTTGGGTTGGTCGAAAGCCGCGGTGCGCCATCAACGTGCAACATTGTTACACGCAACGCGAGGGTTCCAGTCCGCGGAGAGCCCGTTGCAGCGGACCGTCCAGATATGAAGAGCCAGGTGGCGAACACGATCGTTGTTGCGGCTCGTTCATGCCGCCCCGGCCGAGCTCTCGCTCGATTCGGTAACGGTGGGTGAGCGCGGCTTGGAGTACTTTGCTCGGGTCGGTCATCGGCGCACTCCGATTGGCCCAATATAGCGAAGCGAGTGAGCTTCTGTGCTAAGCGGGTTAACGTTCAGCGACTGCACATTTCAGGTCTTGCCACTCGACCGCATTTTACTGTGCGACCCTGGTGGTGTAGTATGACTCCCATGCGTCTGTGCCATCTGATCGCCGTCACAATTCTCGCGGGTTGTCGTGTCGAAGGCGCCGGAAGCGACTCCGTCCGTGGCGAACCAGCCGTCGCATCTCAGGCCGATTCAGCTACCCTGCCGCCTCAGAATGTGGACACCTTGAGAGGAGTTGCCCTGGACAGCTCGGCAGCGCCTACCGCAACACCGGCGGAGTTAAATGAGTTGCGCGCGCACCTCATTATTCCGGTGGCGGGAGTGCGACCCGCCGATCTCAGTGACAACTTCGCGGCCGCGAGGGCCGGTCACGCGCATGAAGCTCTCGACATCCCTGCGCCCCTCGGAACTGCCGTGGTATCCGCAGTGGATGGTCGGCTACTGAAGCTGCACTCGAGCGCCGCCGGCGGCCTTATGATCTACACCGCGGATTCGTCCGACAAGTTCATCCTCATGTACGCTCATCTGGATCGGTATGCCGGCGGATTGACGGTTGGCGAAGTGCTCAGGACCGGGCAGCTCCTCGGCTACGTTGGCACGACCGGAAACGCTCCTCGGGGAACGCCTCACCTGCACTTTGCGGTCGCTCGCGGCGTGCCTTCTCGCCAATGGTGGAAGGGAGTGCCGGTGAACCCGTACCCTTTGCTGGTGCCTTGATTGGACGACCCGTCAGCGCCCAATTGCGGCATCCTTGTCTGGGTAAGCGGGCCGTCCGCGCCCAACTTGAGTCTGCTCTCGGCAATCCGAACATTCGCCGAGTAAGCATGGTACGCTGCACGAAGGGCCGGAAGTCGTTATTCGATGGACCCTGTCGCCGCTGAAAGTGGCTGCGTCGACCTGAGCCGGAGCTGTGATGTCCCGGCCGCAGGCTGCCGTTAGAGCCAGAACGAATACCAAGAATGTGTATCGCATGGTCGACTCTCCAATGCGCGTCAGACCAGAGCTGACGTTCTGGGTACAGCCTAGCCGTCATAAGCTCCCTCTCAAATACGTCACCTGACGTAGCGCCTGTTGACACCATCGCATACGTCGACTAGTTGCGCTATGGCCCAGTGCACGGCCGGGCACGCAAATAGGGATTCTGCCATATAAATTGGTTGCCATGCTGCGTTTCAATCGGTTCGTTCGTGCGGTCTGGCCCATTGCTCTCGTCGTGTCAGACTCACTTGATGCTCAGGGCCGCCCGCGCGCCCGAGAGCTGGGCGTGATTCCGGGTGTCTTCGCGCCCGGCCCACTCAACGCGATCACTGACGTCGCCGGAGTTCGTGTTGGACACGTAACGATCATCGACGGAGACTCGGTTCGGACAGGCATCACCGCGATCCTTCCACACAGCGGAAATGCGTTCGTCGATCGGGTACCTGCGGCGATCTGGGTCGGCAACGGGTTCGGCAAGCTGTTGGGCTCCACCCAGGTGAACGAACTCGGTGAGCTGGAATCACCAATCCTCCTCGTGTGCACGCTATGTGTGTGGAAAGCCGCGGATGCGATGGTCGAGTGGCTGACCGAGCAACCGGGAATGGAAAATGTCCGCTCCATCAATCCCGTGGTCGCGGAGACGAACGATGGCTCTCTCAACGCCGCCATCCGATCGCGACCGATCACAGCCAAACACGTGCGCGACGCGCTGACCGCAGCCAATACGGGAGCCGTGCGCGAGGGCAGCGTGGGCGCCGGCACCGGCACCGTTGCCTTCGGATGGAAGGGCGGGATCGGGACCTCATCCCGCGTTCTGCCGTCATCTCTCGGAGGGTGGACCGTCGGCGTCCTCGTGCAGAGCAATTTCGGAGGTGTACTGCAGATCGGTGGAGCGCCGGTGGGAAAGGAGCTCAGCCAGCACGCTTTCTCGGGGGTGACGAGCGGCTCCGGCGACGGTTCCATCATCATCGTCGTGGCAACGGACGCGCCGCTCTCGGATCGCAACTTGCGCCGGCTGTCCTCACGCGCGATGATGGGACTCGCGCGCACCGGTTCCTCCGCCAGCAACGGCTCGGGCGACTACGTGATCGCGTTCTCGACGTCGCCGCAGGTGCGTCGCGCACGCGATACCGTGCGGCTCACGACGACCGAGCTCGGTAACGCTGGGGAGTTGTCGGCGCTATTCGAGGGTGTGATAGAAGCGACCGAAGAGGCAATCTACAATTCCGTGTTGACCGCGACCACCGTTTCATCACGCGATGGCGCGGTAGAAGCGATTCCTATCGACAGAGTCCGTGCGATCCTCGCCAAGTATGGAATCAAGCCTAAATGAGGCACGTTTGAACTCCACACATGTCACCCAAATGACCGACCTTCGATATCCCATAGGCCCCTATCGTGAGCGAGACCGTCTCACGGAGCCGGAAACCAGAACTGCGATCGAATCCATCGCTGCTACGCCATCCCTTCTTCGAAAGGCGGTGGCTGGTTTCTCTCAGGCACAGTTCGATACGCCCTACAGACCGGAGGGCTGGACGGTGAGACAGGTGGTGCATCATTTGCCTGATAGCCATCTCAACGCTTACGTCCGATTCAAGCTGGCACTCACCGAGCACGAGCCTGTAATCAAGCCGTACGACGAAGCTGCCTGGGCAGAGCTCCGTGACTCCAGAGACACGCCCATCGAGACTTCGCTCTCGATGCTCGATGCCCTTCATTCGCGCTGGGTCCTCCTGCTAAGAGCAATGACGACCGAGGATTTCGAGCGCAGGCTCAAGCATCCGGAGCGCGGCACGCTCCGGCTGGATCAGATGCTGGCTTTATACGAGTGGCACGGCGCACACCACGTGGCCCATGTGACATCGCTTCGCGACCGCATGGGATGGACGAAGGCATCAGCGGACTGGGGATCTGGCGCCGAGGACAGGAGACAGGGAACAGGTGACAGGAGACAGGGAACAGGGGACAGAAGACGAGCGACAGGTGACAGGTGACAGGCGACCGAGGATAGACTCCGAGTAGCTGTTACCTGTTAGCTGTTGCCTGTGAGCTGATGTATTCGTCTGATTGCCACAATGCGTCCCCCTCCGGTACGTCCGCCACTCTCGCGGCGTGTTGAGATCGTCATCGCCTGCCTGGTTTTTCCTCTTGCGCTTGAGATTTTCTCCGCTGGGCGCGTGTTCCACGCGGTCGAAAGCATCAGGCCACGCAAGAAACTCGGCCGCATCTCGCCTACGGCCATAGCGCGCTATGTGGACGCGCTCCTTACGCGGCTCCCAGGTCCGTGGCGCCATACCTGCCTCCGGCGAGCGGTCGTGTTGGCCGCGCTGCTCAGGCGTGAGGGCTTGCGGGCGGAAGTCGTTATCGGAGTGAAGCGCGACGCGAGCGGCGCGGTGGAGGCACATTCATGGGTGCGCTGCAACGGTCTGGAACCATACCTCGACCAGAACCCGACGACCGGCTTCGTTCCCATTAATCAAGGGCTCCCTCTGGCCTGGCCTGTAGGAATTAGGGATTAGGGATTAGGGATTAGGGATTGGGGAATAGGATCAGGGAATAAGGATTCCGGGATAGGGCGGTGCATGGCATCGGCTATTACTATTCCCTAATCCCCAATCCCTAATCCCTAATCCCTAATCCCTAATCCTAATCCCTAGCCGTATGACCCGTCTCCATCAACTTCGCGGCGCCGGCCAGTCAATCTGGCTCGACTACATTGATCGCGCGATTCTGCAGAACGGCGAGCTGGAGCGTCGCATCCGCGACGACGCTCTCACCGGGATGACATCGAACCCGACGATCTTTGAGAAGGCGTTAGCCGAGGGCACTGCGTACGATGAACAGCTGGCGGCGGCGTCGCCCGATCTAACCGGGTGGCAGCTGTTCGAGCTCATCGAGACGGAAGACGTCCGGTCTGCCTGCGACATATTTCGCCCCACGTACGACAGGACCAACGGTGGCGACGGGTACGTTTCCATTGAAGTGTCTCCTGGCGCAGCTCACGACGCCGAGGCGACGATAGCGGAAGCTCATCGCCTGTGGGAGACAGTAGGCCGTCCCAACGTCATGGTAAAAGTCCCTGGCACCGCTCAGGGCGCGATTGCCGTGCGCCGACTGATTGCCGACGGACTCAACATCAATATCACACTGTTGTTCTCGATCGATGCTTATCGATCGGTGATAGAGGCGTATATGTCGGGACTGGAGGATCGCCTCAACGAAGGCAAGCCGATTGATCGTGCGGCGTCGGTCGCGAGCTTCTTCGTGAGCCGCGTGGACACGGCGGTGGACCAGCTCATCGCCGCCACGGACGCTTCTAGCGACGAGCACAATGATCTTGCCAAGCTACAGGGGCGCGCGGCGATCGCGAACGCTCAGCTCGCCTATGGCCTCTTCCTTCAGACCACTTCGCGGCAGCGGTGGCTCGAGCTGGCGGAGCGAGGCGCGCGTGTTCAGAGGCCGCTGTGGGCCAGCACCAGCACCAAGAATCCGGAGTATCGCGATGTCATGTACGTGGAACAGCTGATAGGGCCCGATACGGTGAACACGATGCCGCCGGCCACCCTCGACGCATTCCGCGATCATGGAATAGTTGCGCGCACTGTGGACGCGGACTTCGAGAGTGCTCGCGCCGTGATCGCGGCGCTTCAGAAAAATGGCATTTCAATGGAGCAGGTGACGCAGAAGCTGTTGGTGGAAGGAATCGCGAGCTTCGAGAAATCGTTCCACGGGCTCGTAGCGAAGCTGTCGGAAAAAGCGACAACAAATACCAGCTCACAGCTAACAGGTCACAGGTGACAGGTCACAGGTGACAGGTCACAGGTCACAGGTGACAGATAACTGCTTGTGTCACCTGTGTTCTGTAAGCTGTTACCTGCCACCTGTCCGCTGAAGTTTATCTACAGTTCACATCGCGAACGAGGCGACCCGTAGCCAGGTTCAGGCAGAACTGCCGGTTCCCTACGTCAAGCGGGACTATGCTTGTTCCGTTGAACGTTACTACCGCGGTTCGGTCAAACTCGCGCGACATGGTAGTTGTGCCTGAGCGGAATCGAACACCGTGAACCGACCGCGTTATGGTACCGGCCAGCGGCCACGGATTGTCCGCGCGCGGGAGAGCGACCACGACGTTCGCGATAACGGTCGAGCTAGTCAGGTCATACTCGCGACTGCCGTCTTCATCCTCGTGACGTGCGTGGATCCCGGCGTCGCCGGTCCCGTTCCAGGTGCGTCGTATCTCGCGGCCAGCAAGACCACTCACGGTCAGGTCCCGATTCCGTTCCACGGTTGCGATGAATTCTGGACGTGACACGGTGCCCGCGAGCGCGCTGAGGAAGTTGATGGACGCGGTAAGCGATGCGTCGTAAGCCGACTGTGGAGTGCCCGCGGCGTCAAACAGCGCGAAGCTCCGGTTGAGTGTGAACCCGTTTCGGATCGTCTCCGGGCATTCGAACCGGCCCGTGCCTGAGTTGAACGTGCAGTCGTCTCTCCAGCCCCAACGCGCGCTCGGGTCGCTCGACAAACCGGCCGCGCTCGCGTCAGCGGCGACGCTTGCCATGGGAGCGCCCCCGAAAACGCCCTCGTTCGAGTATATGTGGTAGAGGTCTTCTGCAGTACCATCAGCCACCGCGACAGCTACGTCAGCTGTGACCTGGGAATCGTTCGCGCTCGCTGGGGAGGTGCTATCGCTACATGCGGCAATGGTGCCAACAAGCACTGTTGCAAACGCGGCGTGAATGAAGCGGCGGGTCATATTGCCTCGATGCTGGAAAGTGGTGGCCGGAGATGGAATTTTTTCTGCCTCGCCCATTGGACGAACGGTTACGCGTATCGTTAAACAACAGCTATCACGCCCTGTTCCGAAAATGTCACGAAGACGCGAGGTGCTTGCGTTAAGTTGTTGTGGTAAATACATCTGCGGTGGCGAAGAAATTCCTTTTTGAGCCGCATGATAATCCCACCCTAATACTCTTAAGCTCGAACTTGCTGCGCGCACACATCGCCAGAACCAAAATAGTCTGCACCATAGGTCCAGCCTCCTCCACGCCGTCAGTGCTCCGCAACCTTATGGACGCGGGACTGAACGTGGCGCGGATAAACTTTTCGCATGGCACACACGAGCAGCACGCCGCGATGATTGCCACCGTTCGAGGTTTGTCGAAGGACCTCAAACGGCCGGTTGCCATACTGTGCGATCTTCAGGGACCGCGCATCCGTGTTGGGTATTTCGCCGAGCCTGTGGCGCTGGTCACCGGAAACGATGTAGTGCTCGTACCCGAGGATCACGCGAAACCCGGTGAGATTCCGGTGACCTACGACGCGCTCCCCGACGACGTGGATATAGGCGATCGCATCCTCATGGATGATGGCCTCCTGGAAATGGTAGTTCTGGATGTGGAGGCGCCTAGGGTGCGCGCTCGAGTACTACACGGAGGATGGCTGCGAAGCCACAAGGGCATCAATCTCCCGGGCGTCCTAGTCTCAGCGCCATCCATCACCGACAAGGATCGACAGGACATCGAGTTAGCCGTGGACCAGGGCGTCGACTATCTGGCGCTCAGTTTCGTCCGCCGCGCCAAGGACATCGAGGCCCTTCGCGCACTCGTACCGCCAAAGATGCTTCTGGTTGCCAAGATCGAAAAGGACACCGCGCTCGCCAACATCGAAAGCATTATCCGGGCGTCGGACGCGGTGATGGTGGCCCGGGGCGATCTGGGTGTGGAGCTTCCGTTTGAGGAAGTGCCGGGAGCGCAGAAGCGCATCATTGCGCTGGCCAACGCTTTCGGGCGTCCAGTGATCACGGCCACGCAGATGCTCGAATCGATGATCGCGAATCCGCGTCCCACGCGAGCCGAAGCCAGCGATGTGGCGAATGCGATTCTGGATGGCACGGACGCTATAATGCTTTCCGCTGAGACAGCTACTGGCGCCTATCCGCGCTTGGCGGTGGACGCCATGAGGCGGATCATAGCCGAAATGGAGACGCATCCCATTCCGCGGACCATTCTGGCGGGCACCAAACGGCAGCCGGGCGAAGTTGTAGAAACGGAAGAGGCGATCGCCGGCGCGACCGTTGCAGCCGCACGGGTGCTGGGGGCGCCGTTAGTGGTGGTGTTCACCAAGAGCGGATTCAGCGCGCGTGTAATCTCTTCATACCGTCCGGATGTGCCCATTCTCGCGCTCACGGACCTTCCGCAGACGTGCCAGCAGCTCGCGCTCGTTTGGGGAGTTCTGCCCGAGCTCGTTACACCAGCCACGAGCTACGACGAGATGTTCGCCAACGCGCGTGCTGCAATGGAGCGTAGAAAGCTGGCTGGAAAAGGTGACCGCGTGATCGTCACGGCGGGCGTGCCCTTCGGTGCTCCAGGAACCACCAACTTCATGAAGGTCGAGCAGTTGTGAGGCTCACGTTCCTTGGCACCGGAACTAGCTTCGGGGTGCCGCAGATCGGATGTGGCTGCCACGTATGCCGCTCGAGTGACCCTCGTGACCGGCGCACACGCACAGGGGCCCTCGTCAGGTCGAACGGCGGCTCCCAGGTACTGCTCGACACTCCTCCGGAACTCCGGTTACAACTTCTGGCCAATAAGGTGGAGCGCGTGGACGCGGTTCTTTTTACGCACGACCATGCAGACCACACGCACGGAATTGATGACCTGCGTGCTATATCCGTGCGGCGGGGCGAGCTTCCGGTCTACGGGTCCGCACAAACGTTGGCAAGCCTTGCGCGGAAGTTCGCCTACATATTCGACGACACCATGCGTCCGCTTCCCGGCACTTCCAAACCGGAGGTGCACGCGTACACGATGCTCGACGGGCACGCGGTGACGGTGGCCGGGCTCGAGGTGACGCCGGTGGCCGTACCGCACGGGCCCGTGACAGTCTTTGCCTTCAAGATCGGGAGGCTGGCCTATGTAACCGACGCCAAGAGTCTCCCTGTCGAGGCGGTTGATCAGCTTCGGGGCTCGAGCGTTCTCGTGTTGAACGCATTATTCAGAACGGAGCATCCCACGCATCTCAGCATACCAGAAGCATTACACGCGGCCGAGTCGGTAGGGGCGGAGCGGACCTATCTCACCCATCTCACACACGACAATTTTCATGCTGATCTGGAACGCGAGATGCCGAGCGGCGTATGGCCGGCGTACGACGGACTCACGATAGACATCGATTGAGATGAGCCTTCGACTCGACTATAGCTACATGATGGCGGCCAACGTACCTGACGCGATCTCGGACGACGTTTGGCAATCCGCGCATCGTGAATTCAGTGGCACATTGCGGGCGGTTGAGGCGCGGCGCGCAAAGGGCGAGCTGGGCTTTCTGGATCTCGCGCTCGGCAAAAGCGATATCGATGAATTGAGGCGCTTCGCGGATGGAGTGGGTCAGGCATTCAGCGATGTCGTCGTCCTCGGCATCGGCGGATCAGCGCTGGGGACGGTGGCGCTCCGCACTGCGTTGCGTCCGCCGATGTGGAACTCCCTTACAGACGAGGAGCGTGACTACTTCCCTCGGCTGCACGTGCTCGAGAATGTGGACCCGCGTTCGTTCGCGGCCCTTGTAGACCGTCTCGATCTGGCACGCTCGCTCTTCATCGTGATCTCCAAATCGGGCGGAACGGCGGAGACGATGGCGCAGTATTTGTGTGTCCGCGAACGGCTGATGAGCGCTCTTGGCAGCGCGATGACGCGCCATCTCGTCTTCATCACGGATCCTGAGCGGGGCGCATTGAGGAAAATCTCACGGTCTGAGGGAATAGTATCACTCCCGGTACCAGCGAACGTGGGGGGGCGCTTCAGTGTTCTATCGGCGGTTGGTCTACTGCCCGCTGCACTCATCGGCGCAGATGTGGATGCCCTACTCGCCGGCGCCTCGGATGCGGCCGCGCGCTGGCAGGAGCCGCTCGCGACCAACCTGCCGGGCGCGTTCGCGACACTGCAGTATATTTCTGATACCAATCTCGGACTGCACAACCACGTCCTCATGCCATACGCGGATGCGCTCCGCGACCTGAGCGCGTGGTTCGTCCAGCTGTGGGCGGAGAGTCTAGGAAAGATTCGTCCCGATGGCACGCACGTGGGCCCTACACCCATGGCTGCGCTGGGAGCCACCGATCAGCACAGCCAGGTGCAGCTGTTCATGGAAGGCCCACGCGACAAGACCGTGACTTTCGTGGCCGTGAGTGATCGGGATCACGTCGTCACCATCCCCGCTCTACATCAGGATATTCCGGAGCTCGCCTATCTCGGCGGCCATACACTAGGCGAGTTACTGGAAGCCGAGCGGCAGGCCACGGCCAGCGCGCTAGCCCGCGCGGGGAGGCCGAACATGACTTTGGTTCTGGATCACCTGGACGCGTGGCACATGGGTGCTACGATCATGTTTTTTGAGCTGGCTACCGTATTTGCCGGCGCCTTATATGGGGTGAATCCGCTGGATCAACCCGGAGTGGAACTCGGCAAGCGGTTCACTTACGCGTTACTGGGCCGGCCCGACGCCGAAGAAGCCCGCAAGGAGTGGCAGGCTATTCCGGCACCTAAGCGGTACGTGATCGGGAGTCGGGAGTCGGGAGTCGGGAGTCATTGATCGGGAGTCGGGAGTGGGGAGTCGGGAGTCGGAACTGAAGGGTAGGGGTTCGACGCCCTTGCAGCCCGCATGCGTCTCGGACAGTTTGAAATAGCAAACACAAAGACGTACCTTCGGGTTCCCGACTCCCGACTCCCGACTCCCGACTCCCGACTCCCGACTCCCGACTCCCGACTCCCGAGCTCCAATGACAGTCAGCCAGGCAACCCCGCCGCTCTTCGGCGGAGATGTGCGGATGGACAATGGACATGTAACCGTTGTCAAAGAGACTTCGCTGCGGTCCGATCACATGGATCTTCTCGTGCGGCAGGCAGTGTTCGGACAGGGTCAGGCTCGCGACCATGCCCGATGGCTCATCTGGGAACTCGGTCAATCCGTGGGCGTGCGAGCCGCCTCGATCAACGATCTGTATCTGGCCCGTGGACGCGGAGAAACAGGGGGGTACACGGTACCGGCTATTAACGTCCGAGGGATGTCATACGACACGGCGCGCTCGATATTCCGCACCGCCATTCGCATGAACGCCGGCGCCTTTATTTTGGAGATCGCGCGCTCGGAGATTGCCTATACCGATCAGCGCCCTTCGGAGTACGTGGCCGTGATGCTCGCAGCCGCTCTCCGTGAGGGTTTTCGTGGCCCGGTGTTCATCCAGGGAGATCATTTCCAGGTGAACGCCAAGAAGTTTGCTGCCGATCCGACGGGCGAAGTCGCGGCGGTCAAACAACTGGCTCAGGAAGCGGTCGCGGCTGGTTTCTACAATATCGACGTGGACACCTCTACGCTGGTGGACGTGAATCTTGGCTCGCTGGACGAGCAACAGCGCCTCAACTACGAGACAGCAATCGATATCGTTCGCTACATAAGGGAGATCGAGCCGGAAGGAACGACGATCTCGGTGGGTGGTGAGATTGGGGAGGTGGGCGGGCATAACAGCACTGTGCCCGAGTTGCGGGCGTTCATGGACGGCTTCAACCGCTCGTTGCGGGACAGCGCGATAGCGCGCGAAGGCGGCTTGTCCAAGATCAGCGTACAGACTGGCACGTCCCATGGAGGCGTCGTTCTCGCCGACGGAAAAATTGCCGACGTGAAGCTCGACATCGAAGCTCTCGAGCAGCTCTCGAAGGTTGCGCGCGATGAATACGGACTCGCAGGTGCTGTGCAGCATGGAGCGTCTACCCTGCCCGAGTCGGCCTTCGGCACTTTTCCGAAGATCGAAACTGCGGAAATCCATCTCGCCACGAACTTCCAGAACATTCTCTTCGACACTCTTCCAGACGACTTCCGTAATCGCATCTACGGCTGGCTGAATGAGAACGCCAAAGATGAGCGGAAAGAGAAGGATTCCAACGAACAGTTTTATTACAAGACCCGCAAGAAGGCGTTGGGACCGTTCAAGCGCGAGCTCTGGGAATTGCCCGAAGCGGCCAAGAGCAAGTGCTCGGCTGCGCTGGACAAAACGTTCGGATTTCTATTCGAACAGCTGAGTATTGGCGGGACAGCCGATGTCGTCAAGAAACACGTACGGCCGGTGGAACAGAGGCGACGCGCACCTGAGTCCGGCGACCCAGTTGCCGTTGCAGCACCAGACGATCCGGACGCGGGCGAATAACGCTTGGGTCCAAGGCATGAGCACGGAGATGCGAAGGAGGACGGTGTCGGCGGTGACCAGCACGAAACCTCCAGTCTGGCAGCCGAAGCCAGCGACCTCTGGGCCGCCCTTCTGGAGCGGTTGGCCGAGCGCGCCGCCCACGAGATCAGGAATCCCCTGAACGGAGCGGCCGTCAGCATCGAGGTGATAAGGAGCCGTCTCCAGAAGAACGGTGCCGAGGTCGCAGGCCTCGGCTCGTTCGCGCGATCGGCAGCCTCGGAGCTCGAGAGGGCAAGCCGCCTCGTGGAAGCCATCCTCGCGGTGGCACGGCCAGTGACGCATCCAGTAGATTTGATTGGTCTGCTTCGGCCGCTTACCGTGCTGTACGGAGAGATCACCGTGCGCGAGGGCGGGATGCTGGAAGTTCTGCCCGCGACGGGAGGAGCGGATATAACAGCTGATGCATTCGTGACGGAATCGGATGCCGTCGTGAGCCGGCTCATGGCGGCCTCAGCGCTGGAGTCGGTCAGCGGTCGCAAAGGGTCTCATTCAGTGCAGCTCGCGCGAAACGGAAGTATTATCGAGATTACCGTGCACTCCGACAGTGAGGGAGTTTCCATCCCTCAAGCCGTCGAAAGCCTTGGAAAGGAGGCGGGAATCAACTGTCGAAAGACGCCAGAGGCGATCACAATTCTGCTACCCGCGCTCGTACCCGCTCAAACAAGACGGAAGCAATGATGAAGCAGGCCAAGATTCTGGTGGCGGATGACGATCGCGCGATAACCGACGGACTCAACGCCATTCTGTCGGACGATGGCTTTTCCGTCGATGTGGTCGGCGACGGACAGAAAGCGTTAGACCGGCTCAAAGACGGAGCGTACGGTGTCGTGCTCGCCGATCTGATGATGCCGAAGCTTGATGGTCTCGGACTCCTCAAGGCGATGCAATCCCGCGGGTTGTCTACGGAATGCATCATTATAACGGGCAAAGCGTCCGTCGACTCGGCCGTCCAGGCCATGAGGGAGGGCGCGTACGACTACATAGAGAAGCCGCTGAGCGCCGAAAAGCTCAACCGGCTCAAGGCTCTCATAGCCAAAGCGCTGGATAAGTTCGACGTCAAGCAGGCGAACCGAGCGCTGACATCGGAGCTCGAGAAGCTCACGCACTACGGCGAGCTCACTGGACAGTCCGAGCAGATGCGTCGCGTATACCAGGTCATCGATGCTGTAGCGCCATCCACAGCTAGCGTCCTGATCATGGGGGAGTCGGGGACCGGCAAAGAGCTGGTAGCTCGTGCTATCCATGCAAAGAGCGACCGGGCAAAGGGCCCGCTCTTCGCACTCAACTGCGCCGCGCTTCCCAAGGACATTCTGGAGAACGAGCTGTTCGGACACGAGAAGGGGGCCTTCACGGGCTCGACTAATGAGAAACAGGGCGCGTTCGAGATGGCTGACGGCGGAACGATATTCCTGGACGAGATCGCCGAGATGCCGCCAGATATCCAGGTCAAGCTGCTGCGCGCCCTCGAATCCAGATGCGTGCGCCGGCTGGGCGGCAAGCGCGAGATCGAAGTGGACATCCGGGTTGTAGCTGCAACGAATCGCGATGTTCAGCAGGCGCTGAGCGACGGTGACCTTCGCGAGGACCTCTACTACAGGCTGGCGGTCGTCGAGCTGTTTCTGCCGCCGCTTCGAGAGCGCATTGGCGATATCAAGCTTCTCGCCACGGAGTTCCTGGCTAGATTCGCCAGTCAGAACGACAAGAAAATCTCCGGGTTCGACGACACCGTCTGGAAGTGGATTCTCTCGTTTCACTGGCCGGGTAACGTTCGGGAGCTGAAGAACGCCGTGGAGCGTGCGGTGATCATGTCGACATCAGACACGATTACGCTGGACGACATCGTTCAGCGGCACTTAAGGGCCTCCGCTGAGAACGCCGGGAGCGTCACCGTGAACGTTGGGTCGACTATGGCGGAGGCGTCGCGCCAGTTGCTGCTCACTACCTTCGCCAGCACCGGAGGCAATCAAGATCGCACCGCCAAGATATTGGGCATGTCGCCTGCGGCTGTTCGAACGGAAATAGCCTCCCTTATTGGAGCAGGGAAAGCGGGGGGAGGCGCGGCGAGCAATGGCGCTGGGCCTGCACTCTCGAAACAGTCAGCGGCCAAGGGGAAAGCAGGGAGGAGGCAATCGCCTGCTTCCAGAGGGGGAACAGAGAAACCGAAAGCCAAACGTCATCGCTGAGCGAACGGGGGAGTAACACATGTGGCACCGTGATCACGATTCTGACGAACCCATCGTCGTCATAGAGAAGAATGAGACGAGCCTGGGTTCGCTGCTGCTGGGCATGGCCATCGGCGCCAGTCTTGCTTTGTTGTTCGCGCCGCGCGCAGGGGTCGAAACGCGGCGCGAGCTTTCGCGGAGCGCTCGCCGCGTCAAGCTCATCGCAAAGGACGCCGCCGAGGACGTTGCCGACGAGGTCGTCGACCGCTACCAGCATGCCCGCCAGAAGGTGGAAGAGACCATTGACACTACGCGGCGCGCCATCGATCTCAAGAAGCGGCAGGCCTCGCAGGCCATTCGCGCCGGACGCGAGGCCGCGCAGGATGCGCGCGACGATCTCGAGCGCCGGATCGCCGAAACGAAGGCCGCCTATCAGGCCGGCGGCGACGTGGCCCGCATGTCTCGCACCCGTGGGAGAGTAACGCCCGACCAAGCGGATGACGACGACAGCTCTGGCGGCGTCTAGCGACCCAGATCCAGCGCGGGAGGAACCTGCCAGGCGCTGGCGCACTTCCAAGCGGCCGCTCCACCAGAGGCTGCTCTGGACGGTCCGTGACTACGCCAAGCGCGTCTGGGACAAGGCCGGCGAGGACAACGTCTTCTTCCTCGCTGGAGGGATTGCCTTCAACATTCTGCTCGCCGCGGTCCCGTTCTGTCTTCTCCTGCTCTCCGGACTCGGGTATGTGCTCAATCACTCGGCGGAGCAATCGTCCGCGGAGATCTGGCAGATAGTCGACAGGCTGCTCCCGCCACACGCGGAGACGGCCGAAGCACCTCTTCACAAGCTACTGAACGACATCATTAACACTCGCGGCTCGGTTGGACTCTATGGACTGATCGGTTTCATCTGGTTCTCCACACGTCTGTTCGGATCGCTCCGGGCGGTGCTCGCAGAGGTTTTTGACATCGAGCAGGAACGCGGAATCGTGGCTGGGAAACTTTTCGACACAAAGATCACGATCGTGGCGTCGCTGCTCTTCGTCGTCTACACAGTTCTGACAGCCTATATCAATGTTGCGACGTCACGCGGTGTCCGCGTCCTCACGGAGTACGGCGCCCATGTCGAGGTGATGGGGCGCATCGGATACTACGTGGGTACGCTCACCGCTTCGATCTTTCTGCTGTTGATGTTTTTCGCTCTTTACAAGTATCTCCCAAACCGCCGGATTCGATGGCAGTCCGCGGCGATCGCCGCGGTCTTCACGGGATTCCTTTTCGAGCTCGCTCGGCAGCTATTCACCAGTTACGTGCGCAATTTCGATCCCGGCAGCATTTACGCGGGCACTCTTTACGCCATCGTCATAGTTGTTTTCTGGACGTACTATGCGGCGCTGATCTTCATCCTTGGGGGTGAGGTCGGCCAGGTTTACGATCTTCGCCGCGTGCGCAGGCTCCAGCGCGAAACATTCGACCATTGACTTGGCGCGAAGGTTGCGTTGATTTCCGCTTGTAACTTCACCACTTGGAGGCTTGAATGCGCAGGATTACCCTGGCCGCAATGCTTGTGGCCGCAAGCTCACTCGCCGCTTGCAAGAAGACCGGCGAAGGCGAGTATCAGGTCAAGACCCCTGATGTAGATGTATCTACCGACACGACCACCATTCGCACGCCTGACGTGGACGTCACGACGGACACGGTCCGGTTAAAGGTACCGAAGGTCGAGGTAAAGAACCCACCGCAGGAGTAGTCTAGAACATCGGGATGCGAGAGTCGGGAGTCGGGAGTGGGGAACGGACGTCGGCAGTCACGACTCCCCACTCCCGACTCCTGTTTCTCTTCCATGCGCACAATAGACCTTCGCAGCGACACGGTCACCAGGCCGACGCCCGCGATGCGCCGCGCTATGGCGGACGCGGAAGTCGGCGACGACGTGCTGGACGGCGACCCTACCGTGAGGCGGCTGGAGGCTCACGTCGCCGAACTGCTGGGAAAAGAGGCCGCGCTTTTCTTTCCGAGCGGCACCATGGCGAATCAGGCTGCCGTGTGGGTGCTGTCGAGGCCTGGCACCGAGATCCTGCTCGACGCCGAGTCACACATCGTACACTATGAGCTCGCAGGCGCTGCGGCCCTCTCAGGAGCTCAGATAAGGGCCATACGGGGCTCCGGTCCTGTCATGGACTCGGCGGCGCTCGCTGTGGCTTTCCGGCCCAAGTCGCCCCACGTGCCGGTGCCAAGCCTTGTCTGCCTGGAAAACACCCATAACGGCGCTGGAGGAAAGGTCACTACTCTAGACGAGTCGCGCGCACTGCGAGACGTCGCTACACAGCACGGACTGCCCGTGCACCTGGATGGTGCCAGGTTATGGAACGCGTCGGTTGCGAGCTCGGTAAGCCTCGCCCAACTCGCTGCGTGCGGGGACACGGTTATGGTGAGCTTCTCAAAGGGGCTGGGCGCGCCGGTTGGAGCCGCGCTCGCCGGTACGACTGATGTTATCGCTGCAGCGTGGTCCGTGCGGAAGCGCTTCGGCGGCGGCATGCGCCAATCCGGAATACTCGCTGCCGGCGCGCTGCATGGGCTGGAG
>JBHENQ010000198.1:0-33272 GCA_046261975.1 Gemmatimonadaceae bacterium | reverse complement strand
CGAGATGGCCGAGTGCGCGCTAGTCGTGCGCCGCGGTCATCTCAGGAGATTACTGCTTGCCGAGAACTCCGCTCTGCGTGAACGCCTCGCCAGCCTCGAACCTGTAGAGCTGTTTGTTGCCGAGGCCGCGACTATGCAATCGGTCCTGGACTTCCTCGCCGGGGCAGGGGAGGAGGCCCCGGTGCTGATAATCGGCGACCGTGGCACTGGTAAAACGGCCCTTGCACGGATGATGCACGATCGGTCTGACCGGCGCTCGAGGCCCTACCTGTCCTTCGATTGCTCCGCGGCGGAGCCTGGCTCCCACGAAGGTCGGCTGTTTGGATCCGAGAAGGTGGAGGGGTCGCCTTCGGTGCGAACGCTTGAGGCGGACTCCTTCGTCCAGGTCCCGGGAATTGGCCTCCTGGAGCTTGCCTCCGGAGGTACCCTGTGCCTAGACGAAGTGGGCATGCTAGACGGAAACGTGCAAACCAGACTATACAACGCGCTCGAATCGAACGTTTTCCACCGGATGAAAGGAACCCAGCGGGTGCCGCTTCAGACGCGCCTGCTGGCCACGAGCCGAACCAGACTCGAGCCGCAGGTGGCCGCCGGGACCTTCAATGCCGGTCTGTATCATTACTTGAACGGCCGGAATGTCTCGCTGCCGAGGCTCAGGGAGCGGATGGCTGATCTTGAGCTGCTTGTTGAGCATTTCGTCCAGGTTTTCGGTGGGCTCAACCCGCCAACACTGAGCGCCGGAGCTGTGGCTGCTTTGCGAGGGTATCGCTGGCCCGGCAATCTAACCGAGCTGCGTGCTGTTATAGAGCGCACCGTGCTGCTTGCACGCGGGCCGGTGATACTCGAGCGTGACATAGTGCTCGCGAATGCGGGCGTCCATAGTCTGGAACGGCCGGGTGAATCGTCGAGTCTGGACGATATTGAGCGAAATGTCATCGCCCAGGCATTGGCGCAGACCGGATGGCATCGCCGCCGGGCGGCGGAAATCCTGGGCGTATCCCCCAAGACGCTTTGGCGGAAAATTCGCAGGTATGGATTCAGCCGTCCCGCGTCGGCCCGAGCGCTAGCCTCGGAATCGCGAGACCGCGAATGAAAATTCTCGTCATCGAGGACGATCCAACTGTGGGACAGTACGTCAAGCGCGGCCTCGAGGAGAACCGTTGGGGAGTCGATCTTGTCGCGGACGGAGAGGAGGGTTTACGGCGGAGCACGTCCGACGCATATGACCTCATAGTTCTCGATATGCGGCTGCCCGGAAAATCGGGAATGGACGTTCTTCGCCACCTCAGGGGAAAAGGATTCGAGCGGCCGGTGCTGGTGCTCACGGCGCAGGACGCGGTTGACGCGAAAGTGGAGGCGCTTCGCGCTGGAGCTGACGACTATCTCACCAAACCGTTCGCCTTCGAGGAGCTACTCGCGCGGGTGGAAGCGCTCAGTCGCCGGCCACGAATGATTGCGGCTCCTACGTTACAGGTGGCCGATCTCTTGGTGGACCGGGACACACGCCGGGTAACGCGCGGCGATGAAGAGATCGAGCTGACGCCGAAGGAGTACACCGTGCTCGAATACCTGATGCGCCATACCGGAAAGGTCATGAGTCGCACTCTGATCACGGAATACGCTTGGGGGTATCATTTCGATCCGGGAACGAACATCGTCGACGTCGTGATCAACCATCTGCGAAAGAAAATCGATTCGACGAGATCAGTTAAGCTCATCCATACCGTCAGAGGAGTCGGCTACGTCGTACGCGCGTGACGTGCTCGGAGGGGCGGCGAGGGATCCGTGAGCAGCATACGCGCGCGCCTGACACGGGCATATACCGGGGCGCTGATCGCAACCCTGGTGGCCTTCGCCGCGGCTCTCTGGATCACGCGACGAGCCGGCTCTTATAGCGAGCTACAGCGCTATGTCCTGGCAGAGGCGAACCTCGCGCTGAACATCGTTCGCCAGGCAGAGGAGGCCGGCCAGCCCATCACTATCATTCGCGATTCGATCGTGGGCCCGTCCGTCACGCCCGCGCTCGTAACGCTTCTGGAGGGCGTCCCGGATTACCTCCTCGTGTTGGATAGGGACGGACGAAGCCTCTATATCTCCCGGGCGGCGCTGCGCCTGCGGCCGGACGATCTCGCGGATCTTCAGGCGATCGCGATCGCCGCCCCCACCAACGGATCAGGTGAGCTCGTCACCGTAGGAGACGAAAAGCTTCTGCTGTCCGCCGCGGCTCCGCGCGAAACCGAATCCGGCATCTCACGTGTGGTCGCCGCTGCTTCCACCAAATCGGCAGACGTCGCGCTGCGGGACCTCATGGGCACCATGAGCGTCATCGCGCCGCTACTGATAATCATATCCTGGGCCATTGCCTACAATATTGCCGGTAGGGCGCTGCGGCCGGTGGAGCTGATAATCGATGAGGTGCGGGCCATCAGCGACGGTCGGAGTCTTCACCGGCGTCTCCCCATAGAGGACGACGGGGACGAGATCGGAAGGCTCACGGTCACATTGAACGAGATGCTCGAGCGCCTCGAAAAATCTTTCTCCGGCCTGCGCCGATTCACCGCGGATGCCAGTCACGAGCTCAAAACTCCGCTGGCTGTGCTGCGCGCCGATGTCGAGCGGGCCATGAGCAGCACGGCTGGCCGCTCAGAGAAGATGGTCGCGCTGGAGGAGGCCCTTCAGGAGACAAGGCGCATGGCCGACCTCGTTGATAGCCTGCTGACGCTTGCGCGAGCGGACGAGGGGCGACTCGACATTCATCGAGAGCCTGTGAACCTGGAGCCGCTGGCACGCGAAGTTTTCGAGACGGCTTCAATTCTGGGTGAAGCAGCGGGAATCCATGTGACGATGCCCGCCTTGGCGCCCGCGACTGTGATGGGTGACTACACCAGGCTGAGACAGCTCTTCCTCAATCTTGTCAGCAACGCCCTGAAGTACACCCGGCGCGACGGCAGTGTGGAGATTGCCCTGACAACTACGGATACATCGGCCACCTTCTCGGTGCGGGATACCGGCATCGGCATCTCGGCAACCGATCTTCCGCACATCTTCGAACGTTTTTACCGTGCTGACAGAGCTCGCTCCCGTTCGTCTGACGGCGCGGGCGTTGGGCTGGGGCTGGCCATCAGCCAGTGGGTGGCTGAGGCCCATGGTGGCAGCATCGCGGTGAGATCAAGACTCGGCCGCGGAAGTACTTTTGCAGTCACCTTGCCTTCGGTCCCTGCCACGGTTCAGTCGGAGGGGGCGGCGACGGAGCCATCGGACGAGCCAGCACGGCAATCGTAACTTTTTCTTCACCATTTCTTAATGCAACGCGCATTACTGGCCTAATCGAGGGCCGGTACGTTAATACGCGCATAGAACGTGCAGGTCTGTCGACCCAATTCATTCGGAAGATCCCAACATGTTCAGCGACCTGATCGAGTCCAAGCCTCAGAAGCAGCGGTCCGTGTTCGGAACCATGATGAGCATCATCGTGCATGTCGCGGTGATCCTGTTCCTGATCAAGGTCACAACCGGAGTGAGCGCGATAAAGGAAGAGAAGGTTCAGGAAGACGTCGCGTTCGTGGAGCAGCCAAAAAACGAGCCGCCACCGCCGGAGCCCGAGAAGGCGCCGCCGCCGCCCGATGTAGTAGCCGCGCCTCCACCACCGAAGGGATTCCAGATTCTCACGGCGCCCATCGAGATACCGGACAAGATTCCGGAAATCGATCTGAGCAAGTCGGTAACGGACGAGGCCGATTTCAGCGGGAAGGGAGCCGTGGGCGGTACATCGAAGGGTGTCGAGGGGGGCACGCCGCGCGCCGCCGATCAGCCTTACTTCGAGTTTCAGGTTGAGAAGCCTGCGCTGGCGCGCGAAGGCAATCCTTCCCCGCGCTATCCCGACATGCTGAAGCAGGCTCAGATCGAGGGTGAGGTGCTCGTTCAGTTCGTTATCGACACGTCGGGCCGGGCCGAGATGGGCACCTTCAAGGTTCTCAAGTCATCGCACGATCTTTTCACGTCGTCGGTGCGGTCTGTTCTGCCCCAGTTCCGCTTCTATCCAGCTGAAACCGGCGGACGCAAGGTGAAGATGTTCGTGCAACTTCCTTTCCAGTTCGCGCTCAACAAGTAAACACACCACTTTCGGAGAACAACGTATGAATCTCGACTTAGCGCACCTCTGGGGGCAGATGCAGTGGTTCGCCAGAGGCATCGTCTTCATCCTGGCGATCATGTCGATCTTCTCGCTTACGATAATGATTCAGAAGCTGGTTCGGCTGAAGAAGGCGCAAAAAGAGACCAGAAAGTTCGCTCCGGAGTTCTCGCAGTACCTCGAGGAAGACAATCTCAATGAAGCGATCAAGCTCGCCGAGAGCTACAAGAAGTCGCACGTAGCGCGCGTGCTGGGTGGCGCGCTGGGCGAGGTGAAGCCGTTGATCCAGGATGGCTCCGTTACGGTCGGCGACATAAACTCGGCGGAACGAGCTGTCGAGCGCAACATGCTTATTCTCACTTCGGAGCTGAAGCGGGGTCTCGCGGTTCTGGCCACTGTAGGTGCTACGGCGCCGTTCGTCGGCCTCCTCGGCACCACCATGGGAATCGTGAACGCCTTTACCGGTATGGCCGAATCCGGCTCCGGCGGCTTGAGCGCGATTTCGGCAGGTATCGCCGAAGCCCTTATCACCACAGCTTTCGGACTTCTCGTCGCCATTCCGGCGGTTTGGGGCTACAACTACTTCAGCACCAAGATCGACAATCTCCAAGTGGAGATGACGTATACCTCCAAGGAGCTCATCGACTACCTGATCAAAGGCGTGGCCGGCGAGTTTGGCCGCTCTCGCTTTACCCGTGAGTTCAATACGACCACCACGGCCGGTGGCGGCCCGATCGCTCCGTAATCCTCGCGCCTACAGGAGATAAGACCGATGGGAATGAGCGTGGGTGGTGGCGGCAGCGTAAAAGCCGAGCCTAATGTGGTGCCGATGATCGACATCATGCTCGTGCTCCTGATCATCTTCATGATCGTGACGCCGGCGCTCGCAGCGGGATTTCAGGCGGTGCCGCCGCAGGGAATAAACCTCAAGTCACATCCGGAGGAGGACGAGGATCAGGTGCTCGGTATCGACGGTGCCGGGCAGTATTTTCTGAACAAGAAGCGGATCCCGAACGAATCCCTGGGCCAGGCCCTCAGAGCAATCTATGATGTGCGCAGCACTGACAAGATTCTCTACGTCAAGGCGGACAGGGACCTGGAATACGAGAAGGTGATCGACGCCATGGACATCGCAGCTCGCAATGGAGTGCGCGTCGTGGGCGCGATCAGCGATCAGACACCAGGCACGGAGTCCACAGTGCCGGGGGACATCATCAAGACGGATATGCCGTCGGGTAAACCGTAGCTAGGAGCGAGCGATGAGTATGTCAGTGGGAGGGACCACCGAGCTTACCAACGAGCCCAACGTCGTGCCGATGATCGACATTTTGCTCGTGCTGCTCATCATCTTCATGTTGATCCAGCCGATGCTGCGGAAGGCCATCGACCTGCAGCTGCCGGATCCGCAACCAGCCGTTGCTGCGGTGAACGTGGCTAGCAATCAGATCGTTCTGGAGATCGCGGCCGATGGAAAGATGACGATCAACAAGGAGCCCGTCACAAAGGACCGTCTCGCGGCCAGGCTCAAGGAGATCTACGACCCCCGGCCCGACAAGATCATCTTCATCAAGGGTGATCCAAAGGTGCGATACCAGGAAGTAATCACCGCCATGGACATAGCGCGCGGCTCCGGCGTCAAGGTCATTGGGGTGCCGCCGAAAGACACAAAGTAGGCATTAGGGAATAGGGCATTAGGGAATAGCGACTGCGGGATAGACTCCAATAGTCTGGGAAGGGGCGGCGGGCGAACCTTTAAGGGTCGTCCGCCGTATTACTTTACAGTGGGCCAGATCATCTTTCCAACGTGACCATTCCAGAGATCGCAGAGGACGTTTCAACGGTGCGCCCGTACAGGCCGCCAATCGGACTACCGCTCGAGAAGCAGAGCCCGTGGGCCGCGCCCATCTCGGTCTTGCTGCATGCTCTAGTGGTGGCGCTCATCTTCCTGCCCATCCTGATCTCCGATGCGCTCGACCCGGCAGCGGCGGGCGCTGGAGGTCGTGGTCCGATGGGTGGCGGCGGAGGGGGACGCCTTGGTTCTGGAGGCGCCGCGATCATCCGAGAGCGGCTGCAGTACGTGGTACCAGCTCCCGTGCCGGAGCAGCCAACGCCGGAAGTAACTCCGCCGGTGACGCCGGAAGCGGTGGAACCAACGCCCACGGAAGCCATCGTGGATCTCAAGATCGAAGCGCCCAGCACGGAAATAGACATGGCGCTCACTCGCGGCACGGGCGGCGGCACCGGAAACGACGGGACGAACGGAAACGGACCCGGGACGGGTGGGGGAGTGGGTTCGGGTGTCGGTACTGGACGCGGATCCTCTGTTGGCCCCGGGACAGGCGGGGGTGACGGCCTCATTTATCCACCGGTGCCAGTCCATTTCTTCCTGCCGCCACTGCCAGCACCTGAGCGAATCAAGCCCTATCATACAGTCGCGCAGATCGATGTGGATTCCACCGGCAGGATTCTGGGAGTGAGATTCAGTCCGTCGAAAGACGGTTCCTACAACCGGCGGCTGAACGAGGTCTTGCACCAATTGAAGTTCCGCCCAGCAACTACGCAGGACGGCGTGCCTGTGCGAGCCACCGCTCTGGTCGACATCAGAATCTTCTAGAGCCGCGCGGGCAGGCAGACTGGCGTCGAACTTTTCCACTCCCGACTCCCGACTCCCGACTCCCGAGCCATACTGGCAAACTCGCAGGGCCGTGGTTACCTTCACGCCGGCCATTCTCGACCCGGTGGCTGAGTTTCTGCTCCGGCACGCCATCCCAGCCGGCGCCAATCCCGTATCCGTTACAGGAACCTGATGACGAGCGTTGCCGCCGAGAGCGACGTAAGCCAGCCACAGACCGAATTCGTCAAAGCACTCACGCTGACGGATGCCACGATGTTGGTGGCAGGCTCCATGATCGGCTCTGGCATCTTCATAGTCTCGGCTGACATCTCCCGAACCGTTGGATCGCCCTTCTGGCTGCTCGCCGCTTGGGTGCTCACTGGCGTCATCACGCTGCTGGGAGCTCTGGCATATGGGGAGCTGGCAGCCATGTATCCGCGCGCGGGCGGCCAGTACGTGTTTCTGCGCGAGTCCATGGGTCCGCTCATAGGTTTTCTCTATGGGTGGACCCTTTTTGCGGTAATACAGACGGGTACTATCGCCGCCGTGGGCGTGGCGTTCGGCCGATTCCTAGGCGTGCTCGTCCCAGCAATCACGCCTGATCGATTCTCGTGGTTCCCACAGTTCGACATTCGGACGCCCGGCGGGCTTATCGAGCTGGGGCTCTCACCACAGCGGCTGATCGCCCTGGTATCCATCTGGGTTCTCACCTGGATCAACCTGCGCGGCGTGAGGGAAGGAAAGCTGGTTCAGACTACACTGACCGTCGTAAAGACGTCAGCGCTTGGACTTCTCATCCTTCTGGGCTTGACCCTTGGGCGCAACGCTACGGGAACCGCGGCGAACTTCGGCGCTGGCCAGTTCTTCGGCAACGTCGACATCAGCGGTGTGTTCGTTATAGCCTTCGGCGCGGCGCTTGTAGGATCACTTTTTTCCAGCGATGCGTGGAATAACGTGACGTTCGCGGCCGCTGAGGTCCACAATCCCAAGAGAAATCTTCCGCTCGCGCTCGCGATGGGAACAGGGTTGGTAACGTTTCTGTACGTCATGGCCAATGTTGCTTATCTGAACGTTCTGCCTCTCAGCGGTGTTGAGAGAGGCGCGACAGTGTTGGAACGCGGAATACAATTCGCCACTCAGGACAGGGTAGGAACGGCGGCCGCCGAGGTGATTTTCGGACCGACGGGCGTAACGATCATGGCAGTCGCGATTCTCATCTCGACGTTCGGCTGCAACAACGGGCTGATTCTCGCTGGAGCTCGCGTTTATTACGCCATGGCGCGTGACAAACTGTTCTTCCGGCGCGCTGGAACGTTGAATGAGAACAGGGTTCCATCGGCGGCGCTGATAACTCAGGCGGTGTGGACATCGTTGCTGTGCCTCACCGGTACATATTCCCAGCTGCTCGACTTCGTGATATTCGCGGCCCTGATCTTTTATGTCCTCACCACCGTAGGGCTGTTCATTCTGCGCAGTACGCGCCCAGACGCCGAGCGACCCTACAGGGCCGTCGGTTATCCAGTCTTGCCAGCGATCTACATTATGCTCGCAGCGAGTGTTGCGGTCATCCTGCTCATCGCGGATCGCACGCGGGCCCAGGCAGTATTCGGCTTGATACTCGTGCTAATTGGAATCCCGGTCTATTACCTGTGGCGCATCGTGGAGAAGTACTAGCCGGCACCAGGAGCGACGCGGCTTGCCGCGTCGTGCAGACGCCACCTCACCAGTCAATGCTATTCTGTCAGGAGAAAGCCGAAAGATGAATCGGAAGGACAACCTGTTCCCTCGTGCAATTCCGGTGTGCCTTTTCGTTGGCCTCACCGCGTTCTCTTTACTCGCTGCCGGTTTCAGTGCCGCCGCGCAGGAGCCGCAGCCCATCACGCAGGAAGGCGTGACACTTCAACCCGTGGCGGAGGCCGCACCACAGCACACGGGTGGTGGAGAGGCCAGCTTGGTGATTCCGGATCTCAATCAGGTGCAATTTCTGGGAGTACCCGCGAGAACGCTGCTCATGGCTGGTCTCGCTGTTTGCTTTCTAGGCCTTCTGTTCGGGCTGGTGATCTACAGCCAACTCAAGAAGATGCCCGTGCACGAGTCGATGAGGGAGATTTCCGAGCTCATCTACGAGACTTGCAAGACGTACCTCATAACGCAGGGAAAGTTCATACTGATTCTTGAGGTATTCATCGGTCTCGTGATGCTTCTTTACTTTGGCTTCTTGCTCGATTTCGAGCCAGTGAAGGTGGCCATCATCCTGCTATTCAGCCTCGTCGGCATTGGCGGCAGTTACGGCGTCGCCTGGTTCGGCATCCGGATCAATACCTTCGCGAACTCCCGCACTGCGTTCGCGAGTCTTCGGGGCAAGCCCTATCCGTGTTACGCTATTCCGCTCAAGGCAGGCATGAGTATCGGTATGGCCCTGATCAGTGTCGAGCTGCTGATAATGCTCTGCATTCTGTTGTTCATACCGGGTGACTATGCGGGTTCCTGCTTCATCGGCTTCGCGATAGGTGAATCTTTGGGTGCAGCGGCGCTTCGTATCGCGGGCGGCATCTTCACCAAGATCGCCGACATCGGCTCGGATCTCATGAAGATCGTTTTCAACATCAAGGAGGACGACGCGCGCAATCCGGGCGTCATCGCGGACTGCACTGGCGACAACGCCGGTGACTCCGTTGGTCCCAGTGCGGATGGCTTCGAGACGTATGGAGTTACGGGCGTCGCTCTCATCTCGTTCATCCTGCTCGCCGTTACGAGCGCCACGGTGCAAGTGCAGCTTCTCGTGTGGATTTTCGTCATGCGCATCATGATGATCGTGGCGAGTGGCATGTCCTACATGATCAACGAAGCGGTAGCGAAAGCGCGCTACGGGAACGTAGCGAAGATGAACTTTGAGGCACCCCTGACATCTCTCGTGTGGCTCACGTCTCTGGTGTCTGTGGCCATGACGTACATCGTGTCCTATCTTCTGATTCCGGACCTGGGCGACGGTAGTCTCTGGTGGAAACTCTCAACCGTCATCACGTGCGGCACGCTGGCGGGAGCGATCATCCCTGAACTGGTAAAGGTCTTCACGTCCACCGAAAGCCGGCACACCAGGGAAGTGGTCATCTCGTCTCGGGAAGGGGGTGCGTCGCTCAACATTCTTTCAGGGCTGGTTGCGGGCAATTTCAGCGCATACTGGCTTGGCATGGCGATAATGGGTCTCATGGCCATCGCTTATGGGGTGAGCACGCTTGGTCTCGACGCGCTGATGATCGCCCCGGCAGTCTTTGCCTTTGGACTGGTGGCGTTTGGCTTCCTCGGCATGGGCCCGGTGACCATCGCCGTCGATTCTTACGGCCCTGTTACCGACAACGCGCAGTCGGTGTTCGAGCTGTCCACGATCGAGCAGATGCCCGGCTCCGCCCAGCAAATCAAGAAGGACTACGGTTTCGACGTCAACTTCGAGACCGCGAAGCACCTTCTGGAGGAGAACGACGGCGCCGGCAACACATTCAAGGCTACTGCCAAACCGGTGTTGATCGGCACAGCTGTGGTGGGCGCCACGACCATGATCTTCTCCATCATAGTGCTGCTCACGAACGGCCTGCAGCCGGAATTCCTGCAATTCCTGTCGATTCTTCATCCGCCGTTCATACTGGGGCTGATCGCGGGCGGCGCGATGATCTACTGGTTCACGGGAGCATCGATGCAAGCCGTGACCACCGGCGCCTATCGGGCAGTGGAATTCATCAAGGCCAACATCCGGCTCGAAGGAGTGACAAGGGCATCTGTGGCGGACAGCAAGAAGGTCGTGGAGATATGCACGAAATACGCTCAGAAAGGTATGTTCAACATATTTCTCGCCGTGTTCTTCGCGACGCTCGGATTCGCTTTTGCCGAACCGTACTTCTTCATTGGCTACCTGATCTCCATTGCGCTGTTCGGATTGTTCCAGGCCATCTTCATGGCGAATGCCGGCGGAAGCTGGGACAACGCCAAGAAAATCGTAGAGGTCGAGCTCAAGCAGAAGGGAACTGCTTTGCACGCAGCAACGGTCGTCGGCGACACGGTAGGCGATCCGTTCAAGGATACGTCCTCCGTCGCGCTCAACCCGATAATCAAGTTCACAACACTCTTTGGCTTGCTTGCCGTCGAGCTCGCTGTTTCACTGTCGCGCGAGCAGGGCCCAATGCTGGGTCACTTGTTATCCGCCGCTTTCCTTCTGGTCTCCGTCTTCTTCGTGCATCGTTCGTTCTATGGAATGAGAATTGAACGGGTCGAGGCGGCCACCGGCAGCGCCGAGCGGCATGGAGTTGCCGCGGCGTAACGAGGTGAACACCGCGTCGGAGTCAAGGCCGTGAAATCCTTGTTTTCGCGTAAGCCGATCGGCGAGCTGATCGCGGAGGGCGACCATCCCAATTCCCTGAAGCGAGAGTTGGGAGCCGGGGACTTGGTCATGCTGTCGATTGGCGCGGTGATAGGTGCCGGTATCTTTTCTTCCATAGGAACAGCTGCGGCAGGCGAGATACTGCCCAACGGCGTGATCGTACGCTACGGCGCTGGTCCGGCGCTGATCGTGTCCTTCCTGTTGTTGGGCGGCGTTTGTGCACTCGCAGCGCTCTGTTACGCAGAGCTCGCGTCCATGATTCCGCAGGCTGGCAGTGCGTATGCGTACTCGTACGCGACAATGGGTGAGCTCGTTGCCTGGATCATCGGCTGGGATCTGATTCTCGAGTACGCCGTCGGAAACGTGGCAGTGGCCATTTCGTGGAGCGGCTACTTCTCGTCGCTGCTGTCGGGGTTCGGCATTACCCTCCCTCAATGGGCGACGCACGGCTACTGGGACGTGAAAGCCAGCTCCGACCCGGCGATTCAGTCTCTCATGGAAACCGCGCCACGGTTGGGCGACATGCCCGTACTGGTAAACCTGCCCGCATTTCTGATCGTCATGGCGGTCACCTGGTTGCTGGTGCTTGGTGTTCGTGAAAGCGCGCGCGCGAACAACATCATGGTCGTCATCAAGCTGTTGGTTCTTACGCTGTTCGTGGTGGTCGGAGCAATGCACATAGATACGGCCAATTACAAACCGTTTGCTCCAAATGGCTTTCGCGGTATCCATCAGGGTGCCGCCATCGTCTTCTTCGCCTATATCGGGTTCGATGCGATTTCGACCGCGGCCGAAGAAACGAAGAATCCACAGCGCAACATGCCCATAGGTATCCTGGGCGGACTGGCCATCTGCACGGTGATCTATGTGATCGTCGGAGCGGTGGCCACCGGACTGGTTCCTTATCAGCAGCTAAAAGGCTCGGACCCATTGGCACAAGCTCTGGAGACGGCCGGACTCCAGACGGTGAGCTGGATTGTGGCTTTCGGCGCTGTGGTGTCCATGACGGCCGTGCTTCTAGTGTTTCAGTACGGGCAGCCGCGAATTTTCTTCGCCATGGCGCGCGACGGCCTGTTACCGAAATGGGCGTCCAAGGTGCACGGCAAGTACCGGACGCCTTACATCACCACGATGCTCACCGGTTTTCTGGTGGCGGTTGGCGCGCTCGTGGCTGACGACGACGCTACATACGATCTCACCAATATCGGCACGCTTTCAGCCTTCGCGCTCGTTTGCATCGGCGTTCTCGTGCTCCGCTACACGGATCCGGATCGGCCGAGGCCCTTCCGCGTACCGTACGCATGGGTCGTATGTGTGGGCGGTGCTGCAGCATGCATATGGGTGATGTCAGGACTGCCGTCGTCCGCGTGGATTCGCTTCGGCCTATGGCTCGCGCTAGGCCTGCTCCTTTATTTTGCGTATGGATACAGGCACTCGACGCTCCGACGCGGGACAGGCCCCGTACCTTCGCAGGAATCGTAATCACGTATGCTGAGCAGACTGCGTCGTATTTCGCTCACCAAGTGGATTCTGATCGCCATGGTGGTGGGGACGTTCATCGGCTGGGCGTTTCCCGAGGCTTCGGCGAACCTGAAACCGCTCTCCACGATCTTCCTGCGGATGATCAAGTCACTGATCGTTCCGCTCATCTTTGGCACGCTTGTGATAGGCATAGCGGGCCATGGCGACGACATGAAGCGCGTCGGGCGCCTGGCGTTCAAGTCGATCATCTATTTCGAGATCGTAACCACGCTGGCGTTGTTCATCGGGTTGATCGCAGTAAACATCACGCGCCCTGGAGTGGGGGTCGTCCTTGAAGCCCCGCCGGACACTGGCAAGGACTTCGCCGCGAAACAAACCACTTTTGCAAGCACCCTCGAGCACATCGTTCCACAAAGCTTCTTCGAGGCGGCAACAAACAACGAGGTGCTTCAGATCGTCTTCTTCTCGATCCTGTTCGCCGTAGCTCTGTCACAGATCAGAGGTGCTCCGAAAGAGTTCATGCTCAACGCGTGTGGCGCGCTCGCGGACGTGATGTTCAAGTTCACGGGGATCGTCATGAAGTACGCACCGATAGGAATCGGCGCCGCTATCGCCGTCACCGTCGGGCACAGCGGACTGGGCGTTCTGATAAATCTGGGCAAGCTCATCCTCACATTGTACGGCGCACTGATTGTTTTCGTGCTGCTGGTGCTCCTGCCAGTAGCGCTCATGGCCCGTGTCCCGCTCAAGAAATTCTTCGCGGCTGTGAAGGAGCCGGCGCTCATCGCCTTTTCCACTACCTCTTCCGAGGCGGCCTTGCCCAGGGCGATGCAGGCTATGGAGTCGATCGGTGTGCCGCGGCGCATCGTCGCGTTCGTCATGCCTACCGGCTACTCCTTCAACCTCGATGGCACGACCCTCTATCTGGCTGTGGCCTCCATATTCGCTGCGCAGGCTGCCGGAATAGATCTTAGCTGGAAGCAGCAGCTGATCATGATGCTCACGCTCATGCTGACCAGCAAAGGAGTGGCCGCGGTTCCTCGCGCATCGCTTGTGATTCTGGCCGGAACGCTGGCCACGTTCGGCCTGCCGCTCGAAGCAGTAGCAGTGATCCTTGGCGTGGATGAGCTCATGGACATGGCGCGCACGACAGTCAACCTGGTGGGAAATTGCCTCGCCACCGTCGTCATGGCGCGTTGGGAAGGAGAATTCGACCCGAATTTCATACCTGTGACAGCCGATGCGCTCCCGGTAGGCGTCCATGGAGTTGGCGCTTCTCCGTCCATCTAACTCCTCGCCGAGCAGCTACAGCGCTCGGTAGCCCATTTCCCGAAGCGCACAGCGCACCGCACCGCGTACCGCAACCACCTCTTCGGTTCGCACCTGAGCGCCGGGTACGGCCGTCTTCAATCGATGCTCGACTCTCTTGCGCAACCCCGCTCCCGGCGCAAGCAGCCCACCGGCCAGTGCGACTGGACAGCCGGCGCGCTCGTCGGCAAAGAGTATCCTCGCGAGCGTTCGAATGTGTAGGACCAACTCTTCTGCGGCGAGGCTGAGTATCGAGTTAGCGCGAAGGTCGCCCGTCTCGGCAACTGCCACGACCACCGGTGCCAGTGACGCGAGCGCCGCGGGCGTAGCTGACGCGGCCCATGGGATTACGTCCAGAGCGGTCCTCGCGTCAACCGCCGTGAGCACGGCTGCAACGAGAGCTGTCTCGGGTTCGCGACCGTCACTAGCAGCTGTGATAACTGAAAGCGCACGGCGTCCTATCCACGCGCCGCTTCCCTCGTCACCGCACACAGCTCCCCAGCCGCCGCAACGCGCGAAAGCACCTGTTGGCCCTCGCCCAAACGCTACTGATCCTGTGCCGGCGATTGTCAGCACACCGGGTCCGTCTGCAAAAGCATCTTCGAGAGCGATCGATGCGTCGGCGTGAACGATTATTTCGCTCGCCAGCTCCCGATCTGAAAGCGCTTGCAACAACGCCTGCCGCTCGCTGTCTCTGCCCGCTCCGGCCACGCCCGCGCAGAGCACTGCTGGGGCTCCGCGTGCGATGCCGCTAGCGGCCAATGCGTCGCACACCGCCCCGGCAATGATTTCGGCGGAATGATCTGCGTGCCCGGGCCGAATTGCCGAGCCTGGCGCTTGCGACTCACCGATGATTGTGCCTCGCGCGTCGGCCACCATCACACGCGTGAGCGACCCGCCCCCGTCGACTCCCACGACGATTGCAGTCATCAAGCCCCGGTCTCGGTTCTGACCGGTCCGTGCGTGAGTGATGAGAGTATCCCCACTGCTAGTGTAATCGTGGTCCCGATCAACACATACCACGGCCAAGCTACTCGCGCCAGCGGGCCGAGTGAATCGCCCAGCGAAGGGTAGGCGGCGGAAAGCTGCTTCGCGAAAACGACAAACGCCATGACGACGATACCTACGGTCATTCCCGCGATGGCGTCGCGCTGAATCGCGCGCTTCCAGAAGAGGCCCAGGAAGAAACCGCCAAGGAGGGCGCCGTATGTAAACGACGCGATCGAAAGGGCGACTACCACAACCGGTGTCCCCTGCTCGCGGTAGAGCAGCGCTCCGAACGTGAGCACGACTCCCCACGCAAGCGCGAACAGCTTGCCGACCCGCAGCGTGCGCGGGTCGTCGGCACGACGGCGCGCTAGCGGAAGATAAATGTCATGGGTCGTCGCCGCGGCAAGCGAGTTGATGGCTCCCGAATGCGTGCTCATGGTGGCAGCTATGATGGCGGCCACGATCAGTCCGGTGAGGCCTACCGGCATATACTCGATGATGAACGTCGGGAAAATAGCGTCAGGCGCGGAGAATTCCCGTCCCGCATAGAGCACGAAGAGCCCCACGCCCACCATGAGAAAGAGTGTGAACTGGGCAAACACGACGAGACCACTGCCGATCAGTGCGCGTTGGGCATCGCGCAAACTGCGCGAGGAAAGCAGGCGCTGCACTATCAGCTGGTCAGCACCATGGGAAGCCATCGAGAGAAAAGCGCCGCCAATGAGTCCCGCGAAAATGGTGTGAGGGCGATCGATTCCGGTATACGTGTCTAACGCCTGGAGCTTTCCGGCATCCGCAGCTGTCGATATGATCGTGCTCCAGCCGCCGGTAACCGCGTTGCCGAGCAGGACGATTGCCGATATGCCGCCCAGAATGTAGATGCCGGCCTGCAGCAACTCGGTCCAAACCACTGCGCGCATGCCGCCCTTGTACGTGTAGACGACGGTAAGAAGGCCCAGGATGAGAATGGACAGCGGCATGGAGTACTGCCTTGGCACCACCGGTCCGATGATCAATGCCACGGGGATCGCGGTGGCGAACACGCGCACGGAATCTGCCACGGCGCGCGTAACCATGAAAACTATGGACGTGAATCGCCGGGTTGCCAGGCCGAACCGGCGTTCCAGAAGTGCGTACGCCGTCACAAGCTCCCCCTCGTAATAGCGCGGCAGAAGCGTGAAGGCGATGACGATTCGCCCCAGAATGTAGCCTGCAGCAACCTGCAAAAAGCCCAGGTTTCCGATATAGGCAAGACCAGGGATGCTGATGAATGTGAGCGCGCTCGTTTCGCTAGCCACCACGGAAAACAGCACCGCCCACCACGGAATGGCGCGATCCGCCACGAAATAATCTCGGGCGTCTCGCTGGCGGCGGCCGAGCACGAGACCAAGCGTGGTGGTGCCGGCCAGGTACGCTACCAGGACGAGCAGGTCCAGGAGCGTGAACGTAGATGTCAAACTAGTCGGGAGTCGGGCGGGTGCCCACTTGCGGGCGGATGGAGTCGGGAGTCGGAGGTCGCGACTCAGGATTCCGGAGTGCGACAAGGCCCGCGACAGGGGCAATCATCGCGGGCCTTGCTGAAATCACAACTGGCAATCGGAACTCGATGCTGACGTCCCGATCATCGGGAGATCAGGCGTTGAACGAGCTGCCGCAACCGCAACCGCCTGTGGCGCTCGGATTCTTGAATGTGAAGCCCGAGCCCTGCATGGACGACACGTAGTCGATTGTCACGCCGTTCAGATACTGAGCCGAGAACGGATCGACGAAAACGCGGAAACCTTCCTGCTCGACAATGATGTCGTCGTCGCCCGGCTGCTCCTCGATGAGAAGACCGTACTTGAAGCCGCTACAACCACCGGGCTGCACGCTCACGCGCAGGCCGCCGCTTGTCTCGGAAACGCCTTCGGCTTGCATAAACTTGTGGACCTCGGTGCCAGCCGTCGGCGTAACCGTTACTTCTATCAATGGTTGCTGAATCGAGCTCATGTAAAACCTCAGGGAGAAAGCGCTGCACTTATAGCCCAAATTTAGCCTGTCTACCCCATGAAATCAACCAGGTTCAGGGTGCCCAGTCATCACCCCCGGGACGCTCGTTGCGGGCTGGAGCAACACTTCGGCTCAGCGCCAGACACATTCAGCATTGTGGGGTACCAGACAGCACGCGAAATTGACTTCGGACTGTTCGGAATCCTTGCTTGGTGAACCCCCAATGAGACTGTGAAAAAGTACAGCGAGAGCCTCCTGATGGCCGGCAGCATTCTCATTCTGTCGTGTACGGCACGGGCAGCTGACACGGACTCGGGCGAGGCAATCCGCCCTTCCAGAAGGGGCGACAAAGTCCGGCCCGGAATAACCGTTCTCCTGCGTGACAGCCTCGAGCTCATCGCGGGACGCCGCGTAGGTCTGCTTACAAACCAGTCCGGCGTCGACGAGCAAGGCACGAGCACGATAGACCTGATGCATCGCGCAGCGTCAAGCGAGGCGAGTGCAGGAGGAACATCAGCGCCGGCCCTGGCGCGACCACGCCTTGTCGCACTGTTCTCGCCCGAGCACGGCATCAGAGGCACGGAAGACCGAACAAACCTTGCCAGCGGCCGCGACGAGCGGACGGGGCTTCCGATTCATTCGACTTACGGCGCCACCGTGCTGCCGCCGCCCGACAGCACCATGCGCGACCTGGATGCGCTCGTGGTGGATCTCCAGGATCTCGGCGCTCGTCCCTGGACCTACGTGGCGACGATGGTTTATGCGATGCGAAGTGCTGCGCAACACAAGGTGAGATTCATCGTGCTTGACCGTCCGAACCCCATAACCGGCGCTCGTACTGAAGGGCCCATGCTGGACAGCTCGCTCGCTTACGCGGGTAGTCATACTGCAGCACGCGCCGCTCAACCCGTGTCGCTTCATCCGATTCCGCTCCGACACGGTCTCACCATGGGAGAGCTGGCCAGGTTCTACAACGACGCGCTTTCTCTCGGCGCCGACCTTCACGTTGTTCCAACCCTCGGATGGCGTCGCGACATGTGGTTCGATGAGACAGGATTACCATGGGTGAAGCCGTCGCCCAACATGCCCAATCTCACCAGCGCGACGATATACCCCGGAGTCGTGGCGTTCGAGGCCACTAACCTTTCCGTCGGCAGGGGGACGCCTGATGCATTCCAAAGAGTGGGAGCACCCTGGCTTAATGCGCGAAAAGTGGCGGAGATGCTCGAAGACCTGGGAATGCCGGGAGTCGGCTTCGAGGCTGAGGAATTTACTCCGGTCCACCCAACGGACCAGAAGTATGCAGGCGTGAAGCTGCCCGGGGTGCGGATCAGGATTGTCAATCGCGACCGGCTGCAGAGTGCGCGCGTTGGCGCAGCGATTCTATGGGCCGTGGCAAAGCTTCATCGCGACTCTCTGAGAGTCAACTCGGCGCGCTTTGACGCCTTATTTGGATCGCCCAGGGCGCGCGAAGCGCTGCTGCGCGGCGACGATCCAGACAGCGTCATCGATCAATCGTTCCCGGCCATAGTGGAGTTTCAGCAGCGGACCCGAAAATACCTTTTATACTAGGGATTAGGGATTAGGGATTAGGGATTAGGGATTAGGGACTGGGAACAGGGAACAGGGAACAGCTAACTGACAACGGGCGGCAGGAAACGGGTAAACCGTGTCGCTTCCCTAATCCCTAATCCCTAATCCCTAATCCCTAATCCCTAATCCCTAGCCCTTCGGCTCACGTCTTGCACTATCGGTCCTCAGTCCCACTTTTTTCGTTGTCCGTGCCAATCCGCAACTGGAGGAAGACATATGAAGGCGCTTTTCGCCCTGGCCCTGGTGACGGTCGTCACAGCGTGTGGTAGCCGGACGGTAGAGGTTCAGACCGGACCTCAGCCAACCACCGATGCTGCCGTTCACGTGACCAACAACGCCAACCAGGCAATCAACGTTTACGTTGTCAGCGGCGGTAACGAGATTTTCGTCGGTCAGGCCGCGGCCAACAGCACGCAACATCTGGCGGTGTCCGGCGTGGCGAGCGGCTCAACAGTCGCTCTCAAGGCAACCACAGCGGACGGAACGAAAACCTACACGAAGGAAAACGTGCAGTTGAGCTCCATGACGCCATGGACCGTGCCGTAGCCCGGGTTGCTGCGTGCTTTTCAAACGGCTAGCTTAGACGGGCCGGAGCGATGCTCCGGCTCGTTGTTTTTATGCCTGCTTTCAGAGCCGATTGACCTCGCGAGATAGGCACGCGCGGCGCCAAACAGCAGAAGGAGAAAAAACACTCGTGCAGGGTTCGCTCGCCGGTAACCGGCCTGCTACACGTCCAGCGACAGGCCGGCTGGGAGTGCTTACTCCGGGCCTCGGTGCCGTCGCGACAACATTCATCGCAGGCGTTGAGAGCATCAGGCGGGGCCTCAGCAGTCCTATCGGATCGCTGACCCAGATGGCAACGATCCGGCTCGGGAAGCGCACGGAACAGCGCGCGCCTCTCATCCGGGACTTCGTTCCTCTCGCGCGACTGAACGACATCGCCTTCGGCGCATGGGACCCGATTCCAGATGACGCGCTGACTGCTGCGCGCAAGGCCGGAGTGTTGAGTGAGAAGGACATCGAGCCGGTTGCTGATTTTCTCAGCTCCATCCATCCCATGCCGGCAGTGTTCGACCAGAAGTACGTAACGCGAATCAATGATACAAACGTAAAGAAGGGCAAAACCAAGCGTGACCTGGTCGAGCAACTTCGCGAGGACATTCGCGATTTCAAGAGCAAAGAAAAGCTCGATCGGATGGTTGTGGTATGGTGCGCGTCCACTGAGATATTCATCAGACCCGGTCCCCAGCATGCGACCGTGGAGCAATTCGAGAAAGCGATGGATCGAAACGATGACGCCATTGCACCGTCCATGCTGTACGCCTACGCATCGCTCATGGAAGGAGTACCGTTCGCCAACGGCGCGCCCAATCTGACCGTCGACGCGCCCGCCTTGTTGCAGCTCGCGAACGAACGTGCCGTTCCGGTGTCGGGCAAGGACTTCAAGACCGGACAAACTTGGATGAAGACCGTAGTCGCGCCCGGCCTCAAGGCGAGGATGCTCGGTCTTGCCGGATGGTACTCCACGAACATTCTGGGCAATCGTGACGGCGAGGTGCTGGACGACCCGGCGTCGTTCAAGACCAAGGAGGAGTCCAAGCTGAGCGTGCTCCACACTATCCTGCAGCCGGAGATGTATCCGGAGTTGTACAAGGACTTCCATCACGTGGTGCGGATCAATTACTACCCGCCCCGCGGCGACAACAAGGAAGGTTGGGATAACATCGACATAGTCGGGTGGATGGGTTACCCGATGCAGATCAAGATAAATTTTCTGTGCCGTGATTCCATTCTGGCGGCGCCAATTGTCCTCGATCTGGCGCTGTTCATGGATTTCGCACAGCGCTCCGGCATGAAGGGGATCCAGGAGTGGCTATCGTTTTACTTCAAGAGCCCGATGGCCGCCCCCGGTCTACAACCGGAGCACGATCTCTTCATTCAACAGACCAAGCTAAAGAACACCCTCCGTCATCTCATGGGCGAGGACCAGATCACGCACCTCGGCTTGGAGTACTACGCATCATGAGGCTAACCCGACAAACGCTTGCAGTAGCGGCAGCCTTCGCTGCGGTCGGATGCGGGCCACCGCCTGGGCCCGCAACGGATCATCGTGCTTTGAGCACCACTTATTCGTTTCGCGTCACCGCCGACCCAGTTCCTCCGTTCGCCCGAGAACGAACGGAGTACAAGGTGGTGGTTCGTGACAGGGACTCCGGCCAGCCCATCGAAGGCGGTCAGGGACGGATCTTTGCTTCCAATCGCGGAGGTGCTAGCACGTGGGACGGGCTCGTCACAGGCAAGGAGCTCGGGACCTACTACGCCAGGCTGAATTTTGTCACGGCCGGCGAGTGGGCTATAGCCATTCAATTCAGGTCGGATTCGACCAAACCGCTCGAGCGCGTCGATTGGATGCAGGACGTGCGCAACGAACGCCAGGAAATTCCGTAGAGCGTGAAACACTTTCATCGCACGCACGTGCCGCCCGCCCTGGCGCTGTCGGTTGCTGACGAATTCTTCGAGGGCTCACTCGGAATGGTGCGTCGGGCTTCGCTGGAACGAGGCCGGACCTACGCTGGAACGTTGGGAACTGTCACGCTGTCCGTAAGGCCGGAAGGAGGACACTACACTCTCATCGAGGCTTACACGGACCAGATGGGGGAGAGCAGGCTCGATCGCAATGTGAAGCGCTATTTCGTCCGCGTTCACCGCGCGGCAGACCAGACGCATCAGCTTACGGCCGCGTACTGATGACAGCTCGCGCTGCCTCCACGCCGGCTGGGCGCGAGATGGCCGTAGACCCTGGCGCTCAACCATCCGCGATGCTCAGCCAGGAGCAGAAGCTGGAGCTCTACTACTACATGCGGCTCACGCGCTCGCTCGAGGAGCGTCTGGTCAATCTCTACCGCCAAACCAAAGTCGTCGGCGGACTCTTCCGATCGCTTGGCCAGGAAGCCGACGCTGTCGGCAGCGCGTATGCACTCGACCGCTCGAAGGGAGATTTTCTCTCACCCCTCATCCGAAATCTTGGATCCATGCTGGTTCAGGGCGCTGAGCCTCTGGAGATAATCCGCCAGTACATGGCGAAGGGCGATTCGCCTACCCGCGGCCGCGAGCTGAACATTCATTTCGGCGATCTCGTGCGAGGCTTCATCGGACAGATCTCTCATCTCGGGGACATGGTTCCCGTGATGGCGGGCGTGACACTCTCCTTCAAGCTGCGCGGCGAAGACCGGGTGGGCCTGGTGTACGTGGGAGAAGGAGCAACGTCCACCGGTGCGTTCCACGAGGGAATCAACTTCGCCGCGGTGCAACGCTGTCCTCTCGTGGTCATTGTCGAGAACAATGGCTACGCGTACTCCACGCCGCTCTCGAAGCAGACCGCGACTAAAGAGCTCCGCGACAAGGCCCTTGCCTACGGAGTACCGGGGGAATACGCGGACGGCAACGATGTCCTCGCAACGTACGATGTCACGAAGCATGCTGTGGAGCGCGCGCGTCGCGGTGAGGGAGTGACGCTCATCGAGCTCAAGACCTACAGGCGCAAGGGCCACGCCGAGCACGATAACCAGTCTTACGTTCCTCACGGTGAGATAGATTGGTGGGCAGCTCACAATGATCCGGTCGATCGCTATGTGAAAGCATTGCTGGAGGACGCAGGCGTGAGCGCATCGGCTCTGGAGGAAATCGACGAGCGGGTCAGGATCGAAATAGATGCGGCCACGGACGCCGCCGAGAAATCGCCGATGCCTGAACCAGACGATGCTCTCACGGGCATATACGCCGATCCGCCAGCGGCAATGCCACCATGGTACCGGCAGGGAACAGGATCGGCCGTGGAAGCAAACGAGCGTGCGCTCGGATGGGGTACGTACGATGGCTGAGACTAGCTACCTGGAGGCCATACGGCAGGCTCTGTTCGAGGAGATGGAGCGGGACGATAACGTCTTCCTGCTGGGAGAGGACATCGGTGCCTACGGCGGGGCGTTCAAGGTCACGGAGGGTCTGCTCGCAAGGTTTGGCGAGGCCCGCGTGATCGACACGCCAATCTCCGAAGCGGCCATCGTTGGTGCTGCGGCCGGCGCCGCCCACATGGGCATGCGGCCGGTGTGCGAGATGCAGTTCATCGACTTCATCTCGTGCGCTTATGACATGCTGACGAATTACGTCGCGACGTCGCGCTATCGGGCGGGCCTGCCGTGTCCAATCGTCGTGCGTGGTCCGAGCGGAGGCTACGTGCGCGGCGGCCCGTTCCACTCGCAGAATCCCGAAGCCGCATTCCTTCATACGCCGGGTCTCAAGATCGTCTATCCGGCCACGGCCAGCGATGCCAAGGGTCTTCTGAAGGCGGCAATCCGCGACGACGATCCTGTCCTGTACTTCGAGCACAAGTATCTCTACCGGCGGATCAAGGAAGATCTCGCTGACGGCGACCACGTGGTGCCAATCGGCAAGGCCAGATTGGCGAGGGAAGGGACCGATCTGTCCATCATTACTTATGCGGCCACCGTGTGGAAGTCGCTGGAAGCCGCCGATCAATTGGAGAAGGAGGACGGTCTTTCGGTGGAAGTTGTGGACTTGCGATCACTGCTGCCGATGGATGACGAGGCCATTGTTGCCACAGTCAAGAAAACTAACAAGCTTTTGATCGTCCATGAGGATACGCGGACGGGCGGAATCGCTGGCGAGATCGCCGCGCGCGTCAGCGAATTAGCGTTCGAATGGCTGGATGCTCCAATATTGCGTGTCGCGGCCATGGATGTGCCGTTGCCGTATTCACCACCGTTGGAAGATTTTGTTTTGCCGCAGACGTCGGATATCGTGACCGTGGCTCGGCGCCTGGCGGCATACTAGCCGCTCGAGGTCTTGAGACCGGCAAAGGTGGGCAGCGAGAAAAGGGGGGGGGAGAGAGGACCGTCACAGCTTGCCATCGGCTGTCTCCTGGCTCTACCGGGTTTTTTCGGCGGTGGCATGATCACGGTGCTGCTGTTGAAATTTGTTTCACTTGCACGGGGCTGCAGGCCGCTACCCGATCTACCGGCGTGCAACATGGAGTTCATGTTTGTCGGCGCTGTGTTTGGGGCGATCGTCCTCCCTGGGGTAGTGGTCTGGCGTATCCGGCGAACTCTCGTCGCCGGCGAACATTCTCAAAGGAGTTGATATCGTGGCGCGAATAGATGTTATCATGCCTCAGATGGGCGAGTCGATCGCCGAGGGCACTCTGTCGCGCTGGCTCAAGAAGGTCGGCGATGAAGTGAAGCGAGACGAGCCGATTTTCGAGATCTCCACCGACAAGGTGGACGCTGAAATTCCCGCACCGTCGGCTGGTGTACTGGCGGAGATTCTTGTGACGGAAGGGCAGACGGTGCCCGTCCAAACGGTCGTCGCGCGTTTGGAGACGGAGAAGGGCGCCGCCATAGCAGCTCCGCCAGCGGCTCCCGCCACCGCGTCCTCGATATCCGCTGCGGCTGGGGCTGGCCCTCCACCCCCGAAAACAGAATCCAAGCCCGAGGCGCCGAGCGTGTCTCATCAGACTATCGCATCTCCGGCCAGAACAACGCATGCGGGTGATGGGAATTCATTCGAAGAGCGCGTCCGAAGCAGGTCGTCGCCCCTGGTACGCAAGATAGCCGCCGAGCACAACATTGAAATCGCGGCTCTTCAGGGCTCCGGCGTAGCAGGGCGCGTGACCAAGAAGGACATCGTAGCCTTCATCGACTCCGGCGCCGCCGCTCCCAGCCTCGCCCGTCCAGCTGTTGCGCCTTCGATGCACGTACCTGCTGGTGCGGAGCAATACGGTCCCGTGCCCGAACCTTGGCCCGGCGATCTCGTCGAGCCCATGTCGGTGATGCGTCAGCGAATAAGCGAGCACATGATCGCTTCGAGACGCACATCGGCGCACGTGACGTCGTTTATGGAGATCGATTTCACCCGGATCGCCAGGCTGCGCGCGAAGCATCGCGCGGCCTTCGAAACCGCCACAGGTCAGAAGCTCACGTTCATGCCCTTCATAATTAAGGCCACCGTAGATGCCCTGAAAGCCTTTCCCGTGGTGAACTCCTCCGTTGCCGGCAACAATGTGATCTACCGTAAGCAGTACAACATCGGCGTTGCAGTCGCCCTCGACTGGGGGCTCATAGTGCCCGTGATAAAGAATGCCGACAGGCTGTCACTAACCGGAATCACACACGCGCTGAACGATCTGGCGTCGCGCGCTCGCTCCAAGAAGCTCTCACCGACCGAGGTTCAGGACGGCACTTTCACGATCACCAATCCCGGTGTCTTCGGCTCGTTGATGGGCACACCAATCATAAGCCAACCCCAGGTCGCCATTCTGGGCGTGGGAATCATAGAGAAGCGCCCGAAAATCCTCCCCGGCGCGGACGGCGAGGATACGATCGCGATTCGTACGTGTGCCTACTTCTCCATCTCGTTCGACCATCGAATTATCGATGGGGCGGTTGCGGACCAGTTCCTGGCAGCGGTGAAGAAGACGATCGAGACCTTTCCCGATTCGGTGAACTGACATGCCACGCACCTTAACGATGCAGCGCACGATCATCCCGGCGGCCGATCGCAGAAAGTACATCGAGCGACTGCCCCAGCGGCGCGCGTACTACGAAAAGGCGGGATGCAAGTTCTGGGTTTTCGAGGAAATCGAACTTGCCGGAGCCTACATAGAGTTCATTGAGGCGGCGAATAGCGACACGCTGACTGAAGCCCTGGAGCGCAGCACCGACAAGAGCGGACCGGTAGACCCCTCGCGTATCTATCAGGAAGTGGAGCTCAAGTAGAAATGCCGACAAGAACTATCGCAGCAAAGGGGAAGACCTGGACGGTTGAGAACTCGGGACGCGTCACGCAGTACGATCGTGATGAGTTCAGCCTCGTTTTCACCTCAGGCAGCGGCGCCGGGCGGGAGGTCCGTGTCACCCGGTATTCACCGCAAGGATCGCGGTGGCGCGAG
Organism: Gemmatimonadaceae bacterium; assembly: GCA_046261975.1. GTDB lineage: Bacteria > Gemmatimonadota > Gemmatimonadetes > Gemmatimonadales > Gemmatimonadaceae > JBHENQ01. The sequence continues at coordinate 7,828 of JBHENQ010000198.1, read as the reverse complement.
CAGGCTCTTGCAGAGCTCAGCGAAGCTGATCTGAGCAGGCTGTTTGATCAGTCTCAGCCCAGTTTCACCTCACCCGAGGCAGATTACAAAGCATGACGGCCGCAGCAACGAGCACCACTGCCGCGAGGAATGGTCGCTTTGTAGACCTTCACATGCATTCCACCGCGTCTGATGGTGCCCTGTCACCAACCGCGGTCGTCGATGCGGCTGTAAAGATCGGCCTCACCGCCATCGCCCTTACCGATCATGACACGGTCGCTGGTGTCGCTGAAGCGAAGGAGACAGGCCACCGTCTTGGCCTCCGTGTTGTGGCTGGGGTGGAGTTGAGCGCTTTTGAGGGTGACGCCGAAGCTCACGTGCTCGGCCTGCATGTTTCGGGGCTCGAGAAGCTGGAAGCGGAGCTGCGTCGTTTCCGCGACACAAGACGCTCTCGGGCCGAGAGAATAGTCGCGATTCTCAACTCACTTGGCGTGCCGCTGCATATGGACCAGGTGATCGAGCAGGCTGGCGACGGTGCGATCGGGCGCCCACATGTAGCCCGCGCCCTCGTGGCTGGCGGCTGGGTTAAAGACGTGAAGGAGGCGTTCGACCTGTACATCGGCTCCGGTCGGCCCGGCAACGTCGACAAACATCGCATCACCACCGAAGACGCGATCCGCATCGTCCACGAGGCCGGCGGCCTGGCAATTCTGGCGCATCCGGGAGAGGATGGCTCCCTGGCACGTATCGAGACTCTCGCCAGGAGCGGCCTGGATGGGGCGGAAGTCCGACACCCGGCTCACAGCAACGAGGACGCCACGCGGTTGCTTGCGCTAGTAGATCATTTCAAGCTCGTTCCCAGCGGGGGATCCGATTTTCACGGAGCTCCTTCGGGCCCGCGCTCGCTTGGTAGCATGAGGATCCCCGCCGAATGGCTCGATCGCCAGGACGCCAGACTAGCGGAGCGCGCAAAGCAAAGCAAAGGAGCAACAACTGCATGAGCACGTATCAACTACTCACTCCCGGCGCGGCCGCGCCAGACTTCGGGGCCGATGCCAGCGACGGCAAGAAATACAGGCTGACGGAAGTTCTTGAACGTGGTCACGCGGTTCTCGTGTTCTATCCAGGTAACAACACCCCTGGCTGAAACAAGCAACTCTCCGCCGTGCGCGACGAGATGAGCAGATTCACCAATGCCGGCGTTCAACCGTTTGGCGTGAATCCAGCTGGCGCCGACAGCCACACTCGCTACGCTGCGAAGATGGGCTTTGGGTTTCCGCTGCTGAGCGATCCCGAACGCGCCATTTCCCGGTCGTATGGGGCGCTTAAGGACGACGGCCAAGGCATTCAGCGTTCCGTATACGCGATTCACCGCGACGGCATCGTGGTCTACGCCGTGCGTGGTGCACCGGCTGTCTCGGAGATCCTCGCGTCACTGGGAGCCTGATGTGCAGCTCGCCGGATGCGTTGCGCTGGTCACTGGCGCTGGAATTCGGGTAGGTCGTTCGATAGCACTGGCCCTTGCTGGCCGCGGCATGCGAGTCGCCGTGCACTACAACTCGTCGCTCGAAGGCGCTCGCACAACCGTTTCCCAGATCGAACGGAACGGAGGTGAGGCGTGGGCGATCAGGTCGGATCTGAGTCGATCTGAGGCGCCCGCAGGACTGGTCGAAGACGTCGCCATGCACTTCGGGTCGCTGGACGTGTTGGTCAATTCCGCAGCGATCATGCTCGAAACACCTGGGCAGGTGTCAACCGAAGCTTGGGACCAGATGTTCGCGATAAATTTGCGCGCGCCGTTCTTCTGCGCGCAGGCAGCGGCCTCGGTGATGGCGTCTCGCGGAGGCGTGATAGTCAACATTGCTGACCTCGCGGGCTTGGAGACCTGGCCGACGTACGTTCCATTTGGTATCACCAAGGCCGGAGTGATTCAGATGACGCGCGCGCTGGCGCGAACACTGGGTCCGGCTATCAGAGTGAACGCTGTGGCGCCAGGAGCCGTGCTTCTGCCGGAGAAAACCAGTGCGGCCGACGCCGAACGCCTGGTGCGCGGTACGCCTCTCAAGCGACTTGGCTCGCCGGAAGATGTGGCACAGGCGGTAATCTTCCTGCTGGAGGCCGACTACGTCACCGGCGAGACGCTGATCGTCGACGGTGGCCGTCATGTCCGCTAATGAGGTTGATCGACCACCGAAGCATCGGCGAGAAACCCAGCGTTACGGCTCCATCATCGTCATAGGCGGCGGCTGCTACGGCTCGTACTACGTTCGCCAGTTGCTTCGGGCCGCGCGCGCCGGCGCTATTGCTTACGAGCGCCTACTCGTTGTGGATCGTGATCCAACATGCGCCGTTGCCACGGCAACTCGTGATGGCAAAGTAACCGTAGTCACGGAGCCATGGTCGGAGTTTCTTGGCAAGTATCTGGCGTCCGCCGCCAGTGAGCCACACAATTGCTGTCAGGACGCTATCGTCCCCTCGCCTCTCATGCCGCACGTGATGTTCGACTGGCTTCGTGATCGTGCTCGCGAACGCTGGCCGAGCAGGTCCATAGAAATGCGGCCGGTATCGCGGGCGCCGTCAATGCCCTGGCAACATGCCCATCCCGACGGAACTCACTACGTCAGCTTCGCAGAATGGATGTGCCCGATAAACTGCATCGAGCCTGCCAACTGTCCCGAGATTCGGGGTCCCCGAACGTGGAGCATGCCGCAAGCTGTTCGAGCATATGTTGACGCGGAGAATTCGCGCGAAGGCAGGCTCGCCGGCCCGGTGATATTCCACTGCCGGCATCGCGCCTGGGGCGTTGGCATGTTCGACACAGCGGACGTGCTCGCCGGCGACCGTGCAGTGGCATTTGCGGTCGCCAAGGGGGCGGAACCGGAAGGGAGTCGAGTGGATTTACTGGTTGCGACCGTGTCGCACTGCCATGGCGCGCTCAGCATCCTGTCAGTTGGGCCTTCGGAACAGCCCTGAGCCGCTCAGACTTTCAGTTTGTGTGGGCAACAAGCGAGATTTAAGCGCCTGGGTTCAGGTTGCCTGGTCCAAGTATGGCTCCCGCAACCCGGCGCCCAATAGCCTCAGGTGATAAGTCTTGGCCGACACATTCGATTACGACGTCGTGATTATAGGGGCAGGCCCCGCGGGGATGACGGCGGCCATGTATGCGGGCCGCTCCATGTTGAAATCCGTCTTGCTGGAGCGCGGTTTCCCGGGTGGCGAGCTGCTGAACACGGAGATCATCGAGGATTATCCAGGGTTCGAGCACGTCGAAGGTTGGGACCTCGCGCAGAAGTTCGACAGCCATGCCCGAAAGTTTGGAGCAGAGGTCAAGACGTCAACTGCAGTGCACACGGTGAGGCGCCTCGGTGATGGCACATTCCGGACCGTAACGGAGTCCGGCGATGTCTACCTGTCGCCGACTGTCATCCTCACCGCGGGTGGGACACCCATCAAGCTTGGAGTTCCGGGCGAGCTTGAGTATGCGGGCAAGGGGGTTTCCTACTGCGCCATTTGCGACGGCGCATTCTTCAAGGGACAGACCATCGCCGTGGTTGGCGGGGGCGACGCTGCTGCGGAAGAATCCGATTTTCTCACGCGTTACGCCAGGAAAGTCTACCTCATCCACCGCCGCGATGAGCTGCGCGCGTCCAAGATCATCCAGCAGCGTGTCTTTAATAATCCCAAGATCGAGCTGATCTGGAACACGGTGGTGGAACGCATCGAAGGTGATGACAATGGAATCGTCAAGAACCTGACGCTCCGAAATCTGGCGGCATCCGAAACGAGCAAGCTTGATGTCACGGGTATCTTCATCTTCATAGGCTTCAAGCCCAATACCGGCGTCATCGATGGCCATATGACACATGACGCAAGCGGTTATGTCATCACTGACACAAACATGCAGACGTCCATACCGGGTCTTTTCGCGGCAGGTGATCTGAGGTCGCAGCTCACACGGCAGGTGACCACGGCAGTAGGGGACGCGACCACAGCCGCAATCGCGGTCGAGAAATATCTGACGGCAAGGAAGCACGGGCATCCCCCAGCGATCGCGGCGGCAGTAGCGGGCCTCCCGGTCTAAGGCGCCAGTGTGAAAATACGAACTATCCCGGTGGGCCCCTTTCAGGAAAACACATACCTGGTGGTGGACGACGACAGCAACGTCGCCGCGTTGGTGGATCCGGGCGACGAAGCCGAGCGTCTGCTCGAGGCGGTCAGGGAAAGTGGTGCAAAGCTAGCCGCCATCTGGCTCACGCACGCGCACGTGGACCACGTAGGCGCCATCGCGGGGATCAAGCGCGTTCTGGACATTCCGGTCTACCTTCACCCTCTGGACCTGCCTCTGTACCAGAGCGCATCCCGACACGGGCTCGTTTTCGGTCTAATCGTTGACGATCCTCCTCCGCCTGATCGAATTCTGTCGGACGGCGATGTGCTGGAGCTGGGTTCGCTGAGGTTCACGGTAATGCACGCGCCCGGGCACGCGCCTGGCCACGTGGTGATTCACGGGCACGGTGTAGCGTTCGTGGGAGATTGTCTCTTCGCGGGATCCATCGGGCGCACGGACCTACCACTTGCCGACGGCGCCGCGCTGGCGCGCACGCTGGAAACGCTCTGCACTCTCCCGGATGCCATGGTTATTTATCCCGGCCACGGGCCAGCGAGCACGATCGGCCGCGAACGGGCGGATAACCCGTTTCTCAATGGTGGGGCAAGAATATTGGGATCGGTCTGAGTGCACGATTCGCCGCGAGTTCCGCTCGCCGATCCCCTGGTGCCGCCTGAAGGAGCAGAGGATGTCTTCGCGCGTTTCGTTATCGAGCGTGGAAAAGTGCCCAACCTGTTCCGCGCGGTGGCGCGCCATCCGGCAATCCTTACCTCGCTCGAAGCACACATGCGCGCCGTTATGGGCCCGGGGGACGTTCCGCAGCTCCTGAAGGAGTTGTTGTCGGTTCGGGTTTCGCACATCAACCTGTGTGACTACTGACTGGCTTCTCACACCGCCTTGGCGAGGCGGCTGGGCGCTTCGGACGACCAGCTAATGGGGGTGTCGCGGGCCGATTACAGCGACCTGGAACCCGCCTGGCGCTCTGCATTGGTATTTGCCGACGCAATGACGCCGACACGCGGCGATGTCACGTCCGAGATCTTCGACGATCTCGCGGCCGCGTGGACTCAAGCGCAGATTATCGAGATCGCGGCAGTAGTGGCACTGTTCAATTATTTCAACCGGTTCGCGGTCGCGCTGCGCATTCCGGTCACCCGATGATGGATAGCTCGATCCCGAGGACATAGAGGCGATGGCCCAAGCCACACGCACCGAGAAAGATCCCCTCGGCCCGCTCGCAGTTCCAACGGATGCTCTCTACGGCGTGCAGACCATGCGCGCCACGCAGAATTTTCCCATCAGCGGCCTTCGGGCACTGCCACCTTTCGTAACCGCAACCGTATGGATCAAGAAAGCGGCTGCATTGACTCACCGCGATACGGGGCGACTGGATGCTAAGCGTGCGGAGGCAATCGTTCGCGCCGCGGACGAGATACTTGCGGGCCAACATCGCGAGCACTTCGTCGTGGACGTTTATCAGGCCGGTGCGGGCACATCGCACAACATGAACGCGAACGAAGTACTGGCCAACCGGGCGAATGAACTGCTGGACGGAGAGCGCGGTGATTACTCACCGGTGCATCCCAACGACCACGTCAACATGGCGCAGTCCACGAACGACGTGATACCCACGGCCATTCGTCTAGCATGTCTTTCGCAGCTGGACCCACTCGTGCACGCCTTCGCCGGATTGCGCGATGCGTTTGCGGCCAAGGGCGAGGAGTTCGATTCCGTCATGAAGTCGGGTCGCACACATCTTCAGGACGCGATGCCGATTCGCCTCGGACAGGAGTTCGCCGCGTACGCCGGGACGATCGACCGCAACTTGAGGAGAATTCGCGAGACCGCGGACTATTTGCGGGATCTCGGGATAGGTGGCAGCGCGGTGGGCACTGGAGTCAACGTGGAACCGGAGTATCCGGCGCTTATGGTGGAACACCTGAGCGCCATGTCGGGTCTCGATCTGCGCGAGGGGGCGGACCGCATCCAGCTCATGCAGAGCATGGGAGATATAGCGGCATTCAGCGCACAACTCCGCACCTTGGCGCTCGATCTCGGCAAGATAGCCAGCGATCTGCGCCTCCTGGCAAGCGGCCCGCGCACTGGCCTGGACGAGGTGAGGCTGCCTGCGGTGCAGCCGGGTTCTTCCATCATGCCGGGCAAGATCAATCCTTCAATTCCAGAGATGGTAAACCAGGTCTGTTTTCAGGTTTTTGGCAACGATGCCTGCGTGGCGATTTCAGCGGAGCATGGGCAGTTGGAATTGAACGTGATGATGCCTGTTATCGCTTATAACGTCCTGATGTCGATGCAGATACTGACGAACACAGCAACGACGTTCACCGAACGCTGCGTGCGCGGCATCGAGGCCAACATAGAGCAGTGCGAGTACTGGGTGGAGCGTTCGGCCGCGCTTGCGACGGCACTGGCACCGCAAATCGGTTACACGCGCGCGGCCGAGTTGAGTAAGCAGAGCGTGAAGGAAAACACGTTGATACGGGATCTCGTCAAGCGCGAAAAAGTGCTTCCGGATTCCGAGATTGACGAAGTGCTCGACCTGCGAAGGATGACCGAGATCGGCGTGCCGGGCGGCGTGCACGGCCCCGCCGGAGGCGGCGGATGACACCGCTAGGCGTGTTGTGGAGAGACTGGCGCGTAGGACGCCAGCTGCGCGCCAATGCGGAGGCCTACGTGGACCGGCTGCTCGCAGAGCCGGACGAGGATGATGTGCGGTGGTTGGCGCGCGAGGCAACCGGAGACGATCTGGATCACGCGCGCTGGGAGCTGCGATACGCCCGTCGGTCGATGGGTCTGCTCACGGCACAGCGGGATGCACTTGATGACCGAACGGGGTCCGCCGTCGCTCGGGAGCTGGGCGAGGTGCTTGGCCGAGATCCGGCGGTTGCACCGGGCAAGCTTCTCGTGGCGGAAACTCAGTTCAATGTGCGAATTCGCGCATATACTGATGCGCTTGCAAATCGAGAGGGTGCCGGAAGTGTCTGGCATCTGGGTCGTACGCTGCTCAGGTTTGCCGGCTCCAGCAGTCCATCCAGCGCAGAGATGGTCGCGCGTGCGTCGGAGATCGTTTCCAGTTATCTGGCTGAAGCCAATGCCGCGCTGAGGGACATATTCGGCACAGCGTCGCTGCCGGAAGACGTACTACCGTCAACCTCTCGAACCTAGCCGCAGGCCCGGCGGTCCCAGAACCCGATGGTTTGACTTCCGCTTCCCGCCAGCCGATCCCATTATAGCGGTCTGGTATAGGGCAGAGGGTCCGCAGGATGACTGGTCTCTTCGACAAGCTCCAGAGCAGGCTCGGCGGTCGCTACGTCCTCGAACGCGAGATCAGCCGCGGCGGCACGGCTGCAGTAAGCTGCAGTTGAAACGGCGGGCGACTCGCGATTGCGCGCCGCCCGCCGTGCGACAACATGGAGTGCCGAAGGGGGGACTCGAACCCCCACGGGCTATCGCCCACTGCGCCCTGAACGCAGCGCGTCTACCAATTCCACCACTTCGGCAGAACTAGAAACGATATCAAATTAGCAGTGTCAAGTCAACGCGAGCCGCGGTTGAGTAGTGGGTCAGTTTGGGAGCGGAAGATCAACCAAGAACGACGCAGACGCGAGTCGCCAGAAGTATAGACCTCAGGGTCGAGGATGAAACCAACACTTAAGCCTGTTTGCTGTCCTTTGACTGAGAAGCCAGATAACGACGGAGACCATAGAGCATTTTGCTGACTTT
>JBHENQ010000197.1:0-9460 GCA_046261975.1 Gemmatimonadaceae bacterium | reverse complement strand
GGCCACGACCGGAATCACGAGTAGCCACCATACTAGCAAGGCACGCGCGGCAAACGAGAAAAGGAGTAACCCGATCAGCCAGCTGGCGGCGAAGGCGACTCGTTCTCGTCTGTTCAGTCGAGCGCTGGCAAGGCTCCACGGCAGCAAGGTGAATCCCAGAGCAACGAGGGAGGCAGCGGCGTTTTGGAAACTGAGGAGAAAACCGGGTCGCATCTCCGAGATAGGTGAGAACGGCGCCTGAAGCGCGTTGGAAGCGAAGTTGAGGCGAAACATTTCCGGCCACTGGAGCACGTAAGGAGACAGGAGCCAGCCCAGGACCACGCCACCGATCATGGCAACCACTCGTCGACGCTCCTTCGCGCGCGGGATCCGCGTGAAGAGCAGAATCCACGATGAAGCTGTAAGTGGAAAGAGGAGATGAGAGTTAGCCGCCAGCGCGCTGGAGAGCACGAGGCCAGCCACCGGCCAGCGGATTTTCTCGGCATCCATCAAGCGATAGGCTGATGCCCACGCGAGTGGAACAGCGATGGCAAGGACTACCTGCGGCCGTAGCGCTGCCACCACGAAGCTCAGCACCACCACGTTTACCATCGCCAGAAAAAGAGCGGTCCATGGTCTCCAGCCGGCAGCGCGTGCGAGCATCAGCACCGCCGCCGCGGAAGAGACCAGCGTCAACCCAAAAAATACTCGCAGACCCAGCGGGCCCCAGACTGAATAGACCCAGTAGTACAGGACCGCCATGAACCACGAGTACGCATAGAAGGGAGCACCCGCCCGAGTCCAGGAAAAAGGTTCCTGCACCGGCAGCCCGCGATGTTGAACTATCCACTCGCCAATCGCCAGATGGAGAGGCAAGTCCGGATCTGCGAGCGGAGTCATGGCACCGGCAGCGAATACGAGGAGTGCCCAGACGGCGAGATGCGCCCGCCAGGGAGGACCCAGCTGCGTCTCCCAGGAGCTCAATCTTCCATCTCGCTGGAAAGCAGATCGTGCGGCCACTGAACGCCGTAGCCGGCTTGTCGGAGCGCCGTCGCTATCTGCGCCCAGTGTCTGATACCGTGAAGGAAGAAATGTCCCGCGACTCGGTAGGCGCTAGCGGATCGAGGCTCACCCGATGCTGAGGGCAGCACGACAATCTCGTGGAGATCCGTTGATGTCGCGCGCGAAAGATACTGGTCCATTTTGTCGCGCGCCCGGGCTCCAATTGCGAAGATAGCCGACAGGGAATCGACCGGCAGGGAGTCGAACGGTGTCACATCTTCGCCGAGTAAACGCTCAGCGCAGCGCAGCTCCACCGCGAACGTGTGCACCATCACGTCGCGCACGGTGGCCATGCGATCCTTTCCAATGGGAACATCCAGCACGCCGGCCGGCTGCGACTGCAACCACTCGAACCAATGGCGTGTTTCGCCACGCGTGTACGCCATCAATACATCGAAAGTCAGACCACGCAAAGGGCTCGGGAGTCGGGAGTCGGGAGTCGGGAGTCGGGAACGGACTGGGTTCCCCTGGTTCCCGATCCCTGGTCCTTATTCCCTATTTTAGCATACCCGAGCGCCTGGAGTTAGACGGTGGCGAGGCTGAAGAGATCGCGGGCCCGCGACACTGAAGCGACAAGCGCGTCCACGTCCGATTCGTCGCTGTAGACATAGAAAGACGCACGGGCCGTCGCTGCAACACCGAGCCGGCGCATGAGTGGCTGCGCACAGTGGTGGCCTGCCCGAATGCAGATTCCGTCCTGATCGAGCACTGTGGCCAGGTCGTGAGGATGGATATCGCGGATCGTGAAGCTGATGACTCCGCTTCGCTCGGTCGCGGAAGGACCGTAGACTCGTGCTCCTTCAACCGTAGCAAGCTTTTCCTGTGCCAACCGGACGAGCCCGCGCTCGTGACGCTGAATCTCGTTCATTCCCAGCGCTTCGAGATAGTCCACAGCCGCCGCGAGCCCGACGGCTCCAGCCACGTTTGGCGTGCCGGCCTCGAACTTGTTAGGCAGCGCGTTCCAGGTGGAACGATCGTCGCGAACGAACTCGATCATGTCGCCCCCCACTTGATACGGAGGCATGCGCTCGAGGATATCCCGCCGGCCGATCAGCGCGCCGATGCCCATGGGCCCGCACATCTTATGGCCGCTGAATGCGAAGAAATCCACGCCTAACTCGTCGAAGCGAACGGCCATATGAGGAGCGCTCTGCGCGCCGTCGCACACACTCAGCGCCCCGGCGGCTCGGGCTATGGACGCAATCTCGGCCACAGGATTGATGCAGCCGAGCACATTCGAGACATGGTTGAAGGCGACGATCTTCGTCCGCGGTCCCACCATGGCGCGGAGAGAATTGAGATCCGCGCGGCCGCCGGCATCCAGCGCGCAGATGCGGAACGTGGCCCCGCGCTCGAGCGCGAGCTGTTGCCACGGGACGAAGTTCGCGTGATGCTCGGCGCCGGTGACGACTATCTCATCGCCGGCCGAGACGTTGGATCGCCCCCACGCGCTGGCAACGAGATTTATTGATTCGGTGGTGCCGCGAGTGAAGAGCAGACAGTCGGCATCCGCCACCCCCGCGAAGCGAGCGACGCGCTCGCGGGCTGACTGGTACCGGGCGGTGGCGCGGACAGAGAGAGCATAGGCGCCGCGATGCGGATTCGCGTTGTCCCGATCGTAGTAGGAGCGCATGGCGTCCAGTACGCAACTCGGCTTCTGCGTCGTAGCTGCTGAGTCGAGGTAGCGAAGACCGGGGTTCGCCGCCAGAAGCGGAAAGTCCTGCCTACTCGCGAGCGCACTCACTGCTTCACGGGGCCAACCAGAATGTCGCCATCCTCAACTCGGACGTGGTACACCGGCAGTGGCCGGTCGGCAGGCGGCGACAGCACCGCACCGGTGGTGAAATCGAACCGTGTGCCGTGCCACACACATTCGATGACGTTGCCCGGCAGGAGGCTCCCATCACACATCGGGAAGTCCTGGTGAGTACACGTATCGCTTACCGCGTGGATTTCTCCCAGCTGGTTGATGAGACAGACTCTGTCGCCATTCCGAAGCTCTGCGCTATGTAGTACGCCGTCCGGCACATCCGAAACTAGTGCCACGGGCTCGTAACCATCCCTGCCCGCTCCCCATCCGCCTGTACCGTTCACGCCATTCCTTCAGTCGAAACGACCGCCGGCTGCGCCTCGAGGGCAGCGCGCAAGGCGTGCCAGGAAAGGATTGCGCACTTGACCCTTACCGGAAACTTGTAGACTCCCGAAAACGCAGCCAGACTCCCGAGCGCGTTCTGAACACCCGGGGAGTCGTCGGCACCCTTTGTAACGAGCCCGCGAAAACGGTCGAACAGCATGTCAAACTCGGCGCGAGTAATACCCTTGATCGCGACGGTCATGATGGATGCCGAGGCTCTCGAGATGGCGCAGCCCGTACCGAGAAAGCTCGCGTCCGCGATTACGTCTCCGTCCAAGCGAAGCCACAGAGTCACTTCGTCACCACACAGGGGATTCCTGCCCTCGGCGGTGCGGTCGGCGTTTTCCATCGCCCGGAAATTCCGGGGTCGCCTATTGTGGTCCAGTATGATCGACTGGTAGAGCTCAGTGAGATCTGACATGGGCATCTTCCGCGGCGCCCGCGAATCGCTCCAGGGTCAGCCGCTCCAGGCCGATTCGCACCGGGTCCACGGTGATCTGCTCCAACACATCAGCGGCAAACGCGTATGTGAGCAGGTTGCGCGTCCGCGCGTCGGGTATACCCCGGCTGCGCATGTAAAATCGCGCCTGCTCGTCCATGCGTCCCACCGTGGCGCCATGCGTGCACTTCACATCGTCAGCGAAAATCTCGAGTTGTGGTTTCGTGTCCACGCGCGCCCTGTCCGAGAGCAGCAGGTTGTTGTTCGTCTGTTTGCCGTCGGTCTTTTGCGCCTCGGGTTGCACGTACACCTTTCCGTTAAAGACACCATGTGAAGACCCGTCCAGGATCCCCTTGTACATCTCTCTGCTGAAACAATTCGGCTTGGCATGCTCGATTCTGGTCTGATGGTCCACGTGCTGATCGCCGTCTACCATGTAGAGACCGTTGAGCGTAGCGCCCGCGCCTGCGCCATCGAGGACTGTATAGATATTGGTCCGCGATAGTGCCGCGCCGCTCGCGAAGGAGAACGACACATAGTGACTGTCGCGTCCCTGGCGCACTTCCGATGTTCCCACGTGAAACGCGCGCTTGCTCTCCCGCTGAATCTTGAAGTGGGTCAGAGCGGCGCCATCCTCCAGCGCGACCTCGGTTACCGCATTCACGAAATACCCGACAACCGATCCGGCCACATAACTCTCGATAACGGTAGCCTTGGAATTTCGTTCCGCGACGATGAGGGTGCGGGGATGCATCACGCGATCGGCAGCGGTCGCGTCAGCAAAAAAGAGGAGATGAACGGGTTCCTCACAGCTGACATCGCGTCCGATATGGATCAGCGCGCCGTGCTTCATGAAGGCGGTATTGAGCGCGGTAAAGGGTGCATCATCGAAACGTGCTATTTTGGACAGGTATCGCTCGAGCAAGGGATCTTTCTCGCCCGACGCGACAGCGAGCTCCACGACCCGCACCCCGTCCGGCAGTCGGGCAAGGGACGAGAGTGGCAGGCTGAGCCTGCCATTCACGAAAACAAGGCTCGGCCATTGCGAGGCGAACTGGAAGGGTTCGATGTCAGCCGGGGAAACGGTTGGTTGTTCCTTCTGTACCGGCCGGAACTCCACCTGCGTAATCGGTTGGACGCTCGTATAGTGCCAGTCCTCGTTGCGCGGCGATGGGAAGCCCAGCGCGCTGAACCTCTCCATGGCGGCGCGGCGCAGACCGGGCAGCCAGTGTGGATCGGTGAAACCATCCGGGCCTCTTCCGCTTCCGCCGTTCGCGGCGAAGGTCTCGAACTGCTGCAGATACGCTTGCGTCACGCCACAGCTCCTGCCGTTTCCTCGAGCCAGTCGTAACCTCTTTCCTCGAGCTCCAGTGCGAGCTCCTTGCCGCCAGATTTCACGATCCGGCCGGCGGAAAGAACGTGAACGTAGTCGGGTACGATGTGGTTGAGGAGCCGCTGGTAGTGCGTCACGATTATTGTGGCATTATCCGGCCGGCGCAGCTTGTTCACGCCCAGCGCAACTGTGCGCAGCGCGTCGATGTCCAGGCCCGAATCAGTTTCATCCAGAATAGCCAGCCGTGGATCGAGAACCGCCATTTGAAGAATTTCGTTGCGTTTTTTCTCGCCGCCGGAAAAACCGGCATTTACCGAGCGGTTGAGCATTTCCTCCGACATGTCCACGATCGCGAGTTTCTCGTCCATGATCGCGAGGAACTCGAGAGGGTCCACCTCTTCCAGCCCACGTGCCTTGCGCAACTCATTGTATGCTGAGCGCAGGAAGTAGGCGTTGGACACGCCAGGTATCTCCACGGGATACTGAAATGCCAGAAAGACGCCAGCCTGAGCCCGTTCCTCCGGAGCCATCTCGAGGAGGTTCCTGCCGTCGTAGAATACCGTGCCAGACGTCACCACGTACGCCGGATGCCCCGCCAGCACCTGCGCGAGAGTGCTCTTGCCGGAGCCGTTCGGACCCATGACGGCGTGCACTTCGCCCGCGTTCACCGCGAGGTTGATTCCGCGAAGAATTTCGTTGTCGCCGGCGGAAGCGTGAAGATCGGAAATCTGGAGCAAGGCTCTGGATCCTGGTGTTGTGTTTGAGTACAGGAAAAAAAGCGGGTGTAGGGTGTAGGGTGTGGGGTGTCGGGTGTGGGGTCGACACCCTACACTCCACACCCGTCTCTACCTAACCCACACTCCCCTCGAGTGTTATTCCCAACAACTGCTGCGCTTCGAGCGCAAACTCCATAGGCAGATTCTGGAAAACCTCCTTGCAGAATCCGGCAACGATCATCGAGATGGCATGTTCGACGTTGAGTCCTCGCTGCTTGCAATAGAAGATCTGGTCCTCGCCGATCTTCGACGTGGAAGCCTCGTGCTCTGTGGTCGCCGTGTTGTTCTGAACCTCGATATACGGAAAGGTATGTGCCCCACACCGATTCCCGATGAGCATCGAGTCGCACTGCGTGTAATTCCGCGCGCCGGCGGCCCGCGGAAGGATCTTTACCTGGCCGCGATAACTGTTGTTTCCCTGACCTGCCGAGATTCCCTTGGAGATGATCGTGCTTCTGGTATTCTTCCCCATGTGGATCATCTTGGTGCCAGTGTCGGCCTGCTGATGGTTGTTGACGACCGCCACGGAGTAAAACTCACCCACCGAGTTGTCACCCTGCAGAATCACGCTGGGGTATTTCCACGTGATAGCCGAGCCGGTCTCAACCTGCGTCCACGAGATCTTTGAATTTGCGCCGGCGCACTTTCCGCGCTTCGTGACGAAGTTGTAGATACCGCCCTTGCCTTCACTGTCGCCCGCGTACCAGTTCTGCACCGTCGAGTACTTAATGGTGGCACTCTCGAGCGCAATCAGCTCCACCACGGCGGCGTGAAGTTGGTTGGTAGCCCGCTTCGGTGCCGTACAACCCTCGAGATAGCTCACGTAGGAGCCTTCATCGGCGATGATGAGAGTCCGCTCGAACTGGCCGGTGTCAGCGCTGTTGATACGGAAGTAAGTGGATAGCTCCATGGGGCATCGTACGCCCTTTGGCACGTACACGAACGATCCGTCGCTGAATACCGCGGCGTTGAGGGCGGCATCAAAATTGTCACTGTACGGCACCACCGATCCGAGATACTTCTCGACCAGCTCCGGGTGATGCTGCACAGCCTCGCCGAAGGAGCAGAAGATGATGCCCAGCTTGGCCAGCTCCGCTTTCATCGTCGTTCCCACCGACACGCTGTCGAAGATAGCGTCCACCGCTACACCGGAGAGCTGCTTCTGCTCGTTCAGCGAGATGCCAAGCTTCTGGTATGCCTTCAGAAGCTCGGGATCGACCTCGTCAAGGCTCGCGAGAGGTTTTACGCTCTTGGGGGCCGAATAGTAGATGATGTTCTGATAATCGATGGGCGGATACTTCACGTTGGCCCAATGCGGCTCCTTCATCGTGAGCCACCGCCGATATGCCTTGAGACGCCAGGTGAGCATGAACTCCGGCTCGTTCTTCTTGGCCGAGATGAGACGCACGACGTCTTCGCTCAACCCGCGCGGAATGGTGTCCGTCTCCACATCGGTGACGAAACCATATTGATATTCACGGTTTACCAGTGCTTCTATCGACGAGCTCATCTACGTCTCCCTAGTCCGCGTCGCTGCTGAATCGGACGCTGTAGCCACATGAGTTACATCCTTCGAGCATGTGCGTGCGCCGCTCGACCTCGCCACCTACCATTTGCCCTATGAAGCGAGCCTCCGCGGCGCACACCTCGGGAAATCGCTCCGCTACCGCGCGGATGGCACAGTTGTGTTCGATCAGCGTGCCTCCTTCCTCGGTTTTTTCCCACTCCGCCATGTAGCCGGCTTCAACCAGCGCTCGCGCTACCAGCTCCAGCCGGCGCGCAGCGGGAGACTCCGCCAACTCTGGCGCTAGTCGCCGCGCCAGGTCCCGATACTGGCCCTCCAGCAGCCCAACGGCGGAATCGCGGCCATCTCGCTCGGCGACACTTTCGAGCACCTGAAGAAGCGTCTGCTCGTAGCGACGAGGAAAAAGCGCTTCGCCGGCAGGCGTTAGGCCGTACGCGAATACCGGCGCGCCGACGCCGTGCCGCACTCGCTCGTACTCGACCAGTGACTCGGACTCTAGTTCCCTCAGGTGATGCCTTATCGCGTTGAGCGAGGTAGCGAGCTTCGCGGCAAGCTCAACAGCCGTAAGCCGCGTAGCACGTTTCAGCTCCCCGAGGATGGCCCCGCGCGGGCCCCTGTAGCCGGCCGGCGCTCCATTATTCAACGAACGGGATTGGGGCAGAGAACTCATATAGTGAGCCGAACACTACCCCAGAAGCGGACCTTTGTCAAGTAAGTTTAGCGTTTTTGGCAAGAATTACAAGTTAAAGGGCCAGCTAAACTTACCACACGTTGGATGCGGTTTTTAGGCGACCCCCCGGCCTGGCACCACTCCTAGTTTACCAGGCGGCCAATAGATCGAATCGTAGCTGCCTTGGCGGGGAGATCCGCGGACTAACGAAGCGCGAAGAGGACGATCGCGAGCACGACCGCGACCACTAGTGCGCCAATGATGACCGGCGAGACCTGCCGGGTCTTGAATTCCTTGCCGCCGCCCGTGTCGCCTTCGTGAACGGCTCGAAAACCCTGGACTTCCGTCTTTTTGCGACTGAAGGCGTCGTTGTCGTGGTCCTCGAACTGGGCAGAAGTCACGCCCTGCGGCAGTGCCTGTCTGCTGAAAGTGAATTTCGTTTCGCCAATCTGAATGTTGCTGCCTTCCTCGAGCATCTGGGGTCCGGACAGATTGTTGCCGTTCACCTTCGTGCCTGCAGATCCCATGGAATAGAGAACGTACTCACCGCCCTCGGCGCGGATGTCGGCGTGAAAGCGTGAGACCGTCGGATCCTTGAGCACTATGCTGCAGCCGATCTCCCGGCCGATCTGCACAACGCGCTTTCTCAACGCATAGCCTTTGCGGCGGGCAACATCGATGAGAAATGCCTGTCCCGGCTCCACCGCCTTCGGACGTGAAGAATTGCGATCCTTCAGAAAAACAAAGCGGGCGGAACCAGCAGCTATAACGTCGCCGCTAGCGACTGGTGCGCCGCGAGGCGCCAGCTGCTTACCGTTCAGGATTACCACATTCTGAGGGGACGCCGGCATAACGATGGCATTACCATCCCCATCCAACTTGAGCGTGAAATGCCTGGCCGACAGATCGCGTCCGGACAGGCGCCACGCGGCTTGCGATCCGCTGCCCACCGTAAGTTCCTGTTGGACCTCACGCGGGTTACCCTCGAGCTCGGGACTTCCTTCCAATTCAAGAAACGGCATCTGTGGCTCTCCTTTCGTCACGCGGCATGTCTGCCACGGTGTCTATGTCAGTCGTTACTCCGGCATCCGCAACCGGAACTTCCACAAGTCTCCCAGTATACGCGCGCACTACGGCGCGCGCTCCACCTTCCCCCTCAGGCACCGTCATCAACTCACGCCAGGTCTCGCGCGCGAAGAACGACGGATGCCCACGCCTGCCCTCGAACACGGGCAGCGTCACTGGCGCGCCCGTCCGACGGAACGCGTCCACGACAGCGAGAACACTCTCAACCCCCACGACCGGATGATCTACCGGCCACAATAGCGTACCCACCACGGGCGTGTTAAGAAGCTGCGCAAGCCCAAGTCGAACCGAGGCGATCTGCTCACCCGTGGCATTGGCGTTCACCACACTCCGCGCGCTGCCAGGTACCACGACGCCCGGCGGCACCACCACAATGACCGGACTGGCGCCTGCAGCCGTCGCGGTGGCCACAACCGTGTCCAGGAATCGCTCGCCCCCCCCCTCCCCCCCCTCCCC
>JBHENQ010000196.1:0-20874 GCA_046261975.1 Gemmatimonadaceae bacterium | reverse complement strand
GGCCGCGCGCCGTTGCTAGAAGCTCCACTCCCTGAAGAGATCGAAGCCAAGCTGTCGCGGTATGTTGAGCTCGCCGCGACGACCGCACAGAAGCGCCGTCGACGCGGGCTCCACACCAGCCTGTACCGAGAACCCGTGGTTCAACCGATGCTCCACCGTAAATCCAAGTGACTCGGCGAATGATTGGTTCGCCGTGTTAGTGCCACCGAGGCTGCTGAGCTTGCAGAGTCCCGCATTCACAGTAACGAACGTTCGTTCGTTCAGCTGACCACCGACACCGATTCTGGTGCCGGACAGTACGTCTCCCGCGCCGCCACGAGTGAGCAAGCTCTGGGTCCCAACGTTGCCCGCCTGAATCGTCACGATATCCACAAGCGAACCCAGCTGGTCCGAAAGGGCGCGCTCGAGCACGCCACCCAGCGTGGGCAGCAGCGCCTGCGCCACGGGACGGAGAGCACTGGTGTTGTCGGCTGCCACGAAGGTCGGCGCGCCGAAGACGAGGTAACTCAGTATCTCGGTGGGCGAGATAGGGATGCGCTCGTCCGTCGTGAGATTGAGTCTGAGCTGCGCCAGGCTTCCGCCAATGTGCGCTCGTATTCGCACATCCTGCCGGTTCACCTGACGCACCGTGTAACTTGCCGAGATGTCCAGCTCGGCGGGGATGTCGGCGCGGCCGAAGAATCGGATCTGTCCCCGATCCACGATGAAGGTGCGCTGAACCGGACCCAGATCGAGCCGGTACGTTCCGCGATTCGCCTGGAGATTGCCGGCAAGCGCCAATTCGCTGCCATCACTGGTTACTTCGACTCCGCCTCCCAACTTGATGTTCGCCTCGGCCGACCTCAGCCACACATTATCGCCGATGGCGATCCGAACATTGTCAACCGTAAGGTTCTCCACCAATGCAATGGGAGCCCTCGGCAAAAGACCCTGGTTCGCTACCAGCGAAGTGTCGATAATCTCATAGGCATCGGAGTCGGCCAGACTCACGATCTGCTTCTGTGCCCGCTCAGGCAGGTACACGATGCCCCGGTCAACGACCAGTCCTCCCGCCAGGCGCGCTCCTTCATACGGCCCGGTAAGGTGCAGCTGGCCACTGATCTCCAGATCGGCGACACGCCTCCGCTGAATAGCCTGAAAATGATTTGCGAAGAGTCTGACATCGAATACCGCGCTCTCGTAATCCGTTGCGTCTCGAAGCCTCACGACGCCGCCGACCGCGAGAGTGTCGCCACGCTGAGGCCCGCTTTGTGCCGACAGCCTTCTGATCGATATGCTGTCCCGGCTCAACGCAATGTCGGTATTCAGGTTCCTGAGCCGGATTCCAAGGCGTGGAATGCCCGCCTCTCCGTTGTGAATCCTCAGGCCCCCGGCAAAGGTGGGCTTTCGCCAGGTTCCTCGGACGTCGATCGTAGCCGAGAGTATGCCAGTGACTCTCTGAAACTGCGGCGAAACTGCCTCGACGATGGAAAAGTCAATGCTGTCCGCCCTCAGGGCAATGCTCAACGGGTCCTCCGGAAACCGTGACTCCACGGTGCCCAGAGCGAGGTCGATCGGCAGCGACGAGTTCAGAGTCAGGACAGGAATGCTATCTTTGTAGAGCTGCATTGCTGCTTCGAGTTTTCTCGCCGCGTAGTTTCCACGCGCCCGGACGAGTGGTAGTCGCACTTCGCCGATGTGGACGTCTTCAGCGGCGGCGGTCAGCTCGATTATGGGCTCCGTTCGCGTTCCCGACAGCGAAAGATCCAGATCTGCCGTTCCCGCGAGCGCGGACCGAGTCTGGGCGATGAGCCCAGCATCGGCCAGTGGCAGATTCACAATCGCGAGCCACGCGCTGAGCGCCCCTTCGTTCGGAAAGACACCTGCCAGTGATACACGCCCGCCTTCATCATCTCGAACCGAAAGTGAATCCAGAGCGACGCCTGACGAATCCAGGGTGATTCGTGCTGGAGCCGCCAAGGCCCAACGCCGCTCCTTCAGCACCAGTCCAACGGTGTCAATCACAACGGCGATACTACCACTTCCCATGGATATGCTCGCACTCAGTCGTGTGCGGGTATCATTGATTGCTACCGCCCCGACTGAGACACGCCCGCTATCACGCCCAGCCAGGAATCCTGCAGCCGTTACGTACTGGAATCGGAGGCTACCACCGGTGGTTTCCGCTGTATCCAGGCGCACTTCCACCGCGCCACGCGGCTCACTGGGCAGACCGCCGAAGGAGATGGTGCCGCTTAGATTACTGGCGCGCTTGCCTGCGACGAAAAGCTCACGTCCTTCGACGCGACCCGTAATGCTCGAAGAATCGAGGGAGCCCGCGATCTCGCCTATCACGCTCACGGTACCGGCCAGGGAATCCGCCAACGAGTCCTCGAGGGAATCTCCGTCGAATGACTCGGCCGCTGGTACAGTTCCCCCGTTCGCTGCAACGGTCGTGGCCCTAGATCGTGCGGTATGCGGCAGAATCCACCGGCGCAATCCCCCAAGCGAATCGACTCTCAGAGTATAGCGCAGCATTTCGTTGGCAGGCGTGCGAAGTCCGAGACCTCCGGCGGCAAGCACGGTAGCCGCGCTGGTTTCCAGATGCAAGGTGTCTACGCGCACGATTCCATTCACGAAAGCGAGCCGAGCGATGGAAGGAAAAATTCGAACATCATCAACGCGTGACCGGTCCACCTCGAGATCCACGTCCCCCTCGAGATTCGCAAGCGAGTCTCCACGCACGTCGCTCGTGAAAGACGCGTTGAGGCTGGTGGCAGGCAAGTCCGCCCGCCCGAGAAGAGCCCTCAGATTCAGATCGCGAACGCCGCCTGCTGCTCGCGCGGCATAGCCTGACGGGAAGAGATCGAAGTGTCCGTCTACCGAGAGTGTGCCGGCCTCGCCCGTGAGCCTTCCAGCCAGATCGAGATCCTGCACGGTACCCCTGACCCTCAGAGGTCCAACGAAGACGCCACGCAGCGGCAGCGCAGGGTAGGATCGCGCGAGCGTCGTGAACGAGAGCGGGTCAGCCTGCACGTCCAGATCGAAGGTGAGAAATTCATTGCCCAGGGTCACCCGGCCATTCCCCGTGGCGCGCGAAGGCGGAGCGAGACCATTGCGGTGGGCTACGTCGGCGTCTCTGAAGCGGACGTCGAGCCACGACGAGTCGAGGGTTGCCGTTCCTGACAAAGTCCCACCGAGGCGTGGAAACTCCGGAAACAGGTTCTCCACCGTACGGAGATCCAGCGTCTGGAGTTCTATATCGAACCCGCGAAACACCGTAAACGCCGGGAAGAGGATGTCGAGACCGCCTGACGCTGAACCGCGCGTGACCGCGCCTGGGACGTGGGCATCGCGAAATGTGAACTGAGCCTCGTCCACCATCCAGCGGTTCAGTGGTCCGCCTCGAGCTCGTATCGTTCCCGTGATCTGTCCCTGCCAGTCCACGGGCAACGGCGCGCCGTTGAATGTGCGCACGAGCGCGAAATCTAGAGGATCGGCACGGATAACCACGTCCTTCACGATGACCACCGGACCGCCCACTCCAAAGGTCATCGAGCCCATGAGGTGCGATGCCGTGGACCTCACGTCCATCTTGCTGATCGCGTACTCCAGAATGTTAGGGTCTCGAGCGTTGTTCTTGATTCGTAACTCCATCTTTCCTCCGCCAACGCGCGGCAAGGTGGGATAGACCCAACCGACATCGGCGAGTGAGACCGACTCGCCGATAACGTGAACATCGTATCGCATGGGTCCGCTTCCCCAGTGCACTCTGCCACTCGCACTGCCGCTGGAGCCCGGCAGCTCAAAGTGCCGCGCCTCGAACCACACGGTGTCGCCGAGCATGCGTACCGGTCCCGATACGTTCCGAAACCGAAAGGGTGGGTCGGACTCCGTTACTTCGAGCTTGGCGACCGAGAACAACCGCCCGGCGCTATCCGGGTCGGCGATGCGGACGTACGGCAGCAGCGCATTCAGTCCGGTCCAGCGCCTCGTTCGTTTGAGGCCCTCCGCAGTCGTGCGTATATCGACGTCGTCCGCCGCGAGCGCCACGCGGACGGCGCTGTCGCGCCGCGCTCCTCTGAGCGAATCTGGTGGCGCCCAAGGCAACGTAAGCACCAACGTCCCGCCGACGACGAGCGAACTATCGATTACGATGTAATCGCCGTACTTACGCTGAGGCGACCTTGGCCGCTTGGGTCCGGAGGGAAAGATCCGGCGATAATTCCAGTCGCCGTTGGCGTGCCGGCGCAGATTGACGAACGGGCGTTCCACTTTCAGTGTCCGAAACAACAGGCGTCTGTCGATGAGGTCGCGCGGGTCGTACGTGATGTGCACCGGGCCGGTGCTCACGAACAGCGAATCTTCTGCGTCGCGGATGGCGAACGAATCGATGGTGATCCCATTCAAGAGTCCGCCGCTGATTCGCCCAACGTGCATCGTGCCGCGCTTACCCATGCGGCTGGCGACCTGCCACCGCAGAATATCGCGGATGTACTCCCGGCCGAGCGTCGTCTGCGTGAGCGAAACGAACGCGATCACGACTACGAGCGCGACCGCGAGGATCATGCCGGCGCTCACGATGGCGACGAGGCGGCGGCGGGTCACGAAAAACTCGGGAGGCGGGAGTCGGGAGTCGGGAGTCGAGATCCCATACCCCATACCCCAGACCCTAGACCCGCAGTTTTCATCTTAGAATGCCTGCCCGATACTTGCATGGAATGTCAGGCGATCGAAAAAGGTACTTCCCTGCTTGGGAGCGAACGTGGCCGGACAAGGCTCGCCAGGGCGCACTACACCGCGCGAAAAATCATTGCCGGGGCTCACGCAGAGAAGGACTGGCCGGTCTCCCTCCTGAAGAGAGCCTACGAAATACGCCGCGCCGCTGGGCTTGGGGTATCGATTGTATCCGATGTCCACGCGAAGGGGTCCGAACGGAGAATCCACACGAAGCCCTGCGCCTGGGGTCACCTTGATGTCACTCAGTGTCAGGAACTCGTCAGTCCTGTTCCATACGTGCCCGAAATCAACAAAGAACGCCATCTGCAGTATGTCTCTAAGGATTGGTCCGCGCGTGCGGAGCTCCAGGTTGCCCGCAACCAGAGCGTTGCCACCCGTTGGTGATTCGCGACGTATTCCGATTCTGCTGACCGAGTCCGGACTCGCGACGAAGATCGTTCCACCGCTGTCTGTGGTCACGGAATCAAAGCCGCTTACTATATAGACGACCGGACCAAGCCTGTTTTGCGCGAAGCCGCGGACCGAGTTCGGACCGCCGCCGTAGAGGCGCTCCTGCGGCGGCACGAAGTCGCTCGCACCCTTCAACGAACCCTGAGCGAGAATGGCGCCCCCCTGCAGCCGCGCGGCCAGAACGGACGACCTGCCGACCGCACGATAAACTGAGGCTTCGCCAAACCCCTTGTTGAATCGAACGCTCTCGCTGGCGCCGAGCCCAGCCATGGCATGACGCACCTCAACGCGGGAAACGGACCCGCGCGATGGGTTGTACGCGTTATCTGTTCTGTCGCGCGCGATTGCCAGCGAGAGCGCCTGGAGGCTGCTCGCCTCCTGAAGCTTTCCCACATCCTCGAGATTGCAGACATCGAAGACCGAACAAAAGACGGCAGTGTCAGCCTCCGTACGGCCGTACTCCACCTGGTAGGACAAGGTCACGGGAGTGCGCGGACGCTGCTCCCTCGTGATTGATGCAATTCCGCCAAACGTCGTGCGCCTGAGATAGGCTTGAAATTCCGATCGACGCTCGCTGTAAACCGTGAATGACGGAACGTTACGAGGACCGAAGAATGTCGGCGGCCTGAATGTAAGTCCGGTGTAGTAGTTCAGCTTCTTGCTGAAAGGGTCGTCACGGATCGGATTGCACAGGGTCTTGGCACCGGACAAGGGTTGTCCTATCCCGATCTTCGAGATGCGCGCGCTTATTTCCAGTCGGCGAGCGCCTCCAAGAAAGTTGCGATCGGTGTAGAGTCCCTGCGTGCGAAAGCAATCCAGTGTTGCCCAGCCCACCCCCACACGGACTGTCTTGAGGTCCGCCTCGCTCAACCGCACCAGGACTGTGCGCAACGAATCCCCGCCTGGCGCGCTATCCGGCGGGACAAGCCTGATCTCGACATGACGGTACGCCTCGAGCTGATATAGATCGCGCTGGCTTCTAAACAGGGCTCGCTCGCTGAAGACGTCGCCTTCCTCGAAGGAGAGAATCCGGCGTAGCGCCGTCGGACCGATCTCCACCCTGTTGTCGATCTGATTCGGCTCGATGTTGAAGAGAATCGTGTCGATCCGAGCGATTCGTCCTGGCAGAAACGTGAGTTCGAGGCTCGCCTGATTGGCTACAGTGTCGACTTCGGAGTTGCTCAGTGGTTCTTCGGCTTCTGCATACCCGCTATTCCGGAGTCGCGTAACCACAGTGTCTATCACGGTCCGAAGTCTCAACCGGTCGAATACGGCTCCTGCTAGCGGATGAAGAAGCCGCTTGAGAGCAGCGCCGTTCTGAACCGTGTCGAGGCCTTGGATTCCAAGCGAGCTGAGGATGACCGGCGGGCCCTCGGTAATCGAGAAACGGACCGTGACAACGCCTGGACCCAGCGCGCTGACCGATGGCTCGATAGTCGTCTTCCAGTAGCCTCGTACCCGGTAGTAGAGTCTCAGTCGGAGGGCATCGCGTTGAAACTCCAGCGTGTCGAGGCAGTGCCGCGAGCCCATCGGCAATCTAAGAACCCGTCTGAACCAGCTTGATGGACTCGTCACGATGCTGTTCGCGAGCTCGCTGTCGCGAAACCGGTAGTTACCTGTAAACGTGACCCGCCGAACCTCCAGCTCTCCCAGACCACCCCTTTCATCACTGCAACCCACGTCCTGGCCCAGCGCGCACGCAGGCAGCACCGCCAGCGCAGCCAAGATGACGCCGCTGGGAAAGAACCGCCGACGGCGTCCAAGCATCACCCGCGCGCCGAAATTCTCGGCGGTGACGGGCGGGCCCGACGCGTGGGAGGCAGCGGAACCAGGGGGGTGCGCTGTAACATTAGACGCGCGAGGTAGAAGCCAACGGCGCCGGCGGCCAGCGCCACTGCCCCCGCTGGTAACAGCTCAGTGAGGCTCAGCTTTCGCCGGTAGTAGTACGTGGAGCCTTGCGGGGAGCGTGGGCGTGGGGTCGCCGGGTGACCTACTAATTCATCACGCATGCCGACCGTCCTCACTTGAAGAAAAGCCCCCAGACCGGGGGCCGGAATCGGGAGTCGGGAGTCGGGAGTCGGGAGTCGGGAGTGGGGAGTCGCGAAACCACTCCTGTCACCTGTTACCTGTCACCTGTCACCTGTCACCTGTCACCTGTCACCTGTCACCTGTTGCCTGTCACCTGTCACCTGTTACCTGTCACCTGAAATTATTACACCGCCTGAACGAGTATGGTGCCTGCACCTCGATGTTTCGCGCGCCGCTTGACCTCGGCTGCCAGAGCGCCGAGATGGTTGATAGATATCCAATTCTTCGGGTCCACATGCAGCACCGCGGCGGACAGTCGCGCGATTGGAAACTCGCGCGCGCGCCCGTCCCGATCGATGCCCATGAAGCTTCCGTGCTTTACTGCTTCCTCCCCGACTGCGCGAGCCGCGACGACTCGGAATCTTTCCGCGCATTCGGCTGCAATCCGTTCCGCATGCTCCGATTCCGTCACAGCGATGAAGTCGTCTCCGCCGATGTGGCCCACGAAATCGCCCGAGCAACCAGCTTGCTCGACCGCGCTTCGAATGGCAGTTCCCATATCCCGGATAACCATGTCGGCGATCGTGAAGCCAAACGTATCGGCGAATGGCTTGAAGTTATCAAGGTCGACGTAGACCACGGCGAACCGCTCGCCGGCGCTAGCTCGCCGCATTATCTCAGTCTCAATAGCCTGGCCACCCGGCAGACCACTAGTAGGGTTCCGATCTCCTTCACGTCGCACTATGCGTAGGAGAGCCACCACGCGCGCCCTCAGCTCCCGCGGATCGAACGGTTTGGACAGATAGTCATCGGCTCCTGCGTCAAAGCCGGCAACCTTCTGCTCTATATCAGTGCGCGCGGTGAGCAGTAGGATAGGGATGCGAGCAGTGAAGGGATTGAGCTTGACCGCGCGACAAACTTCAAGTCCGGACATCCCGGGCATGACGAGATCGAGCACGAGAAGCTCCGGCTCGCGTTCCTGAATCGACGCCAATGCTGACAGTCCGTCCGGCGCGAGACCCACCTCGTGCCCCGCCGAAACGAGGATCTCACGTACCATGAGACGCATGTCCTCGTTGTCATCGGCGCAAAGTACGTAACTCACGATTGACGCGTCACTTGAGGCCGCGTAAGTTCACGCGCTTCGCGGCACCTGTCAACCACCCTGGGAGTTCGATGGACGTAGAGAGGACGTGGAATGAGGGGTAGCTCACAGCGGAGCTCTGGTTCCGCGTTCGCAGGCCTGCGCGTGAACAAATACGCGCGCCAACTTGCCCTGCTTCTGCTTATCGCCTGCCGCGGCGATGACGCTGTTCCCGAAAGACGCACACTCATCGATTCGCGGGACACCGCCGACCCACGATCACTGGATCCAGCCTTGTCAACCGATGTTCCCACTGGGCGCGCCGTGGCATATCTGTTCGATGGGCTGACTCGTTTCTCTCCGGGAGCCAAGCTCGAGCCCGGTCTTTCCAGGTCATGGGACGTGTCAGAAGACGGAATGGTGTACACCTTCCATCTTCGTACAGGGGTGAAATTCCACGACGGAACTTCGTTCTCCGGGCGTCATGTGCTCCGGAGCTTCCACAGGGTGCTCGATCCCAAGGTTCGCGGTGGACGCGGCGAGCCGCTCTTCCCCATAGCAGGTGCGCGCGATTTTGCGGATGGAAAGGCGAAAGGGATTTCTGGGCTGGCTTCTCCTGACGACAGTACGGTGAAAATCACCCTCGAGCGGCCGCTTGCGCTCTTCCCGAAGCTTCTGGCAATGCCGGTAGCGTCCATAGTGCCCGATTCGACTCCGGCTGACTTCGGTGAACATCCCGTAGGCACAGGTCCGTGGAGATTTGTGGAGTGGAAGCACGACGATTATCTGCTGTTTGTTCGTAACGCTGACTATTTCGGCGGTCCTCCGAAGATGGACTCGCTTCGCGCGCGCATCATTCCTGAGCCCAGCACTGCGGTTGCGGAGTTCGAGTCGGGCAATGTCGATCTCCTCTATGTGCCCGAATCTGAAACCAGCAGGTGGGAAAGCGCTGATGCCGGCAGAGCGCAGCTCGTGTCGGCGCCGGCCCTGCGGCTGTGGTACGTCGCAATCAACACGACGCGCGGGCCGCTCGCGGACGCACGCGTTCGGCAGGCGCTGAATCATGCCGTCGATGTTCCCACGATTCTCGAGAGGTTGCTCGGCGGGCGCGGCCGGCTGGCTGGTGGAGTTATTCCGCCGGCTCTGGATGGTGCGGACACGGCCCGCCGCTACGAATTCAACCAGGCGAAGGCACGCCAGCTGCTCGCTGCTGCAGGCTACACCAACGGAATTGACGTGGAGTTGTGGCATTCGCACGAGCCTACGTTCGCCCGGGTCGCGCAGTCCCTCGAAGGCTACCTGAGAGCCGTCAATGTTAGAGCGAAGATCGTTCAACGCGATGCTGCATCAATGCGCGAGGCGGCCCGGAACGGCAAGACTGACCTCGTGGTGAAGGATTGGTACGCGGACTATCCCGATAGCGAGAACTTTCTGTACCCTCTCTTGCACAGCGCGAATCACGGCGTGGGAGGGAACGTTTCCTTTTACTCCAACCCCGCGTACGACGATCTGGTATCAAAGGCACGAGTGGAGCTGGATGACCGCCGCCGTACGGTGCTCTACCGTCAGGCCGATTCTCTGGCGTTCGTGGGCGCACCGATGATTTTCCTGTTTTTCTACAATGAGTTGTACGCCCTGCAACCCTGGGTGCGCGGCTTCGAGGTTCCCACAATTTTCAACGGCCAGCGCTGGATGGACGTGGACTTCGCGCGATAACGGTGAGAGAGACGAAATACGGGTGTAGGGTGTGGGGTGTCGGGTGTCGGGAGGGGCCTACACCCCACCCCCTACACCCGACACCCGCCGGTCCTTTCGCTTGATCTCCTTCATAGCGCGCCGGTTATTCCTCGCCATCCCGACGCTGGCTGGCGTCATAGCTGTGGTATTCCTTCTGCTTTACGTGGCTCCGGGTGATCCGGTAATGGAGATGGTGGGTGAGCGGGCAGATTCCGTCACGATCGCTCGCCTCCGTGCCGAGCTGCATCTCGATGAGCCGCTGCACCGTCAGTTCCTGTACTATGCCTCTGGCGTGCTTCGCGGCGATCTGGGCCGGTCGTACATCACCGGGCGACCGATAGCACAGGACATTCGCGAGCGGTTTCCGAAGACGCTTCAGCTGGCTGCGGCAGCGATGTTTCTCGCGTCAACCCTGGGAATCACTATTGGCGTGTTGAGCGCTCGGAATCCGGGAGGTTGGTTCGACAGGCTGTCACTTGGGCTCGCGTACCTCGGGATTTCGTTTCCCGTTTACTGGGTAGGCCTCATTCTCATTTTTGTTTTCGCAGTCACCTTCCGGCTGTTTCCGCCGTCCGGCTTTGGAGGACTCGAATATCTCGTACTGCCAGCGCTAGCTCTGGGATCACGATCGATCGCCTTCCTTGCGCGCATGACGCGCTCGGCGATGCTTGAGATTCTCGGCAGCGACTTCATCCGGACCGCGCGCGCGAAAGGCTTACGCGAGCGTGCAGTGCTCGGCCGTCACGGTCTTCGCAATGCGCTCATTCCGGTCATCACCGTGCTCGGCCTGGACTTCGGCGCGTACCTCACGGGAAGCATCCTCACCGAGACGGTATTCGGCTGGCCGGGACTCGGCCGCTACGTTGTGAACGCGATAGCTCGGCGCGATCTGCCGGCTATACAAGGCTCGATCCTTTTTCTCAGCGTGGTGTTCGTGCTAGTGAATCTCGTCACCGACATGTTGTACGCCGCAGCGGATCCGCGCGTGACCTACGATTAGGTCGAGCCGGACACGAATTGTGGCAGGCTAGTCGTCCTTCTGTCCGAAGATGGCCATATTGCTGCTGTGTCCCGGCTCCACCTTCTTCTCGGGATAGATCCAGTGCACCGCCTGGTTCACTGCAGTGGCGGCTTCCCCGAATCCCGTGGCTATGAGCTTTAACTTTCCTGGATATGCAGTAATGTCGCCCGCAGCATAAACGCCGGGCCGGCCGGTCTCCATAGTACTCGAAACGACAATCTCGTGCTTCTGGAGGTTCAGGCCCCATTCGGCCAGCGGCCCGATATCGCTAACAAAACCAAGCATCGGGAGCACTGCGTCGCAATCCACATCGCGCTCTGACTTGGCCTTAATGTCCTTGAGGGTGACGCCGCTCAGATTGCCGCCGTTCCCGCGGACACCGGCCAACTCGTGGAAGGTAAGCATCTCCGCGCGGCCCGCGGCCACTGCTTCACTCACGGCACTCACGGTAGCGCCGTGTGCCCTGAAGCGGTCACTTCTGTGCACCAAAGTCACGAACGCGTCGCGATCGATGAGCTGGTGAGCCCAGTCAAAGGCCGAGTCGCCGCCACCTATTATCACCACTCGCCGAGAACGGAACTGCTCTGGATCGGTGACGCGGTCATAGATGCCCCGGTCATACCATGGCGCTGCTGCCGGCTGAGGCAACTTCCGGGGCGAAAAAGCACCTATTCCTCCCGCGATTACGATGCTCCGGCTTGGGAAACGGTTGTTTTCCGTGACCAGTGTGAAGGTACCACCGTCTTCCTCTAGTGCGGTAACGGGCTCGCCAAGGAAAATCTTACCGCCGAACTGCGATGCCTGGTCGGCGAGGCCCTTTACAAGGTCTCTCGCGAGGATCTTGGGGAAGCCGCCCACGTCGAAGATGTATTTCTCAGGGTATAGCGCAGCAAGCTGGCCACCGAGCTCAGGCAAGGCGTCGACGATTCGAGCCGTGACACTGCGCATGCCAGCGTAGAAGAGGCCGAATAGGCCCGTGGGGCCGGCGCCAATGATGGTGATGTCGGTGATTTCGTGCCGCATGCTGAAAGGTTGTTGAGTAGCTCCGCGCTGGCAAGTCTTACGATTGCGTCAAGGAATGAATGTCAGAGAGCGATAACCTTCTTGAGTTCGCTGGCTCGTACCGGCTGGTTCGAAGAATTGCCGAGGGCGGCATGGCGAACGTGTACGAGGCCGAGCTGCTCGGACCCGAAGGGTTCGCCAAACGCGTTGCGCTCAAAGTAATCCATCCCAAGTATGCGCGCTCCTCCAATTGGCTGCGGCTCTTCGTGGATGAGGCGAAGTTGTCCGCAAACCTTGTGCACGGAAACATCGTGCAGATCTACCAGTTGGGCGAGGTAAACGGACAGTACTACATAGCCATGGAATACATACAGGGGCCGACACTGAGGAACGTGATCGACCGCCACCGCGAGATCGGCCGCCCGATAACTCCTGCGATCGCGGCATATATCGCAAGCCGCGTTTGCCGGGCTCTCGACTTTGCGCACAACTTCATCGATCCTGACGGGCGCAGACTCGACATCGTGCATCGCGACGTGTCACCCGGAAACGTCATGGCTACATGGGACGGCCACATCAAGCTGGCTGACTTTGGAATCGCGAAGGCGGCTACATCGTTCGACCCGGTGGCGGAAACACCCATGATGATCGGCAAGAAACACTATATGAGCCCCGAACAGATCCTGGCGCTGAACGTTGACGGCCAGAGCGACGTATTCTCCCTGGGCGTGGTGCTCTTTGAGCTCCTTTCGCTGGAGCCGCTGTTTCGTGAGGACGTTACGGAGCTGGTGATAGACGAGGTCACGATACATCCGCTGCCGAGCATTCGCGATTTTGTGCCAGGCATTCCAACGGCACTCGAGCATGTGTTGTCCCGCGCACTTGCGCGTGATCCGGCCCAGCGGCCATCAGCCGCTTCCATGGGGAAAACCCTCGACCGCTGGGTAGAGTCGCTGCCCGGGGTCGCAACACCGGACAGGCTGCAGGAGCATCTAGCCGCAATCATGCCGGGAAGTTACCAGAGCCGGTCTGAGGACCGGGACAACACCAAGTTCTCGCACCTCGGCAGGCGCTTGCAAACGCCGGTGCGGACTTTGGTCTGGAGACTGCTGGGAATCTAGCAACTGGGGAGTCGGGAGTCGGGAGTCGAACAAGCACTTCCGACCCCGCCAGCCGATTCCGATTCCCGATTCCCGAGCCCTTAGCCGGCAAGGGCGGCTACAAGCACCGGCATGAGGCGTGGATCGTTCTCGCGGATCGGGCCCACGTGTCGCCACAACAGCGTGCCGTCTCTACCTATCAGGAATGTCGCTGGCACGCCAACGGCCAGGAACGTGTGCGCGACGCCTTCGTCAGGATCGAGCCAGATCGAATATGTAATGCCGAAGCTCCGCGCGAATTCACGCACTGTGGCTTCCTTACCGCTGGCATCCACGCTGACGCCAACCAGGTTGAGCCCCTGACTGGCGTACTTCTCATGGAGCTGCTGTAGGACCGGCAGCTCGTCGCGGCAAGGATGGCACCAGGTGGCCCACACGTTCAGCAACACCACCTGGCCACGCTGGGCCGCAAGTGAGACGCTATCGCCATCGATCGAAACGGCTGAATAGTCCGGAGCTGGACGACCGACCGCTGCCATCCGCTCGTCGCTCTCGCATGCGACGACTGCGAAGCAAGCCACACCCACGACCGCTAGCGATTTGGCTGAGCTCATCACTCGATACTAATCGCGAGAAAGACTTGCGCGCGCCACGCGAATCGACGACGGCTTGCCGGGAAGCGTCCAAGCGAAGATGACCTGTTTGCCGGACTGGACCATCCGTGGAAAGCCGCTCGCACGCGCGGCGCTGGATGCCGCGATGGTAATAGCGTCGTTCCGGCCACCGTCAGGCCGAACGTATCGCGCGCGTACCTCCGCGCTTTCACCCCCCGTACGCTCGATCCAGCTGACAAGCGCGCCACCGTCGTCAAGAAGCTCGACATCAACGCGCCCCTGCGCCTGGCCGCGTCGATCATCGTTCACCCGAATCGGCCGTCCAAAAGTCGCACCGGCATCGGCGGAAAACGCGAGAAGCACTCGCGAAGAGTCTGGCTCATCCGTGGCGATCCCCTTACCAGCAGTATCGCGCGCGGCAGTGAACCACGCCACTGCCACCTGGTCGGCGCGCGCTGAGATCGCCGGCCCGTTTACCGGACAGAAGTCGATACGCCAGTTGTCGCGGTGCACCGGCTGCGGCGTTGTCCAGGCACCGCCAATAAGCCGGGTGACACCGATATCCCTGATCTCTTCCGGCGAACGATCGCGGAACACTGCCACGGGCCCCTTCGCCGTGCCTGCCACCGCCGTTTGACAGCAGTCGCAGATGCGCTCGTCGATGAAGGACTCGCCCTCGCTCGAGCCATCGGCGGCAAGCGTTGTGAATGCCAGCATCATCTCCTTCTTCTCTTTACCTGAACTACCGGCGTACTGGCGGCCGTCGAGCCAGATGGCACCAAGCGAGTCGCCACCAGCTGCGAAAAGAGAGACGAACCCATGCTCCGATTCGGTGCTGTCGCGGTGCGGTGTGACCGGCGTGCCCCAGGTCTCGCCACGGTCCCTGGACTGCGCGATGCGTACATCATAGGAGTAGGAGCTGGAGCCGCTTGTCTGGAGCCAGTGTGCGGCGAGACGACCGTCTGGAAGCGCGATCAGCGATGGAAAGTCCGCCCAATTGACGAAGAAGTCTCGTGACGTTGTGATCGTACGAGGGGCAGACCACTGCTCACCCTCGAGGACCGAGAAGCGCAGTGCGTGGGCCGAATCAGGCGCTGGCTCGATCCAGGATAGGTAAACGCGCCCGTCAGAGCCCGCAGAGAGATTGGGCTCGGCACTCCCAGGAGCAGCGGGGGACGAAAGGGTGTCGAGCCTCGCGATCGCCGGCAGCTGCCTTGAGTCGGTCCCACACGCCGTGCTCGCGCAGCATACGGCAACCAGAATTAAGCGAGATTTCGAGTGCGAGGGGCCCAATGGCGATACCTGGTGATCGATGAAAGCTATAGAAATACATCCGCACCGTAAGCGCGGGTCCGCGGTCCTTCCCTGTTCCCTGTTCCCTGTTCCCTGTTCCCTGTTCCCTGTTCCCTGTTCCCTAGTCCCAAGCAGTATAGATTCTCCGCATGAAAATTTACACCAGGACCGGAGACCGCGGCGATACCGGTCTCTTCGGCGGCGGGCGCGTTTCCAAGGATCATCCAAGAGTCGAAGCATACGGTGACGTGGACGAACTCAACGCCTGTATTGGGTGGGCGCGCGCCACAGGCGACATGCCTCGCGTGGATGAAGTTCTGATCGGCATTCAGAGGGATCTCTTCAGCCTGGGAGCGCTCCTCGCGACACCCCAGCCGGACAAGGTACAGCGGCAACTGGAAAAGGCCCAAATCAGCGACGAGAGGGTAGCGGAGTTGGAACGTGCGATCGACGATGGCGAAGCCGAATTGGAACCGCTGACGGCGTTCATCATTCCCGGCGGCTCTCCCAAAGCCGCTGCACTGCACGTGGCGCGGACGGTGTGCCGCAGGGCAGAGCGAAGAGTAATCGCTCTGCACCGGGATCTTGACGTACCACCGCTGGCGGTCACCTACCTCAATCGCCTGTCCGATCTGCTTTTCGTCCTCGCGCGGGTATCGGCACGACACGCCGGTGCTGCGGAGGTGACCTGGTGACAGTCAGCGAATCAGCCCGACACTGAGCGCACGTCAGAACCGTGCGCTCCATATCGCTTCCCAGCTATGAGATATACATCGCAAGCGGTTTGCTCAGCCGCGTTGCCGATATCACGCGCGGGGCCGCGCCGGCGCACCGATACGCGATCATCACGGACACAAACGTCGGTCCAATCTACGCATCCCACCTCGGGCCCCAGTTGGGTGAGGATGCCACTGCGTTCACGTTCAAGGCGGGTGAAGAGAGCAAGACGCGCGACGTATGGGCCCGAATCACGGACGAGATGCTCGATTGTGGTATGGGCCGGGATGCGGCGATTATCGCGTTGGGTGGCGGCGTCGTGGGCGACGTTGCGGGATTCGTCGCCGCCACGTTCATGCGAGGGATTCCGTACGTGCAGGTGCCGACTACCTTGCTTTCGATGATCGACTCGTCGGTTGGAGGCAAGACCGCCGTCGATACGCCTGTTGGCAAGAACCTGGTAGGCGCGTTCCACCAGCCGGCAGCGGTTGTGGTTGACCCGCGAGCGTTGCTTACTCTTCCAGAAAGGCAACTGCGAAGCGGCTTGGCTGAGGCAATCAAGCATGGCGTGGTAGCTGACGAGAAATACTTCGAGACAGTGCTTGATGTCCTGCCTAACCTTTTTCAGAAGCCCGATGGCGATGAAATGCTGGCGCTCATCGAGGGCAGCGTTGCGATCAAAGCCTCCGTGGTACGCCGTGACGAGCGCGAATCCGGTGTTCGCAAGATTCTCAACTTCGGTCACACGATCGGGCACGCCGTAGAGTCAGCCACCGGCTTTCAAATGCTGCATGGCGAGGCAGTTGCGGTCGGTATGGTGGTCGAGAGCGATCTGGCTGAACGAGCGGGAATCGCGAGGACCGGCACTGCTGATCGAGTCCTCGATGCCGTGACGCGGGCTGGCCTTCCAACAACTATTCCGTCGTCAGCCGACACCGAATTGCTGATGCGCGCGATCCGCGCGGACAAAAAAACTCGGGCAGGCTTAGTAAACCTCGCACTGCCCGAGACGATCGGTACCATGGCCGCCGATTCAAGCGCGTGGACAGTAAGCGTTGACGATGCTACGCTGAGATCGACCCTGGAGCACGCAAAAACGAAATGATCGCTGGTCTGGATTCGAACTTCCCGTCACCGACCACTACGTCTCAACGTTCTCCACTTTCCTGCTACCGCCAGATCCGATTGGCCTCCACCTTGCACTCCCGTAGTCATATCGTACCCTCCAACCCAACTCTTCAATGTCTTCCTTCTCGACGTACATCATAGGCTTCATAATAGTCGTCATCGGTCTGGCAGTGGCTGCATATCTGCTGGCAGTGCCACCCGTATGGATCGGCGTCGGCGTGCTCGTGGCAATAGGCCTTGGCGTTGTAATGGCCACCAGCAGAACGAAGCCGCGCGATCCGCCAGCCACCTGACTGGAGGCATCGCCCGTTGAGCACCCATCGGTCGCTTTGTGGAAAGATCGGGGTAATTTGTTAGGAAGTAAGCGGAACCGGCAATTGCCCGAAGACCCACTGAAATACTGTTGGTAAAGTCATTCAAGTCGTTGTGTCGCAAGAACGTGCAGTGACGCGTCAGTGCGCGCTCCCTAATTGTAACTTTTGTCACGCTACTGGCATGAAACGTGGGCGTTGACGGCACCAGCACGCCTTGTTATCCTGCGCGTCCCCAACCGAGTCTGATCGCAGAATCAGCGCTCGCGAGCGCTTCCGTCTTCCCAACGTATAGGGGCGTGTATGGAGCATGTGACCGAGACCAGGTCCAAAGTTTTTTTCCGCTCTTCTCCTTCCACCGCGTTCGACCAGTATCTACAGGACATACAGAAGCTCCCACTAATCAAGGATCCAGAAGAAGAACGCCGGCTAGCGCGCCGCGCGCAGAAGGGTGACGAAACGGCTGCTGAGCGCCTTGTAACTGCCAACCTCCGTTTCGTCATCTCGTACGTCAAGAAGTATCAAGGCCATGGACTCGACCTGAGCGAGCTCGTGGCGATTGGCAATGAAGGCCTCCTGAAAGCGGTCAAGAAATTCGACCCCGATCAGGGGGTCAAATTCATTTCATATGCCGTGTGGTGGGTTCGACAGGCGGTGCTTAAGGCCCTGGCCGAGCAGACGCGCTCCGTGCGGATACCGCTCAACCAGAACTCGCAGCTTATCAAGCTTTCACGTGCCGAGACGGTGTTGGCTCAGGTGCTCAAGCGTGATCCAACCGATCACGAGATCGGACGCCTAATCGAAGAGACACCGGAACAGGTTCGCGCCTCCAAGCAGATGTCGGCGACCGAAGTCTCGCTGGATGCTCCGATCGATCGGTCTGACCGCGAGGCTTCCACGCTCGGCGAGCGCTTTGTTGGCGTGGACGGCGGTGAAATCGAGGAGAACACCGACTGCAAGCTACAGCGGGAGTTCATCGACCGTGTTTTCCGTCGCTATCTCACGCCTCGCGAGCGGAGAATCCTGTACCTTTACTATGGTCTGCAGGAGGGCTCGGAAGCGATGACCCTGGAGAAGATCGGCGCTCTGATGGGCGTCACGCGCGAACGTATTCGCCAGATTCGCGAGCGCGCGTTCGAGAAACTGCGCGAGTCACCCGATGGCTCGGCACTCGCAGGCTTCTGGACCACATAACAAGACAGTCGAGGCAGTATCTGGCGGGTACGGAAGAGAAGCTCCGTACCCGCTTTTTTTGCGATGACTGAGCGCATCCCCGTGTTCATCAATCCGTCCGCCGGGAATGCCGACGACGTCACGGCCGCGCTGGAGCGCGACGGTAGCTTCGACATCAGAGAAGTCGAACCCGATGCTCTCCAGGAGGCGGTGCGGGCCGCCGTGCGCGATGGCGCGGCGCGCGTGGCCGTGGCCGGCGGCGACGGAACAGTCGCATCTGCAGCCACCGCCCTGTCAGAATTACGCGCCGAGCTGGCGATTCTCCCGGCAGGCACGCTGAATCATTTCGCCAAGGATTCTGGAATCCCGGAGAAGCCTGAGGAGGCGGTGGCACTCGCACGTGGTGGCGGCACGCGCCGCGCAGACACAGCCTACGTCAACAACCGGCTGTTCCTGAACACGAGCTCCGTAGGACTATACGTGGCTTTCGTCCGCTCGCGCGAGCGATTGGAGCGCTACCTAGGTTACAGACTCGCGTCGTTCGTTGCGGCGATACGTGTGTTCCTCGGTGCGCACCACGTTGTCGTCACGCTCGAGATCGAGGGCAAGAAAAGCACGTACCGTACGCCACTCGTTTTCGTTGGCGTCGGTGAGCGCGAGCTCAAGCTGCCCACGCTCGGTGGCCGTGTTGATGGGGGACAATCGAGCTTACACGTAATTGTGGTGCGCGGAAGAACGCGTGCCGGACTTGCCGCGCTCGCCTTCGCCGCGGCAGCGCGAGGTGTGAAACACCTGGCAAGGACACCGCACCTGGACAGCTTTCTGGTGGATACGTGCAGCATTGACCTTCGAGGACCAAGCGGCAACGTCGCCGTGGACGGGGAGACCGTGCGGATGAAGACGCCGCTGGACTACCGCATCAGTCGTGAAGAATTGACAATCGTCGCTCCGGGCTGAGATGATACGGGATCGACGCTTCTACTGCATCTTCGCCGGCCCTTCCCCCTGCGCCCACCTCTCGATCGACATCCCGGTCCTCTGTCTCGCGACCGAAGAGCGAAAGAGCTCGGTTCCTCGCAGCATCTGCCACACCGAGCCTCGGCGCCGTCGCAGCATGTCCGCCGGACGAGCGAGATAGTACCAGTACACCGCCGGAGAATCAGGCGCCAGACCATACATGGCTCGCAACCGATCGCGGGCGGGTATGAAACTTCGTAGCAACAGCCGCAGTTTTTCAGTCATGCTGTCAGTCCCGCGCATTTCCCTGTAGACAATCGGAAGATCTAGCGGGAAGGTGAGGACGTACTGACGAATGTCCGACACCAAGGCCGCATCCTCCGAGCGGGTACGGAGCGACGCAGGAAGCGATTGCGGCAGTTCGATTCCCAGCAGTGCACGCGTCACCGAGAGAGTGACAGCAATGAATCGCTCGATGTGGTAGCGCGTGGCAAGCGACGCAAGAGCCTGCCAGTCGAAACCGGGATTGAAGTGCCGCAGTGTCTCGGCGACATCACAGAGATGACGAAGTCTGACTCCGAACCGGTGCTGATAGGCCGCATGTAGCGCGAGGTGGGCGAGCAGATCGGGAGGTGCTAACGCGCTTACTTCCACGCCGGCCACGCGCGCTGGCTGCGCTCGTGTCCACATCGAATCGATGTCGATGTCGAATATCGCGGGCAACGGCTCGATGGTCCAGTGAACTTCTACAGGGACGAGTCCGGGTGCCGAAAAACGCACGAGGTGATGTGCCTGGACGCGCTGTGCTTGCACGGACGGTCGCTCTCGAGGTCCATAGCCCATGGCTAACAGGACGCTTTCCGTGCGCCCGAGATCCGCGTTTCGAACCAGAAGGTCGATGTCCACCATGGTCCGAAGGGCGATATTCTCGTAGATCACGTGAGCCAGATACGCACCCTTCAGAACGATTACGGGGATTCCCTCATCGCGCAACGCAACGAGAACCATGCATAGCTGTCGGGTGAGCTCGAGATTCGTGGTAGCACGCGCGAGTGTTTCGCTGCGTAACCAGTCGGTCACATCCTTGGGCACGACTTCGCTTCCAGCGGCGCGAAGCCGGTGATGCAGGAGCGCAGCCACCTTGTGGAGCGAAGCACAGTGGAGCACCGGGTCCCAGTCAGCTCGTGAAAGGCGCGCGAGTGGGGCATCACCGTGTTGGCGCAGCCCCATGCCGAGACAGTAGACAAGAACCTCGGATGCTGCGGCTGAATCGAGCCTCAGGTCACGCGAGATGGCTCGCATCACCGCCTAGCTGCGAATGGAAATAGCGCGCTTCGGTCGAAGCGGGTTGGCATAGGGACGGAGCGAACAGCTGTCGCCGAACTGTCGTTGCAAGCAGGCGCACGGCGGGATCGGCATCGACTATCGCGTTGATCTCTGGCGCGACAGGAACGTGAAGTAGATCGCGTGACAACGCGAGACCGAGATACAACATGCGTTGCGCATCAAGCTTTTGAGCGCGATCAAACACCACCGGCCA
>JBHENQ010000195.1:0-10074 GCA_046261975.1 Gemmatimonadaceae bacterium | reverse complement strand
TCCCCTGACATAGCAAGCCCGCTGTCAAAGGCTTGTGTCGCTTCCACCGCGTTCCCCAAGCGATGTTGGGCAAGTCCCAGAGCTAGCCACGCCAAGTGGTCGTGGCTGGCTACGTCCAGCCGCTTGACCGCACTCGTGCGCAAGCTGTCCCATTGACCACTTGCAGCGAGTGTCATGTGAAGGTGGCGCCAAGCGCTGGGATATTCCGGGTCTGCTTGGACCGCCTCCTTGAATTGTCCAACTGCAGTCGCGTATTGGCCGAGCCCTGCTGGCGGCTTCAGTGGGACGCTACGTTCGGTCAGTAGCGAATGGGCGCTCCGTGCATCAACCACGAGTGCCTGCGCCTGTACAAAGTTCAATCCCGTAAGAAGACGTCGATCCGCCAGAGACTCATACCGTCTCCAGTGTACCATGCCCAGCTCGTCGTTTGCAGCAGCAACGAGCGCGCTGTCGCCAACTCGCCGCCCTGCTTTCAGTGCGTGACTGAATTGTCCGGGTGCCCGGATTCTGAGTGTTATCAGGTCTCCGTTGAGATAGTATCTCCCCAGATCAAGTGCATACCGGCCGCTATCAGGGGCGAGGCGGCGGGCGAGACGGAGCGAAGTGTCGGCAGTCCGAAACAGGTCGATGTTCTTGCCGCTCATTGGTGCCACTAGGCTTCGGTGTGGGCGCGCCATCGCCCACGCCAGCATGCCGCGGCGGTGCCATGCCAGTGCATTCGAGGGTTCGAGGCGAACAGCCGAATCCAGCAGAGCCAGGGCTGCGGCTGTCTCCCCCTTGGCAACGAGCAGATCTGCGCGCTCCACCAGCGGGCCGCGAGCAACTACGCCAGGGCGCGATAGAGAGCACCCAAGAAATGGCGCAAGGATCAGTGCCACGCCCATCTGCGAATAGGCGCGGCACCAAGGGGCGAAACACCACGAACGGGGCACAAATATTGAGTTCACGGTCAATGCCTTCCGCTCTGAAAACGCGAAAGCTACGAGTTCGAGGGTGCCTCCAATTTGTGTAAAACGCTTGCTAGGCTAGTCGACGACCTTCAAGCCCTCGAAGTCTAAACGACGGGTAACGTTCACCGATCAATCATTAGGCAAGGCGCCGCTCTCACCAGCCCTTCCTAGGGCGCCGATGGAAGGCTCCCAAAATTCCCCGCCCCTGCCCCAACCACGCGGTTGTACTTCGCACCGGATGCGTTGTTCATGCCCGCGCATCCATTTGGGCGGACGCGCTCGTCGGTATGGACAGCATTTCGTCAACAACAGACCGCAGAACCAGACTGAGAATGTCTCTCCCATCCTAGCTGGATAGATAGAAGATGTGCCGGAGGTTTCTTGAGACAGATTCTACAGGATCACGCGCTTGCTTCGGGTCCGGAGGTCTGCAGCCACCGTCGTAGAGTAAATTCTGTTGAGAATGATGTTCCCGCACCCGACATGGCGGAATGCCCCAACCGTACCAAGGGGTGGGCCGTCGACTCGGGCTGAAACTCTGGCACTCGATGCGAAGACCGCGCCTTGAGCCAAGTATAGCTGTTGCGCGACTGGTAAACTGTTTATCGCTTCGGAAGCTGTGGCTCGGAAGGAGCCGTCGGGCCCTACGGTCGAGACAGTCAGATGCTTGAGCTGGCAAGGCGTATCGCCCTGGATGCAATAGCCCGGACCGCTCGTACACTCAAGAGTTCCGGGGCCGGTCGTTCCTTCGCACTGCTGATAAAGGTTGCACTTGTAGCATAGCTGGGCGTATGCAACGTGGGTGGTGCCAGATGCCGTCAACAGCACTAATGCGAGCATCGCTATGGGTATTGTCTTCATGTGTTGCTCCTCAAATCAGGTGTGGTGGATTACTATCAACGTAATTTCCGAACCAAGGCAGTACTTCTGAGCCTTGCTTATCTTGTCCCCCCTCTGAGAGTACGAAGCGCGGTCACGAGCCATGATATTGATATCAGCCGACTGTACCGCATCCCCCGAACGCGCTAGCCGCATCGTCTGACCTGCATTAGCGAGATTCGATTGACTTCGATTGATATTCAAGGATCTCCATACGGTTCGTCTTGCGGACCGCAAGCACACCGTTACGCCGTCGCGAGCCAGCTATGAATCCGAGCGGAACATCAATCCTCACGGCAGCTAATGGTCGCCCATCTCGCGCATAACGAATCAGCAGTCGCGTATCACTACGCATATCGGCGATGGTCTGAACAAACTCTTTTCCAAGGGGAACAATAGGCAGATTTACCCAATGTGGTAACGTGGGCTGGCCGCGATCACGAATGAAATCTGGCAACGGGGACCGGAAGCGGGCCAGGACATCGCCTCTCGAATCAATCAGAAACGCGGCTGCATCTGTTCTTAGCGGAGTTATCAACACGTTGGGACCATCGGAAACCAAGAATGCTGACGCCCCTTCATCAGACACAGTTTTCCTGCGCATCCTCGGATGAACTAGGCGAAGTGGCGCTCCGGAATGCTTGGCCGCGTAGACTTCAAAATTTCTATTCTCCCCGTGCCCACCCACGAACCAAGAAACTGTTCCTCTCGCCGCGCTCGTCCACTCATGGGTAATCACTAAATCCGTTTCAGAGAGCAGCTCGCCGTGGAGCGAGAACTTCAGTATGGCGTTCCGGCCGCCGTCTACTACCTCGATGGCGGTGTCTCCACCGATGAAATCGGCCGCGATTGGACGGAGAAGAAACTTCTTACCGAGATACGAAAACTCGCCTCTGTGACTCAGTAGCAAGTATGGATGGTCGAGACTCCAGAGGAGAAGGAGGCCAGAATCGGATACGGCAGCCCCGGTTACGGCGAAAGACGCTGGGACTCCATACGTTCTTACGACCTCTAGCTCGACGTCTACCGTGGCGGGGAAGGGACTCTGAGCAAGACTGCCGGATCCCACTAAAATTGCAACAAGACCTAGGGCCCATTGCACGTGCCGACGCCTTGAAGGATGGCCCGATCGTTTACCCATGACAGCCCAAGGTAATAAAGCGCCCGAGCCGCGAAAGGGCCAATCTCGGCGGCGAGGGACCATTATCGGCCGCCCATCATCTTTCGATCGAAG
This sequence comes from Gemmatimonadaceae bacterium, assembly GCA_046261975.1. Classification (GTDB taxonomy): domain Bacteria; phylum Gemmatimonadota; class Gemmatimonadetes; order Gemmatimonadales; family Gemmatimonadaceae; genus JBHENQ01. Next base: position 7,011 of record JBHENQ010000195.1, on the reverse strand, counting down.
TAGCCGCCGCACTCCCGGCCGTTGGGTCAGGCCCAACGCCCACTCCGGGCTTGACTGGCCTCGGCTCGATCACGATAGTTAAACTGTCTAGCGTCACGAATTTGGTTCCAGCTGAAGCCACGGTTGCGTCGATCCTCGTTTCCTGCCGCTAGCAAGAACATCTCACGATCGAGCCGCAAACGGCCTCCTTATGTAGACTGGCAGGGTTTATGGTAGTCGCCGTGCTCGTTTCGGAAAGCTCCTTGAGAGCAACGATACTGAGAACGCTCGCCGACCTGACGCTAGTCCACATCTCCCCTGACGTGGACGATCTCGCTGAGGCCGTAGAAGGGCACAACTCAAGTGTCGTCGTTGTAGAGATCAGAGACAAATCCGGTGGATCAAGAATCCCTCTTATCGACACTTTGCACCACCGCTTCGGGTCAACGATCATCGTTGCTTGCGCGCGTGTCACGCGATCGTCCTCGAGCGATCTCACGGACGCCTTCAGTGCAGGGGCTACGGCATGCGTATTTCACGGAACGGACGACATCAATCATGTACTGCGCTCGACAGTCGCCAAGGTGCAGCAGAAAGATTCGGCCCATATAGCGGCCGAAGTAATGAGACGTCTCATCGCACCCGATGCCTTTGCTATCGTGCAGCCTCTGTTGGACTGTAGCTTCCGTGGAGATACGGTAGCAGAGATTGCTGCTGGCCTTCATGTGTCAGTTAGAACGTTTAGCGAGCGATTTCGAGCGGCGAGTCTGCCCGCTCCGAAGGCACTCATGACATGCGCCCGGCTGCTCGTTGCCGGCCATCTCTTGCAATACAGTCAGCGTTCCCTACCCGAGATCGCGGCGCGGGCAGGATTTGCATCGAGCCGACAACTTAGGCGCGCACTCAGGAACTACACTGGTCTTCGACGCAGCAACCTGCGGCAATCTGCATTCTTATCAATTCTTCAAGAGCTGAAGAGGTACCTATTCGAACCACTGCCGAGACTTGCCGTCCACGCGTCGAAAACCCGATAAGAACCTTGTGTCTAGCGAACAGATCAAGTGGCGCGCAGTCCGAGGGTCATGTTCGCTCTAGGAGGGTCTTGTTCGCTCTAGATTGATGGCACTATCCACTTCTCGGCGAGTTGCTGTTCCTCCGCTCAAGGTAGGTCGTGGTGCGACGGCGGACGACACGTCGCGAGAGTCCGGTGGCAACGTGGGTGAGCCCGTACAGAGTCGAACACCCGGCATGCGTAACCATGCCCTGACTTGCGCGCGACGCGGCCGTTTCCCATTGACTACGTCGGCGCGCGTTTCTCACCGCAAAATTGCCTGACGGTCCCGAGGATCCCGATAGCACCTTCCAGCAGTTGCTTAGTCCGGAGGTGAATGGGTAAGGGACGTGCCGATTCGCTCGGCCCGAACGCCGCGCCAGAACGGCAAACTTAGTGTAGAAAGATGGGACAACAGCTAGGACGCTGAACGGGAGCGTCGCTAAACGCTACTAGCTATAGCTATCTTTGTCTCGTGGCCATATCGCGTGTTGCCCGGACCATCGACATCGTTGGCGGTGGGCTCGCCGGCTCCGAGGCCGCGTGGCAGCTTGCCGAGCGCGGCGTCAGCGTGGCAATCCACGAGATGCGGCCGGAGCGCCCCACGCCCGCCCACAAAACGGACCGCTTCGCAGAGCTGGTCTGCTCCAACACCTTCAAGAGCACAGAGCTCACCAACGCGCACGGTCTACTCAAAGCTGAAATGCGCCTGCTGGGCTCGCTCATACTCCAGGCCGCCGACGAGGCACGCATTCCCGGAGGGTCTGCGCTTACGGTGGACCGGGATATCTTCTCATCCGCCGTTCATCAACGGCTCGCCGATCACGACCGCATCTCGATTGTGCGTAAGGAAGTCACGGACCTTCCATCACCTGGCATCATTGCTACGGGCCCACTCACCTCCGACGCCCTCGCCTCGGCGATCCGTGCGCGACTTGGCGTCGAATCGCTGGCGTTCTACGACGCCATCGCGCCCGTGATAGCGCGCGACTCAATCGACGATGCGCGCGTCTTCCGCGCTTCGCGCTACGGCAAGGAGACGATGGCTGCCGTGCCGGACGGTGATGGGGGCGGTGGTGCATATATCAATTGTCCCTTCACTCGCGACGAGTACGAAGCGTTCATCGACGCGCTCGTCGTCGCTGACCAGTATCATGGCCACGAGTTCGACGAGGTGCCTTACTTCGAGGGCTGCATGCCCATTGAGGCGATGGCACAGCGCGGCCGCGACACCCTTCGCTTCGGCCCCATGAAGCCCGTCGGTCTCCAGGATCCACGCAGCAATCGCCGGAACCATGCAGTGGCGCAGCTCCGGCAAGAAGATCGCGCCGGACGAATGTGGAATCTTGTTGGCTTTCAGACTCGCTTGCGCATTCCAGAACAGCAGCGCGTGTTCCGCATGATTCCCGGCCTGACGGAAGCGGAGTTCCTCCGCTACGGCTCAATCCATCGAAATTCCTACATCAATTCGCCGGCTGCTCTCTCCCCGCAGCTGGCCCTGCGCGACGATCCGCTGATACTTTTCGCCGGCCAGATCACTGGAGTGGAGGGCTACACCGAGAGTAGCGCCACCGGCCTCATCTCTGGTATCAACATGGAGCGCGCCCTTCACGGAGCTGAGCCGTTGCTCCCGCCGCCGACAACGATGCTCGGCGCGCTCTATCGCTACCTGCGCGAGGCCGAGCCCAAGCACTTTCAACCCATGAACGCGAACTTCGGTCTCGTGGACGATCTGCCGCAAGCCATTCGCGACAAGCGGCGCAAGCGCGAAATGATAGCGGAACGCGCGCTTGCCGACATGGAATCGTGGAAGAACCAGATTGCCAGCGCCGCAACTGTAATATGACCCCGACACCCGACACCCCACACCCGACACCCGTCGAGGTTCAAGACTTCCTCCTCCACATGGAGAAGGAGCGCAACGATTCACCGAATACTGTCACGGCTTACCGCCGGGATCTGGACGCGTTCGTGAAGTTCCTGAACGGCTACTATGGGCTGGAAGGTTGGACCTGGGGCGGGATCGACCGCCTCGCGATCCGCGGTTTCCTGGGCCACCTCACTCGAAACGGGCTGGGAAAGCGCTCGATCGCCCGAGCGCTGTCGGCGGTGCGCAGCTTTTACCGCTATCTTCACCGAAACGAGCAGGTGCTGGCGAACCCCGCCAGGACTGTCGCCAGCCCGGCTACGGATGAATATCTTCCGGCATATCTGGACCGGGCCCAGATCGGGCTCGTCTTCGAGATGGCTGAAGTGAAAGCATGGGGCGGCAGGTTCGGCGACGTGAGAAATCTGGCCATCCTCGAGCTTTTTTATTCCACGGGCATGCGACTATCGGAGCTCGTGGGCGTGAATCCTTCCGATCTGGATCTCGTGTCGCAACAGGTGAAGGTGCGAGGAAAGGGCCGCAAGGAACGCATCATCCCTATCGGTGATCATGCGCAGCTCGCCCTTCGCAACTATGAATCCAAACGCGATGAGCTCCTGCGCGCCCTTGCAAGATCGGCAGACCGATCGGCCTTTTTCCTGGCGGCCAGTGGAAAGCGCCTCAGCGTGCGCATGGTGCAGAGTGTGGTCGGCAGATTCCTGCACGAGATTGATGAGGACCGTGGCCTATCAGTGCATTCCCTCCGCCACACGTTCGCCACCCACATGCTCGACGCCGGAGCCGACCTCCGTGCCGTGCAGGAATTGCTCGGTCACGCCTCGATCTCCACAACCCAGATATACACCCACACCAGTGTGGAGCGCCTGAAGCAGGTCTACCAGAAGGCTCATCCCCGTGCGTGACCGCGAACGGTAATTGCGTAAGTGAACGAGTGGATATATTGATCCAGGGTTCAGGGTTCAGGGTTCAGGGTCGAGGGTCTTCCCGACTCCCGACTCCCGACTCCCGACTCCGGATTCCCGACTCCCGACTCCTGACTCCCGACTCCTGACTCCCGACTCCCGACAACATGCGCCTCGAATTGGTTCCGCTGATCATTGGGCTAGCAGTCGGAGTGATGGGACTGCTTCTCCTGGCGGACGCAGTCCTACCTGACAGCGCCTTCGCGGGAAAGGAGCGGCGCAGGCGGGAGCGTCCGCAACGTAACCGCGCGGGCGCGGCAATCTTGGGACTCGGAATTCTGTGCGTGGCCGCGGCGTTCATAGGCGGAGACGAGTGGCGCTATACTACTCTGTCGGTTGTTGTCGCTGTGGTTCTAGTCGCAGCGGGCGTGGTGCTCAACTGGAAGTACCTTCGTGGTCTCCTCTTTGGGCCGGTTGTCGGACGTGTATTCAAGCGGCGCGCCGAAGACACCACCCAGCGAACGCCGCCAGAGCCGAAGGCGCGTTTCCGTCTAAGGTAGCGGCCAGCGAGCCTTATCGAACGGAGCTATCTTTACAAAAGGCGCGGGAGTCGGGAGTCGGGAGTCGAATAGCACCCCGCACCCGACTCCCGACACCCGACACCCGACACCCGACACCCGAGACAACACCCGCGATGGAAAGAGTCCGCTCCACCACTATCCTCGGCGTGCGCCGCGACGGCAAGGTTGCCATTGGGGGAGACGGACAAGTCAGCGTTGGCGACACGGTTATGAAGTCCAACGCGCAGAAGGTCAGATCGCTGCGGGGAGGCAAAGTTCTCGCCGGTTTCGCCGGTGCCGCCGCAGATGCCTTCACTCTCTTCGAGAAGTTCGAGGAGAAGCTCGAGCGATTTCCCGAGAATCTGCCTCGTGCCGCGGTGGAGCTTGCAAAGGAATGGCGGAGCGACCGCGTTCTCAGGCGCCTCGAGGCTCTGCTGGTAGTCATGGACCGGCATCACGGTTTCGTCCTTTCGGGCACAGGTGAGATCATCGAGCCCGACGACGGCCTTCTCGCGATTGGTTCCGGCGGATCGTTCGCTCTTGCAGCCGCCCGCGCCATGATGGCGTACTCCGACCTCGGCGCGGCTGAGATCGCGCGAAAGGGACTCGAGATCGCCGGCGACATCTGCATCTACACGAACAAGAATATCACTGTGCTGGAGCTGGGCTGATCGCTGATGCCATCCAACCGCACCAAGCAGGCAATCGCGCGCCTGGCTGACCTCACGCCCCGTCAGATCGTTGCCGAGCTCGATCGGTATATCGTCGGCCAGAACGACGCGAAAAAATCTGTGGCCATAGCTCTGCGGAACCGGTGGCGCAGGCAGCAGGCGCCGGATTCCATACGAGAAGAGATATCGCCAAACAACATCATCCTGATTGGCCCCACTGGTGTGGGCAAGACCGAGATCGCCCGTCGACTTGCCAAGCTCGCTGGCGCCCCGTTCATCAAGGTGGAGGCGTCGAAGTTCACGGAGGTAGGGTACGTTGGCCGAGATGTCGAGTCGATGGTTCGGGACCTTGTCGAAAGCGCTATCGACATGGTGCGCACGGAGCGAGAGTCTGAGGTGGAGGATCTTGCGCACGAGAGGGTTGACGACCGCCTTCTGGACCTCCTCCTGCCAATTCCGGTGGAAGCAAAGCCTGTTTCTGACAGCCAGGTGCCCGCGGCTGCGACTGCGGGCGGCGTAAGCGGCGGAGTAACACCCATACCGGGCAGCACGGGACCTGCGCTCTTCGTCGTCTCGTCCAGCGGTGAAGTTTCCAAGGAGGCCTCCGAGGACAATCTTGCGCGCGAGCGGCATCGCCGCACCCGCGAGAAGCTCAAGCAGCTTCTCATCGATGGGCAGTTGGAAGAGCGCGAAGTGGAAGTCGAGGTCACGCAGTCCGGCGGGCCCATGTTCGATATGCTCGTTCCGCAGGGCGCGCCCGAAGGCATGGAGAACTTTACCGAGATGCTTCAGGACATGATGCCGAAGAAGAAGAAGAAGCGTACGGTCAAGGTCTCGGAAGCTCGTCGCATCCTGCTCGAGCAGGAGCTCGAAAAACTGGTTGACATGGAGGACGTGACCGCGGACGCGCTGGACCGGGTTGAGAAGATGGGAATCATCTTCCTGGACGAGATCGACAAGATCGCGGGCGAGCGCTCTCAGACCGGTGGACCGGATGTATCCCGTGAGGGCGTTCAGCGCGATCTGCTGCCCATCGTCGAAGGGTCGAACGTGCAGACGAAGTATGGCCTGGTGAAAACCGATCACGTGCTCTTCGTTGCCGCAGGAGCGTTTCACGTCTCGAAGCCCAGTGATCTCATTCCGGAGCTACAGGGACGTTTCCCGATACGCGTGGAGTTGAAACCACTCACCGAGGCAGACTTCGTTCGGATTATGACGGAGCCGGAGAACGCGCTCACCAAACAGTACGCCGCGCTCGTGGAGGCTGAAGGCGCCGGCCTCGAATTCACTACAGACGGGATCGCAGAGGTCGCGCGGTTGGCGGCCGTCGTCAACGATCGCATGGAAAACATCGGCGCCCGGCGTCTCCATACCGTGATGACCACGTTGCTCGAGGAAACGCTCTACGACCTTCCCGACCGCGGCAAGGGAACCATCACTGTCGATGCGACAATGGTGCGCGATCGTCTCAAGGCGGTCGTCGAAGACGAAGACCTTCGCCGCTACATTCTCTGATGCCTACCATGTCTTCTTCGGCCCCCCTCTCCACCCCGGCAGCGACCAGTCCCTCTGTTTCGCAAAGACACTTTCTCGCGATTCCGGATTTCTCGCGCGAAGAGCTTCACAGCCTCTTCGCGCTCTCGGAGCGTATGAGGAACGGGTCTTACAACCGCATACCACTCGCGGGCAAGACGCTTGCGATGATTTTCATGAAGGCTTCCACGCGTACGCGCGTGTCGTTCGAGGTAGGTGCCTTCCAGCTCGGCGGGCACGCGCTTTTTCTCTCACCCCGTGACATCCAGCTGGGGCGCGGCGAGCCTATCGCCGACACGGCGCGCGTGTTGTCGCGCTACGTGGACGGCATCATGATCCGCACCTTCGCCCACTCGGAGATCGAGGAGCTCGCTCGGCATGCGTCGGTACCCGTCATAAACGGACTCACGGATCTTCTGCACCCGTG
>JBHENQ010000194.1:0-3148 GCA_046261975.1 Gemmatimonadaceae bacterium | reverse complement strand
AGCCGGATTCATCGTGGGAGCCTCGGTGGGATCCGATGCGGAATCCATCGCGGCCAGAGGAGCCGACTACGCCGGAATCGGACCTGTGTTCGGAACGCCGTCCAAGACGGATGCAGGACCGGACATTGGCATCGCGGAATTCTCACGGCTCGCGCGCGAATGTGGTTTACCAGCCATCGCAATCGGCGGCGTGGACTCCAGCAATGCCGGTCAGGTTGTTGCCGCTGGTGCCAGCGGCGTGGCAGTTATTCGCGCGGTATTCGGGGCGACTGACCCTGAGGCGTCTGCGCGAGCGATTCGCTCCGCCATCGGAAGGTGATATCGGGGACGTCAGGAGGCGCGCTTTTCTTTCGCCTGCATCCGCGTTCAGGTTTTAGAGCCTGGTGCGCGCGAACTGCCTGCCGGATCTCCTTGAAAATGGGTGGCGACAGGAACAGGTCGGTGAGAACAGGATCGAACTGCGTGCCCGCGCCGAGTGCTATTTGTTCTGCCGCCTGAGCAAACGTTCTGGGGCTCCGATAAGGGCGACCGAACGTAATGACATCGAAGGTGTCGGCGATTGCGACGATTCGCGCGCTGAGCGGTATCCTGGCACCTCGCAAGCCTCGTGGGTAGCCGGAGCCGTCCCAGTGCTCGTGGTGTGACAGAACACCCTCAGCGAGATCGGGGTAGAACGCAGCGAGTGGACGCAGGACGTCAGCGCCACGCACCGGATGGGTGGCAACAAGACGGCTCTCCTCGGGCGAGAGCTTGGCGTGCTCGTGAACGATGTCGAAGAGCGCAGCGTGAATCTTGCCGATATCGTGAAAAAGCGCCACGCGTTCGACGCTTTTCTGCTCCCCATAGGTAAGATCCGCCGCTTGCGAAAGAACACACGAAAAGGCCGCGACACGCCGCACGTGCGCTCCCGTTTCCGCGTCGTTTGCGTCGACTGTATTGAGAAGGGACTCAAGCGCGGCGGCGGCTAGTCGTTCAGCCAGACGTTTCTCGCGCCGACTGCGCCGGGCCCACATGACCATTGCAGCTGCCCCTGCCCCAGCGCCAGCGGCCACAACTATCTGTTTCTGCATGAGACTAGTCATCGCAAGATTCATACGTCGCGTATTAGGTTCTCGCAATGTCCGATTTCGCGGTGGTGGCAGCAAGGGGGGCCAAACGATGGGACGCCGGCCATCCATGGATCTACCGGAGCGACGTCGAGAAAACTCCGGACACGAAGGCCGGCGCGGTGCAGGTCCAAGATCGCTCGGGACGCTCGTTAGGATGGGCGCTCTGGAGTGCCGAGTCAGAAATCTCACTGCGCCTACTGGATCGCGAACCCGGTGCTACGATAGACGGCGCCTGGTGGAAGAGGCGCATTACTCGGGCTGCCGAGCGCCGAGGCTGTCTGCAGGGGGTGACAAACGCGTATCGTCTCGTGCACGGCGAAGCAGATGGCTGCCCCTCGCTGGTGTGCGATCGTTACGATCGGTGGCTGGTCGTTCAGCTCCTGAGCGCAGGCGTGGTAAGCTTTACGGACTGCATCCTGGATGCACTTCAGTCGGTCACGGAACCTGAGGGTATCCTCGGAAGGAACGACTCGCCTGTCAGATCCAAAGAAGGTCTGCCGCGGGCAACAGCGATTCTTCGGGGTGCCGTGCCGCGTGAAATCGAGGTGGAGGAGCACAGCATTCGTTTCCTTGCCGCGCCCTGGGATGGACAGAAGACGGGTGCATTCCTGGACCAGCGCGAGAATCGAGTGCTGGCAGGCTCCATTGTGCGGAAGGGCGGACGCGCCCTCGACTGCTTCAGCTATCACGGCTCATTCGCGCTGCACATGGCTCGGCACGCAAGTGAGGTCACGGTGGTGGAGTCTTCGGCTTCCGCCATCGGGCGCGCAAAGGAGAATGCTCAGCGGAACAGCCTGTCCAATATCCGTTTCCGAGAAGCGAACGCCTTCGATTTTTTGCGCGAAGAGGCACGCAGCGGCAAACGATACGATACGATAGTCCTAGATCCACCAGCATTCGCAAAGACCCGGCCTACCGTGCCGGGAGCGCTGCGCGGTTACAAAGAGATCAATCTTCGCGCGATGAAGCTGCTGTCGCCCGGCGGGATGCTGCTAACCGCGAGCTGCAGCTTTCATGTTGGCAAGGCGGCTTTCCTGCAGATGCTCGAGAGCGCCGCTGCTGATAGCGGGCGCCGTGTGGCACTGCGGGAGTTTCGGGGCCAACCACTGGATCATCCGGAGGTTCTTACCATTCCCGAGAGCGGGTACCTCAAGGCTGCAGTACTGGAAGCGCTCTCGTAGGCTCAGCCCGGCGCTAAGGGCTCCCCCTCCGCCCTTCCTGCCTCCACACGACATACGAGTAGAGGACCATCGATAGCGCCATGCGCGGTGATGCCAGAACCATGATCCAGAAGGAATACCGCGGTTCCAGAACAGCCGCGCCAAAATTCCGCCCGAACTCACACTGATGTGGGAAAAATGTGGAGATTTTGTGTGGAAATGTGGAATTGGGGGTTGCGCCAGGAAAAAAATGTCCTACTTTGGACCCGTCTGTTTTTCCCACCCGGCCACCCCCCCCCACTAATTGAGATGACCCAGCGTCCCCGATCTCTACGGTATGAGTACGAGTTGTTTGTAGACCGGGAGATTGAGGACTACAAGGAGTCCATACCACGGCCGGCGCTCCTGGGCATCGGTGACGAAGCCGTCAGATCGCTCGCTGCGCAGCAGCAGCTCGCGCTCACAGAGATCCTGATGTGCCACGAGGTGGACCGGATCATACTTTCACGGTTGAGGGTGCCTGCCTTTTCCACGTGGCGGCGCCGAAGGTTGAAATCGCTACAGGAGTTCTGCAGGCCAGAGCGCTGGGGACTTCGGCCCGATTGCGCCCTCGCACGCACGTTGACGACCGCGGGCGAAGGTCATGTTCTCGTAGCAGAGGCCATTGAGGAGGGGCCGGCACTCTACCTCGCAGCCAACGGGTGTGCGGTAACGGCTTTGGACACGACGGAGCACGTACTCGAGCGGGTATTGAACACGGCTACTCGGGTAGGCCTGATGGGCCGCGTGCGTGGTTTCGTTGCGGATTTGGCCAGTTGGGCGCCCGACATGCCACTTAACGCGGTCGTGTGTGCGTCGGGCGCGCTTTCCACTCTGTCC
>JBHENQ010000193.1:0-4611 GCA_046261975.1 Gemmatimonadaceae bacterium | reverse complement strand
AATCTGAGGATCACGTGACGCTCCGCGATAGCTGCCAGGTGAAACTGCTGGGAAAGCCGGATGCGGGAAATCCGCTCGTCCGGTTTGACGAGGGGGACCAGGCTCAAACACCTGGCCCCTACTCTACTATAACCCTTCGTCATTGATGTCAGCCAAGTACCTTCAATTAATCGGTGCTGTGGTGCGGAAGAAGTTCGGCGAAATCTTCTGGATCGCGGAGGTCGCGTCGCGTCCGTCGCCGCCTCGATGCATGATGTTGACGAAGAGCGAGTTGCCGGAGCGGCTGAAGTAGATGCCGCTTGGCTCCGCGTCGCAGTCTGTGATCGTGAAGAATCGCTCGGTGCTCGAAGCACTCGCCATGTTCGACGGATCGAAGATTCCGACCCACACGTCGTCACCCAATGTCTTGGTCGGCAAGCTTCCACCAGGATCTTCGGTGATGTACAGGTTACCCCACTTGTCGAGCGCCAGATTGTCGGGCGACTCGAAGTCGGCCGCGCGTTGACGCCGGCTTTAACGTAGTCGGTGACCTTGACCTGCTCCGGCTGGGGTGTGCCTGATGGATTGAGATCGATGGCAAGGACGCGATGCTCGCTGGTGATGGCTACGTATAGCATGCGGTTGCCGCGGCCATCGTTTCCAGTGCTCACACTGGTCTCGACGTCCTCAGGACGTGCGTAGGCAGTAGCGCCAGCTGCGGCGGCTTCAGCGTCCGAATCGAGGCGTACCTTGTTCCGATCGAGCGGCAGCCATGTGGCCCATCCCGTCCGGTCGCCAAGGTCGGTGACTATCTGAAGGGCATAGAGCTGGCCCGAGGAAAGATCACCACGCTTGTCGGGTGTGAACTTGAAGATGTAACCTGGACTCTTTTCCGAGATGCCGTACAGGTTTCCACGTGTGTCGAAGCGCAGGCCTTCGTGCGACCGCGACCCGATGGCGTCGCGAAGCGTGGCCGAGCCTGTGGCCGGGTCGATCTCGTACACGTGGCCGCCCACGGCGGCCGGGAGAAGCGGATCCTTGATCGCGGAGGTAATCACTTCTTCCGCTACGAGTATGGTGCCCCATCTGGTCCATGCTATTCCGTCGAGTCGCTCCCAATCCGCTCGCTGAGCCAGGATCTTTGTTTTTCCCGTGACGAGGTCGGTGACCGTGGCCGATCCATTCGACCCGACCTCGTGCGTTCGATAGAGATACCTGCCAGCGCCGGGGCCGGTTTCGTTCAGCGTATTCATATCGGGCAGATCGTGGTAGTCGGGCTCGCTCTCGATGAGCGTTGAAACGAAGCCGGTTGGAAGAACGATCTGCTCGAACGTGCCGCCGCTAACCGTGCAAGACGCGGACGCAGCCAGCGGCGTGAAGAACCCTGGGTCTGAGCCAAAGACTGCGGCACGCTGTTCCATAGCCAGAAATGAGTCTGGCTGAGCGGCGGGGGAAGTCGGCTCGGGATTGCTGTCACATGCCGCCAGTACAACGGTGCCGAGCGCTGCGTATGCTACACGGAACGCGCTCGTGAAAAAGCGAGACATTGCCATAGGCTTACCTCTCTGCGGTGAAGTGTGGTCGGTGTGGAGACAAGATCCCCGGCTCACTTCACGGCTTCCCACCTAGTCGTGTCACAGTAGGGAACGACATCTGTCACGTCCGGCGTTACATGACACTTGCACCCGGGCCGGCCGAGGACTCAGACTAGATGGCATGACGGCAGACGTTCGTGGGCCAAGCTGCCACGTGCAGTCCGCTTGATTCTGGATCCTGTAGAGAGCGATCGCCCGCGACTCGCGACCAGGGTTGTCGCAGCCATCGCCGCGGCGAAGCTGGTTACGCATTTCGCCACGAATGTCGTCACGCCGTACGGCATTCATCGCGACGAATTCCTTTACATCGCCATGGGCTCGCATCTGCAGTTCTGGCGCATGGATTTTCCGCCGCTGATCGCGATGCTTGCCAATGTGGAGCGCGCGATCCTTGGCGATTCGGTGTTTGCCATCCGGTTCTTTCCCGCACTCGCGGGTGCGATGCTGGTTGTTCTCGCCGCTCTCATAGCGCGGGAGCTGGGTGGCGGACGCTTCGCCCAGGTACTGGCTGCCGTCTCGGTGTTCGCGAACCCACTGTTTCTCAGAGCGGCCGCGCTCTTTCAGCCAGTGGTATTCGATCAGCTCTGGTGGACGCTGGCGCTGCTTGCGCTGGCAACTTTATGCCGGACGCGCGACCCACGCTGGTGGTTGGGGGTGGGCGCTGCGTGCGGTTTTGGTCTCTTCACCAAATTCAGCATCCTCCTGCTCGGGGCAGCCATCGTCGTGGCCACTCTGCTCACTTCGCTGCGGCGGGATCTGACTACGCGGTGGCCGTGGCTCGGATTCCTCGCCGCAATGGTGATAGGGAGTCCCAGCGTCGTCGGACAGGTCCGGCTCGGCTTTCCAGTTCTCACTTACACGAGCGAGCTGCGGGAATCGCAGCTGTCGCACGTGTCAATCGGAGGCTTCATCGGTGAACAGATACTCTGGAACCCGGTGGCGGCTATCCTTGCGCTCGCTGGACTACTGGCGCTTCTGCGCGCCGATAGGCTCGTCCGTTTTCGCGCTCTGGGCTGGACATGCCTGGTGACGTTCCTTCTGGTGCTCGGGATGCGCGGAAAGCCGTACTACATCGGGCCGATTTACCCGACTCTGTTCGCCGCGGGTAGCGTGGTGCTCGCCGGCCTGAACGTACGCCGCATCGCGCCGATGCTCCGTTGGGCGACGCCGATCGCAATCGTTGTGTACGCGTTGGTAGGCCTCCCGATTGGACTGCCGATTCTGCCGCCAGCTAAGATGGCCCGGTACGCGACTGCGCTCGGCGTTACACCCGCGCTGCGCACGAACAGGGGGACCATTGGGCAGCTTCCCCAGGATTATGCCGATATGCTGGGTTGGCCGGAGCAGGTTGCGGCGATCGCGCGAGTCTACCACGGACTTCCGGCCGCGGAACGCCAGCGGGCCGTCATCTTCGCGGCGAATTACGGTGAGGCAGGAGCGATAGACTTCTACGGACCGCGACATGGGCTGCCAGGCGCGGTCAGCGACGCGGGAACCTACTGGTTCTTCGGCCCGGGCGAGAATCCGGGTGAGGTGTTGATCACCATCAATGTAGACGAGAGTGACTTACGCGAGATCTTCGCTTCGGTTACCGCGGTGTCGGACATCACTCATCCCTGGGCTGTGGAGGAAGAGCGGGATGTCACCATCCGCGTAAGCCGCAAGCCCAGGATGACCTTGCAGCAGATCTGGCCCGGCTTGAGGGAGTAGTCCGTGGTCTAAGTCAGGCTAGGGGTCGCCTGCATACACGCTTCCTTCAAGCGCGCTTGGATTACGCGAGTATGCGTATCAGGGACGTCGTTGCCGGGACGACCAGTGGATGGCGTTGATGCGCCATCCTTCCGGTGAGCGCGTCAGCACCACGAGCTCTGCGCCGAGCGAGTTGATCGGCCTGCCACGGTACTCGCCCTGTGTAGTGCTGGTCGAGCTTGCCCAGGCAACATCGGCCCGAACGGTCACGTTCATCGGGCTTCGTACGCTCTTCACGGCTCGGGCGAAGGCGATGTCGCCCGGTAGGTGATGGGAACGGTACTCGTCCCGTGTCTCCACGCCGCCACTCTCGAGGATCACGGCATTGGGAGCGAGAAGCGCTAGCGCTCCAGTGCTGTCCCCTTTCTCCAGCGCCTCATGGAAGTGTTGCACCGCGTGTGCAACGTTGGCGGAGTCCTTCGCGCTACGAGCGGGCTGCGCAAGCGCGATCTCTGTCGTCGCGGCAAGAAGTATCAATGCTGCAAAGGGGACCGCACAAATGACACGAGTTGAAGGCATGTTGTTTGGGTTTTAGACGTTAACGGCTTGGTTCCACTATGAGCTTGCCGCGAAGCATGTTCATGCCGCACGTAAATGTGAACTCACCTGGCTTATCCGGAGTGAATTCTATCGGCGTAGTCTGAAACGCGGGGAGGTCCCGGGCGATTCCGAAATCACCGAAGATCACCTGGTCGCTGCAGGATGCAGTCTCGTCGCGGTAGAAGTCGAGCTTAACCGGAAGGCCCTGCTTCACGACGATGACGTCTGGAGAATACCCGCCCTTGACGGTGACTTTGATTTCCTGCATGCCGCTTTCCGTCACGGCGGCGGCCGTAGCCTCTCGCTCTCCGAAGAAATACCACAGTACGAACGCCATCATGCCAACGCCTACTACAGCGACCACGATCTCGATGGCGTCCACTTCTAGGATACCTGCGGCGATGGCGGTCTGAAGCGGCGCAGCCTCAGGCTGTTCGTCACCACCGAGACGCTGGAGAACGACATCGCGGCGCTCGCGATGACCGGCGAGAGAAGCCACCCGGTAAACGGATACAGCACCCCCGCGGCGATCGGAATGCCGAGCACGTTGTATATGAATGCCCAGAAGAGATTCTGCTTCACTGTGCGAATCGTCGCTCGCGAGAGCGCGATCGCCGTCGACACACCGCGCAAGTCGCCACGTATGAGTGTAATGTCGGACGCTTCCATAGCCACATCGGTGCCGGTGCCGATGGCGATGCCGACGTCGGCCTGTGCAAGTGCAGGCGCATCGTTTATCCCATCACCG
>JBHENQ010000192.1:0-35209 GCA_046261975.1 Gemmatimonadaceae bacterium | reverse complement strand
TCGACCTGGCGCCGATACATGCACGCGGACTTTCCGCGCCTGAAGTCGACGCCGAGATCCGCTCGCGTATCGAAGGATGCGACGGAGGAATAGACGACAGGATAATACGGCTCGTGATTCGCGACGTCCCGCGTCACATCGTCCGCGACCTCAATCACAAGGCGATCAGAGAATACAAGGGCCGCGCTCTCAACTTCCACCTCGATACTCGACGTCCCGAGCTCCTGCGCGACTCGATCGGCAGCACGCCGGGAAGGCGTCCTACCCTGAGGGAAACGGTGGAGAGCTATCTCTCACGCCGCCCGCTCGAGAGTGATATCGAGCGCGACGATCTCGTTCGATTGGGTCTTCGTTATCTGGACGAGGCTGACGCGGTGGGGATGCCAGCGGCCGCGCCGATGGGCGGAGAGTAGTGCGCCTAAACAGTCTGCAACTGGTCAATTTCCGGCAGCACGCGGACACCCGCATCGAGTTCGATTCCGGTCTCACGGGCATCATTGGGCCCAACGGAGCTGGAAAGACCACAATTCTGGAGGCGATAGCCTGGGCGATGTACGGAAACGTGGCCGCGCGGGGTTCACGAGAGTCCATCCGATTTCGGCGCGCGCCGGTTAGAGCGCCGGTAAAGGTCGAGCTCGACTTCGATCTCGGTGGCCACCGCTATCGCATCGTTCGGAGCGTGAACGGTGCAGAGTTGTACCTGGATGGCGGCGTGGCGCCCATAGCGAACTCAACGCGCAGCGTGACCGAGGTCGTTGCGCGCCGCCTCGCGATGACGCACGAGGAGTTCTTCAACACCTATTTTACAGGCCAGAAGCAGCTCAGCGTGATGGCTGCTATGGGACCGTCGGAAAGAGCGCAATTCCTCTCACGTGTGCTCGGCTACGAGCGGCTCCGGGATGCGCAGACCATCCTTCGGGACCGTCGCAGCACTCTCGTTGCTCAGGCGACTGGACTCCGACAGGGAATGCTCGAGCCGGAAACCGTGCTGCGCCGGCTTGCGGAGTCGGGAGAGCGCGTCGCTACAGCAAATGCGAAGACGAACCAGGCTCTCATCCAGCGCAACAAAGCGTCGCTCGAGCTAGCGGCCATTGCGCCACGCTGGGAGGCGGTGCAACGGGATCGCGAGCAATTGCAGGAGATACTGTCGGAACTGCGAGTCTCAGAGGGCGAGGAAACAGCGCTTGGCCGTGACCTAGATCGGCTTGCGCGTGAGCTGACAGAGGTCTCACAGGCGCGGGCCGAACTGGAGAGATTCCAGAAGGAACTGTTGCCCTTGATGGAGCTCGAAGCGGAGTACGAACGCCTGGAGACTCTGGCCCGTGACGAAGGACGCCGGCAGGCGCTTCTGCAGACAATTTCTGCGCTGGATGATGATCTCAAGCGCGCGCGCGAACGTTTCGCGCGCGTGGAGAGCGCGCCTCGCCTCGAGGAAGAGGTCACTCTGGCGCTCGCCGCGGTCAGGAAAGCGCTGGAAGAAGTGGACGGGCAGGTCGAGCTCCGCCGCACGGAATGGGTACGCGACAGGCAAGAGGCAGAAACCAAGCGAGATGCATTGCGTGCTCAATATGCCGATCTGAGGCTGCAGCGCGACCGCCTCGCTGCCGCAGGTGAGGATGGCGACTGTCCCACCTGCATGCGGCCTTTGGGACAGAGCTTCCAGCAAGTTCTGGAACTGCTCGACAGCCAGATCGAGACTGTCAGAGTGGACGGAAACTTCTACAAACAGCGCCTCGACCAGCTCGGCGAGATGCCGGACGACATCAGAATACTTAATGAACGCCGCGATGCCCTGGCGCAGGAGGTCAGCGCCCACGAGCGCCGGCTGTTCAAGATTCAGTCGGCTCTGCAGGATCTCGCGCACTTCGCCGCGGAGATCGCCAGCAAGGAGGAACGTCGCGGCTTGATCGGCCGAGAGGTTGAGTCCATGGCGGTTGGCTATGATGCCGCCCGTCACAAGGACGTAGGTCTGGAGCTTGACCGATTGAGTCCGTTGGGCGAGCGTGCGACCCGACTCGGGACGCAGATCGAGCGCGAGCCGCAGTTGCGCCGCGAACGGGAACGCGTTGCGCAGCAGCAGGGGCTCGTGCGCCGGCAGCTCGCAGAGCTTTGGGCGCGTCGTGATGCCATTGAGGTATCCGAGGCCGAGTTCGCCGTGCTGCGCGCGTCGCACGAGCAGGCATCACGCGATGTCCACGCAGCCGAGCTCGCGTCTGTCGCGGCAGAGCGCGATCTGGATGCTGCCCAGTCTGCTCGCGCGATGGCGGAAGCAGCGGAACGCGAGCTGAGTGAGCGGCAGAGAACGCTTACGGATCTCAACCGCCGGAAAAGACTTCACGATGAAACCGACCGCGCATACACGGACTTGCGCACCGACCTGAATCACCAGCTCCGACCGGAACTAGCCGAGCTTGCGGGCGCGTTTCTGTCGGAACTCACCGACAACCGCTACAGCGAGATCGACCTTGATGAGCAATACAACACCATAGTCCTCGAGGATGGAGGCCCGAAGCCCGTAATCTCCGGCGGCGAAGAGGATCTGACAAATCTGGTCCTGCGGTTGGCCATCTCACAGATGATAGCGGAGCGGGCGGGGCAACCATTCTCGCTCCTGATTCTAGACGAGATCTTCGGCTCGCTGGACGATCTGAGGCGCGCGAACGTGATCCAATTGCTGCGCCATCTCGAGGACAGATTCGAACAGGTGATCATCATCACGCACGTGGACTCGGTGCGGGAAGGGCTCGATCACGTCATCTCAGTGCGGTATGATGACGAGCGCGGCTGCTCCATCGTGGAACAGCCGCCAGACGCGCTGCCACAGCTGCGGGAGATGGACGAACCTGTGATAGCCGAGCCGCTCGAGGAAGCTGGGACGCTACAATGATGGCGGTCGCGAAGGCATGGCGCGGCAACGACCATATCAGCGGACCATATCCTGCTCGTGTAGAGGACATTCCCGAGCTCAACACCATTTTCAGCGACGCCTTCTCCGAGCGGTACCGCCGAGATGGTCTGGTCGGCGTGCGCGTTCCCTGTCTAAACCCGGCCATCTGGCGTTACGCCATCGAAGATGCTGGCGACGGCGCGCTGCTGTGGCGTGACGAAAAGGACAGCATCGTGGCTTTCAATGTGGTTCATCGTTCCGGCGCCGAAGGGTGGATGGGCCCGCTGGCGGTCCGGACCGACCGTCAAGGTCTCGGAATCGGGAAGGAGATCGTGCGTGCCGGCGTCGAACTCCTGCAGCGGGGGGGGAGCGACAGACCCAACACGATCGGTCTCGAGACGATGCCACGCACCATGGACAACATCGGCTTCTATGCCTCCCTTGGCTTTGTGCCAGGCCGGCTTACGATGACATTAACGCTGGATCCTGCCTCGGGCGATCGTCCGGCGATGCTTTTCGGTCGCCTGCGTCCCGCGGATCGCGACGACGCACTCGAGGAATGTAAATCGCTCCTTGGGACCCTGTTGGCCGGGTACGACTATACCCGGGAGATAGCGTTGACGCACGAACTCGACCTCGGCGACACTATGCTGTGGCGGGAGCGCGGGCGTCTCAGAGGATTTGCACTCTGTCACACTGTACCGCTGGTGGAAGGCCGCTCGCGGGAGGAGTTGCGGGTTCTCAAGCTGGCACTCGCGAACGAGACCGATGCTGGTTCGATGTTTCAAACGCTTGCAGATCTCGCGAGACGTTCGGGAACTCGGCGCGTAGCGCTCCGGGTGCAAACAGACTATCCGGCATCCTTCCAGGCGCTGATGTCATTGGGGGCTCGCGTGCGCTGGACCGACCTTCGAATGACCGTGGCGGGCTACCCCGAAAATACTGCTCGTCAGGGTGTGGTCTGGTCCAACTGGGAGATATGAGTCGTTCGCCACGGCATGCTTCAGCTTTCGTTGCCGAGCGGAGCGGAATGCCGGCCGGTAGTGCTGATGCTCTAGCGGGCTCCCTTGCCCTTGCGATGCGGTGCGCGCGTACCTCGAACCACGATGCGCCAGATCAGCAGGAATACTCCCAGCGTTAGCAGTCCGTGAATCCACCCCGGTCCGGAAAATGCAAACGCTCCAATAGCCCATACCACCAACATTGCGACCGCGGCGACGATTCCGATGTCTACTCGGTCTCCCATTGGTCCTCTTTTGTTGACCGTGTGACGACCCGGCACTAAGTTCGTGTAGGTACCAAGAACGACGGGCGGAGAGCTCTAATTTTTGAGCCAACAAGTCCAGCGGTATGGTTCGACAATCTGTACCGACGTCATGCCCCAGTGCGGGGACGGCGAAAGGTGTGGTGAGAACCTCAGCAATTCCATTGGGCTTCAAAAATCCTCTTCGTTCCGTTCCCGAGCGAGCTCAGCCGAGAGGCTGGGCTCGTTCTTTTCAGCGTACTGTGTTGGGTTGTGCTATTGCGGCTCGGTCGCGTTTGACGAGGTTCCAGAATACCTGTGGCGCGGCCGGTGGTATCCAGAACCAGGACAGGATAAGCCCCACTGCCCATAGCGAATAGGCAACGCTCAGCTCCTCTCGCCAGTCTGCCACCAGAAACTGAACGAGCCAGAGTAGAAAGAGGAGGCCCGCGTTCCACCACTCGAACTTCATGTTGATCAGAAGCAGCACCGCAACAATGCTCTGCAAGATCGTGAGCAGTATTTCCATTCTCTGAACTCCATCGAAGGGAAGCTCCGCAACCTCGCCGCGGGAGAGAGAGAATACGATCGGGATCATCGCCGCGAGAACCGTCCATTGGTTGACGTTGCTCGAGAGCATATTGACCAGCGCCATGGGCGCCTTGGTAACCCTGCTGGCCCACTGAAAAGCGGATACCTTCTCCGGAAACTCACTGAGAAACGGCGCCACCCACTGGACAAAGACGAATTGGCTGATGCCCAGCGATGCCGCGACGGCGAGCATGGAGTTCAGGAATGGATGCGCGGTGAAGTAGATGGCGAATCCGCCCACGAGAAAGAGGCCCGTTATAGCCACGCCGCGCCACGGCCCTGGTCTCGTATACGCCCAGCGTGCAACAGCAGGCGCGTCAGCCAGCTCCTCCTCCGAATGGGGTGGGAAGCGCCAGAGGATCGCCAGGTAACCAGCGTACATGGCGAGAAGAATGCCGGCGTCGAGAAGTCCGAGGGAGCCTTTCGCCCAGACGATGAAGAAATACAGCACGGGTGGAATCGTAGCCAACACCTCCACTGAGTGCTCCGGATCCAGAATGATGGGACTCAGAGCTCGCCCTTCCAGATCCTTTCGGCGCGCGCGAAAGAATGCTGCGACGAAATAGATCATCGGCCAACCCAGACCGACCAACAGCCTTATCGCGCCGGTATAATTGGCTATGGCGAGATGAGAGTGGCAGCCACTGGGAGGATCCGCGACAAAACAGCTGATTGGGTCCTTTCCTGCCTGCCACGCGATTACCGCTTCGACAGCGAACTCCGGGAGCGTCTGCAGCCATGCGAGAATCGCTAGCGCGAGTCCCTGAGAAACTAGGAACTGTGCTGCCTCCGCGGCCCATGCTATTACGAACGCGCTGAGCAAGATGCTCGGAAACGTCCATATCGCAGACCATGCGGTCGCCGCGCTGTTTGCCGCGGCGGCGATCAGCAACTTACTTTTCACGCGGAAGCGGCTGCTAACTCAGGAGCCGTGCGCTCGAAAGGAATGATTGGAATCGTTGTGGGAGATTGGGGCTGACGGCTTGGCGACAAGTTAGGCTAGTGGGCACGCTGTCTCAAGGCGGGCGTTCGCGAATGTCTCCTGGCATCACGCGGATCCTCTCGGGGCACTTCGGTAGGGTGAATCCTGAACCTGGGTAAGCGATGGCGAATTCCAAACGAGCTGATGGGCGACGGCCCGCGACAAAGCGCATGGCAATGGTAAAATCGCCAAACGGTGAGGGGACGATCGCACGCGATGCGGAGTTCGAGTCCCTGGTGACAAGAATGCTCGAGCTTCTCGGTGAGGACCCGCACCGCGAGGGACTTCGCAACACGCCTCGCCGCGTGGCCAGCGCGCTGAAATGGCTCACACGCGGTTACGGCATGGACGCGGAACGAGCCTCAGGAAATGCCGTTTTCGAAGAGCACCACGAAAACATGGTGATGGTGCGGGACATCGACCTGTACTCGCTCTGCGAGCATCATATGCTGCCGTTCTTTGGCAAGGCGCACGTGGCGTACATCCCCGACGGCAGGATCGTCGGACTGTCCAAGATTCCGAGAATGGTGGACGTGTTCGCTCGCCGCCTGCAGGTCCAGGAACGTCTCACGGAAGAAATTGCGCAGGCACTCCAGCACGTCTTGCGCCCGCATGGAGTCGGAGTTGTGATCGAAGCGTATCACCTGTGCATGATGATGCGGGGCGTGGAGAAGCAGAACTCCAAGACGATAACGTCGGCGCTACGCGGCTCTTTCCGGAGTGATGCCAAGACACGCGAAGAGTTTCTCTATCTCGCTCACGCCCACGGCGCGGCTCCGTGGTGATCCTGCCGCTGGCGAGCCGGGTCGCTATCGTCACCGGCGCGTCACGTGGCATAGGCCTCGAGATAGCAAGTGCGCTGGCCGTCGCCGGCGCCCACGTCGCAATGCTGGCTCGCTCTCGCGACACCCTCGAAGAATGCGCGAGGCGCATCGACAGTGAAGGGCCGGGCAAGGCCGTTGCGATTGTGTGTGACGTTACCGATAGCGATCAGGTCGCCGGCGCCGTGCAAAGTGTGCAGGACATGTTCGGTGATGCCGACATTCTCGTCAACAACGCCGGCAGATTCGCGCTCGGAACCGTGGAGACGACGTCGAGGCAAAGTTTTGGTGGAACCATTCAGGTAAACCTTGTGGCGCCGTTCACCTTCGTGAAAGCGGTTCTCCCCGCCATGCTTGCGCGCGGAGCCGGTCAGATAGTTACGATCGGTTCGGTCGCAGACCGGGCCACGTTCCCGGAGAACGGTGCTTATGCGGCGGCCAAGCACGGCGTACGGGCCTTGCACGAGGTAATCCGTCACGAGTTACGCGGCAGTGGCGTGCGCGCGACGCTGGTTTCCCCCGGACCCACGGATACGCCGCTATGGGACGCGGTTGATGTGACTGGCCGCGAAGGGTTCACGCCGCGTCGTGATATGCTCCGGCCGAGCGCGGTCGCGGACGCGGTGCTGTGGTGCGTCACGAGGCCCGAATCGGTAAACGTTGACGAGCTTCGGCTTTCGTCCGCCTAACCAGTCTGGCAATGTTCATCGAGCTCGTGGAGTGGCTTCGCTGCGTGAACGAGCACGAAAAAACCTGGCTCGTAGCCACCGCCGACCGCGTTGAGGAGCGTGACATCGTCCAGGGTGTGCTCGGCTGCCCCGTCTGCAAGGCGGAATATCCGATTTCAGATGGGATAGCGGACTTTTCTGCGGCTCGGGAAGGAGGCGCGGTGCCACCCGCAAGAGAGAACGCAGATAGTACAGGAGCCACTATGTATGGCCGCGGATCCGCGTATGGCTGCGGAGCCGCGAACGAAGCCGAGGGTGCCTTTCGTCTGGCAGCCCTGCTTAACCTGGATGAGCCAGGAGGGTTCGTGGTGCTATGCGGCCGGTGGAGCTCGCTTGCGCGGTCGCTCGTGGGGCTGCGGCGCGGAGTTCACGTGCTCCTTTTTAACCCGGCAACAACCGAGCTCAGCGGGGCTGGCGTCTCAATAGCCAAGGCGGGAAACGAGATTCCACTCCGGGTGGGCTCCTGTCGGGGAATAGCCGTTGATTCCAGCCATCAACACTGTTCCCGGTCCTGGCTAGACTCCGCGGTTGCCGCGCTCCGGCCTGGCGGTCGCCTCGCAGTGCCGGCTCAGATCGCGATTCCCCAGGGCACGCTAACGCTAGCCATCGACGACCAATTGTGGGTGGGCGCACGCGCCGAGACCGCAGCCCTCACATCAATCAGTCGCAGACAGCGTACCTAGGCCCGCGAGCGCGGCCTTGAGTGTCGCTTCGTCAGCCTGCGCTACGGTTTCTTTGCTGGAGGCCGTCCGGTCGTAGTGTCGATGATGCCCGCTGCGGCTGCCGCTTCGCGCCTGGCCCAAATCGAGCTCGGCTGAGTAGTCTTGTACGGGTCGGCGAAAACGAGCGTGTTGCCGGCGGCGCTGGCCAAGACGGTTATCGGGCTGCCTACATGAAAGTCGTTGCGGGCCGAAGCACCCTGTCCGGCATCCGAGATCGAGCCCGGTGTGAGCGTCAGCAGACCGCCGGTGGAACTGCGGCCGGTCGCCCCGGAGATGACCAGAGGCGTCGCTTCAGTGGGATAGTGGATCGTGATTCTGAAGGTCGTGGCAGTCAGATTCATCGCTACGAGCTGGGCACCTCGGAAGGCGGTGGCGTTCGGAGATTCGGAGAGTACCCAGTCTCCGAAGACGCTGGTCGTTTGAGGTTCCGTGTACGCTGGCGCAGTATCGCTGAGGTCTACACGAGCCCTTCTGGACTGACACGCCATCAAGGCCAGTCCGCAGATGGCGAAAACGAACTTTCTTAGCATGACACTATCCTCCTCGGCAGCGCCGTTAGTTCGACAGCATGCACGCTCTGTGCCCGGCGTGATGACGCGGGCATCTGGCGCCGTACGAACGAGAGCCACGCAAGTTGAAGCCTAGCATTGTGTTTCAGTTTGTGGCCAGCGCCACTAGTCAGCATAAAGGGAGTCGATCAAGGACTTGTGGTTTTTTTCCATCACCCGGCGTTTAACCTTGAGCGTTGGAGTGAGCTCACCGCTCTCTATCGTGAAGTCATTCTCCAGGAGGCCCACCTTCTTCGGCATCTCGAAGTGGGCCAGGCTACCCAGCTGCCCGAGCACTTCCTTGTTCATCTTGGCCTGAACCGCGGGTTCTGCAAGGAGACCTTTCCGATCGCTCGTCAGGATTTTTTCGTCCCTTGCCCACTTCTCGAGCTGCTCGAAATTGGGAACCACAAGCATCACGGGATACTTCCTGCGATCGCCTAACATTACAGCCTGGCTGACGAACTTGTTGGTCTTCACCTGATTCTCGATCGGCTGAGGAGCGATGTTCTTGCCGCCTGCCGTGACTATTATGTCTTTTTTCCGGTCGGTGATCGTGAGAAACCCATCTTGCAGGACGCCGATGTCGCCCGTGTGAAACCAACCTTCGGAATCGATGGCCTCACGAGTAGCCTCCGGCTTATTCCAATACCCCTTCATGACGCAGGGGCTCCGCGTAAGAATTTCACCGTCGGCGGCGATCTTGACCTCGACACCCGCGATGAGCTTTCCCACCGTTCCAATCCGAAAGTTGTCGGGGGTGTTTACCGCGATAACCGGAGAAGTCTCTGTGAGCCCGTAACCCTCGAGTATCACGAGTCCTGCTGCGAAGAAGAACTTGTTGATCTCCGGAGCCAGCGGCGCACCGCCGGATACGAAATATCGCAGCCTCCCGCCAACCCGTTGCTGCAGCTTCGAGAATACCAGCCGGTGCGCCATCCGGTACTTGAACGCAACCATACCCTGTGGTTCGCGGCCGGAGAGCTTGATCTCCGCCCATTTCTCACCGATACCCTTGGCCCAGAAAAAGATCCGCCTTTTGATCGCGCTTCCCGACAATGCGTTCTCGAGCACTCGAGCGTATATCTTCTCGTAAATGCGGGGAACTGAGAACACGATGGTTGGCTTTACTTCTCCGAAATTCGCGATAAGCGTATCTATCGACTCGGCGTAGGCTATCGAAACGCCCGTCCCCTGCATCAGATAGTCGGCCATCCGCTGCAGTATGTGTGAGAGCGGAAGAAAGCTCAGCGATGTGTCCGTTTCCATGAACGGAAGGATCTTCGAGCACCCTCTCACATTCGAGTAGATGTTGTTGTGAGTGAGCATGGCGCCCTTTGGCTCGCCTGTCGTGCCGGAAGTGTAGATGATCGTCGCCGTGTCGTCCGGCTGCACCTGGAGCGCCTCCGCCTTGTAACTCGCGATCGCGGACTCCGACTCCGCCGCGGCACCGAGCGCCTCCATAGCCTCAAGGGTCATGTCAACCCCGGGCCATGCGGACGCCCCGAATCCGATCACCGTCTTGAGTCCCGGAACCTGGCTCCGGATTTGTGCGAGCTTGGCCGCCTGCTGCTCCGTCGAAACGAAGGCTGCCAGCGCGCCAGAATCCCGCAGTATGTACCCGATCTGCTCGGCCGGTAGTGTGGGGTAGAGGGGCACATCGATAACGCCGCTCGTCAGACACGCCCAGTCAGCTATCACCCATTCCGGCCTATTCTCCGAAAGGATTGCCACGCGATCGCCCTTTGCCACTCCAAGTGCGCGGAGACCGAGCGCGGTACGGCGAACACGATCGGCGACAGTGCGGTGTGAGATCGGTTGGTAGCTTCCTCCTACTTTCACCTGGAGAGCGTTTGGCTTGTTGAACCTCTCGATCGAGTTGAAGAAGAGCTTGTTCAGTGTCCCGGCCTCTGGGCGCGGACCGCCTGCGCTGAACGTCATCTGACGTGGTGTCGCGGTCGCTGTCCCTGTCCCTGTCCCTGTCCCTGTCCCAGTCATCGTAGGCTCCGCATGGATCGGCGTTGCGGCCACCATTTGGCATTGAAACCCGGCGCCGCTGCTCTCAGTGTGATTACAAAATGCCTGGGGCTACCGGGAACCGGGGTTCGATCTGGCCGGAAAGCGGAAACGCGAACAACAACGGAGTCAGGTATTGAAGATAGAGCCGCGGGTGAAAGACGAAGCTGGCGGCTGGCGATGCCTGAAGCGTCGGTTGTGTCCACACGAGAAGGGCGCTTGAGATCGTTCACTAGAAGAACCTTGGTGGTATCGTCCACCGGAAGCCCGGATGGCGCGACTATCTCGAACCTTACTTCGTAGTTGGCGACCGGCAAGAGACTGTCCGTGGTGACCGCGGGCGTCGTGTCTGACCTCAGGCTGACCCGAAGAGCCTTGAGGTTGTCCTGTCCGAATACGATGTCCAGAGTGTCACGAAGGCTGTCGAGCGGAACGAGGCTATCGGGGCGGAGAGTGACACGAATTGTGACACGCGCGGACTGAAGGGAACCCACACTTGCGACCACGCTTGTCTCGCCCGGCTTGAGGCCGACCACGAGACCGGAGGTGGAATCCACTCTGGCCACGGAAGTGTCTCCGATTACCAGAAAGGTGATGCGTGCGCCGGGGATTACCGTGTTGCTGGCGTTGAACGCGCGTGCTGAGAGGGCAACGGCTTTGCCAGTTGAGTCGCGAAGAGAGTCGCCGGCCACGATCGCGGGAACCACTGGCGGATCCAGCTCCAAGGCCACCACGGCAGCCGGATCCGTTCCTACTTCCGTGCACGCTACAGGGCCGGCGAGCGCCGCCGCGAGACACGCTCCAACGTTCATAGCCAGCCGCCGAATATCGGAATGCATCACTCGCTATTGATAGCTCTCGGCGAGCAGCGTCGCCAGACGGCTGTAAGCGATGGATGCCGGATCGGTTGGCGCCCGCAACACGACGGGCAGGCCAGCCGCAAAGGAATCTGCGGCCGCTATGCTACGCGGAATCATTGTCTGAAACACCATGGTTAAGGGAAGGTTCGTGCGAACGTACTTCGCCACACGCGCAGACGTTGCGCTATTCTCGTCGTACATCGTAATGAGGATGCCATCCAGCGTGATGGACTGGTTGACCTTGACGATCGACTGGAGCCCTCGCAGGATCTGCGGCGCCGTCTGCATGGCCAGCGGCTCGCACTGTATGGGCACGACTACATGCTGGCATCCCTCCAGAACTCGGTGCACTATGGGCCCGAGCCCTGGGGGAGTATCCACGATCACAACGTCGCAGCGCTCGCGCCCACCATCTAGCAAGTCAGCCAGCAGGGTCGTCTCTTCAACCATGCGAACGTACGTTTGCTGGTCAGTCTGGCCGCTCACCGAACCGGCAAGGATCACCCTCAGCCATGGCAGCGCGGTCGGGAGGATTACGTCCTGAAGCGCGCGCCCGCCGAGAAGATAGTCGGACAAGCCGTGCGGCGTAGCGCCCTTTCTGAGGCCGACGCCGTAGCGCACGGCGCCCTGCGGATCGACATCTACCAGAAGGGTTTTCAGGCCGCGGCGAGCAAAGGCTGCGGCCAGATTCACCGCCGTAGTTGTCTTGCCAACGCCACCCTTGTGGCTGACGATGGCTAAGACCTGGCCCACAGGCTATTCAGGGGTAGGTAGCGCTCCCGCGGCGTCTCCGGTCCCGAGTTCAGCTAGCGTTTGCTGAGCGTGCTTCACCCAGCGCTCCGCGTCGGCACTCTTTGGGGGGTTGGCGAGAAACGCATTCAGATGCGCCTGCGCGCTGGCGGCATCACCGCGCCGGATCAGCAGAAATGCGAGACCGTAATGCGCGCCCGACAGATTGGGATCCAGATTCAACGCTCGCCGGTAGGATCGGATTGCCTCGTCCAGGCGCCCCGTCCTGGAGAATGCTATGGCCATGTTCTGGATGATGCGCGGGTCGTTAGGCTTGTCGCGCAGCGCGAGGCGATATGAGGTGAGAGCGGCGTCGTAATCCCCCTGTCGCTCGAGCGCAAGAGCCTCGGTCAGATAGTCTGGCCGCTGGGGTTTATGCTTGTTCTTGGGATTCTCGCCCGTAAGGCGGCTCCACCAGGACATGAGCTAGAAATTGGGAAAGGAGTGCCGACGCGATGTGTGCGCCTGCCGTGCGCCATATTACCGCCTGTTGCGGCTTGGGGCAACGGCGCTGTCGTCGCGGCATTCAGTTTGATACCTTGCAAGAGTCAGGGTTGACCGCGACGAGCGGGCCGGAAGCTGGATCCAAATTGCACGACTGAGGAAGGAAATATTGACTCCACTCCGACAGACGCCCGACCATTCACGCGGCGTTCTCGAGGTCGACTGGCCGCTGTTCGGCGAGCTCTCGCGTGCCCTCGCCCTCAAAGTCGCGCGCGCATACGACCCGCAGGTGGTTGTCGGAATAGCCACAGCAGGCGTGATTCCCGGCGCTACCATCGCCTCCATTCTCCAGCGCGATTTTCACTCTATCCTCGTAAGCCGGCGCTATGCGTCCGCCTCTGCTCGCGAATCACCTTCTATTATGGGCGCGGCGCCCGCGGAAGTACGCAACCAACGTGTCCTGCTCGTGGATGAGACCTGCGATTCAGGCGCTACCATGCGTCTGGCAGTGGCTGCAATCGTGAACGCGGGCGCGGATGACGTCCGCACCGCTGTCGGGTTTCGCACGGGGACGTACGCACCGGATTTTGCCGGGCTCGAAACAGAGAGCACAATCATTCTTCCCTGGGATCGGGAAGTCCTGATCGCCGGCGAACTGGTGCTCAAGCCGGAGTACGCGAAGATCCTGAAGCGCGGCGAATAGAATCCAACGCGCGCGCTTCAGTAGCCTCTACTCGACTCTCGCTAGAGCCTCATCGTATGTTCCGCCCTGTTCGAGCTCGTCGTACAAGTAGGTCATCACTTCGCTATTGCCTAGGAGAAACCGGCAACGCTCTCCACCTGCCGAGCGGCACTCTACCTCGAGGACGGCCAGCGGTGTCTCGGAAACGCGGCCGAAAAAGTCGGCCAGCATTCCCGTGGTCAGATGACAGCTCGGTTGTTCCAGGGCGGCCAGGGGGTCTGCTTCACCCCAGTCCTCCGAATCCACAGTCATCACCGCGTCGTGCAAGGCGCCTAACGTCATTCTACCCCAGCCGGCGTCCACGAAATACTCGGACGCGTAGCGCTCGAATTCCTCGACCTCCAGTCCTTGCGGCCCAGGCGCACCGCGTTCGGCCAGCCAGCGCGTGAAAGACTCGAAGACGGTCACGCCGCCGGCGTAACCGGCCTCACGTAAACAGTCGGCGGCGCTCTCGGCGGCTTCACGGAACAACGCCGAGCGAAGCGTGGCGAGAGCTGGTTTGCTCAGCGCTACCAAATCGTGCCCGGACAGGTTGAGGGACGAGTGTGACATGGCTGTTTTTCTAAGGTTGGCGTCCAAGGCGGCGCAGCAGCTCCGCTTCGTCGATCGTTTCTATACCGAGTGTTCTGGCTTTTTCCATCTTTGTACCAGCGTCTTCTCCTATTACCACGAAGCTCGTCAACTTAGATACCGATCCTGAAACGCGCCCTCCGCTCGACTCGATAAGTTCGGTGGCCTTCGCGCGGGAAAGAGTGGGTAGCGTTCCAGTAATGACGACCGTCTGGCCCACGAGGCTACTTCCAGCCTGTTGGACTCGGGGTTCTTCCGGGTCGACGCCGGCGTTCCGGAGCTTGGAGACTAGCTCCCTGGTGCTGGGATCGGCGAAGAAGGCCGCGCAGGAGCGGGCGGTTGTTTCGCCGATTCCGTGAACCTCGAGTATCTGTTCGGGTGTTGCGTTTGAAAGTGCCTCGAGCGTGCGGAATTGACCGGCCAGCAGGCGTGCCGCGCCGCTACCCACGTGGCGAATTCCGAGGCCATTCAGCAGGCGCGAGAAAGGTTGAGACTTGGCGGCCTCGATGGCGGCAATCAGGTTCTCCGCGCTCTTGTCGGCGAAGCGGTCCAGGCCAGTCAAATCCTCCTTGGTGAGACTGAACAAGTCTGCGGCGTCGGTGACCAGTCCAGCATCGACAAGCTGCTGAATCCGGGAATACGAGAGCCCTCTGACGTCCATGGCCCCTCGCGAGGAGAAATGGACCAGCGATTCGAGCCGGCGTCCCGGACAGGCAACGTTAGGGCAGTAAACGGCCACTTCCTGCTCATCTCGCTCGACTGGTGTGCCGCAGCGAGGGCAGGTGGCGGGCATGAACCACTGCCTCTCGCTTCCGTCTCGTCGGTCTGGAACCGGTCCTATGATCTGCGGAATGACCTCTCCGGCTCGCTTGACCTGCACCCAATCGCCTTGCCGCAAGTCCTTCTTGCGAACGAGCTCCTCATTGTGAAGTGTGGCGAGCTTCACCGTGGCGCCTCCGATCTCGACCGGCTCGAGCATGGCGTAAGGGTTGAGCGATCCAGTTCGGCCCACGTTGACATCTATCCTGATCAGCCTGGTTATGGCGATGTCCGGCGCAAACTTGCGGGCTATAGCCCAACGCGGCTCGCGCCGTCCGATAATGCCGAGCTCGTCCTGTAGAACGAGTGAGTTGACCTTCACCACCACGCCATCGATCGCGAAGTTGAGGCCTGCTCGCACGCTTTTCTCGACGTTGTTGGCGAAGTCCGCTACCCCCGCCAAGCCACTGCAGACGGTGCGATGCTCCTCTACGGGCACTCCCCATCTCGCCAACGTATCCAGCAACTCCCACTGGCTCTTGAACGGAAGGCCGACACCGTCCGGGGCCGCCGCCGAAAAGCCGAAGAATCGCAGCTGTCGCTCGGCGGTAACCGCCGGATCCAGCTGCCGCAAAGCACCCGCTGCCGCGTTTCTTGGATTGGCGAAAATCGGGTCCCCCGCGCGCACGCGTGCTTCGTTCAGCCTCTCGAAGCGGTCGAACGGGATATAGACCTCGCCGCGAACCTCGACCAACGGCGGCGGGTTAGGATCTTCGAGGCGAAGGGGAATATCGCGCACAGTGCGGAGGTTTGGCGTAACGTTCTCCCCGGTCGATCCGTTTCCGCGCGTGGCACCGGTCTTCAGGAAACCGTTCTCGTAAGTAAGGCTAACGGCCGCGCCGTCGATCTTGAGCTCCGCCGTGAACGCTCTCCTGTCATCCTGGCCAATCAAACGTGCGAGCCGCAGTTCCCACTCACGCAACTCGTCGTCGTTGAATGCGTTCGCCAGCGACAGCATTGGCAGGATGTGGTCGTGCTTGGCTAGCTGGGTCTGCGGCGCTGCTCCGACGCGCTGAGTGGGAGAATCCGGAGTTCTCAGCTCCGGATGCGCACGCTCCAGATCGGAGAGTTCCCTGAACAGGCGGTCATATTCCGCATCAGAAAGCTCCGGCCGGTCCAGCACGTAATACTCATGATTGGCTTGCTCGATCTGGCGGCGAAGCTCGTCGATTCGCGCCGCCAGCTCCGCTGACAATTCGGACATGCGATGAAGATAAGAACTGCAAAGAGCGGGTGTAGGGTGTCGGGTGTAGGGTGTAGGGTGATCCCGCATGCCGGCCGCCACACCCCACACCCCACACCCTACACCCGATGTTCCCTCGACTCTTCTCGCACGACTTCCATTGCCACGGACACCAGCCGTTCCAACTCATCGTCCGCCGACTTCGCGAGGAGGGTCTCAGCCCACATATGATCCTCGGAGTTGGTATAACGTTCGAGAAGTCTTCGCAGGAATGCCACCAGAGCGATCCGCTGAAGCTCCGCCCTCTCGGCAGCCTGCTTGGCGTTGCCGTGCTCGCGTAGCAGCGATTCAAAGCGGTGCGCGTTTCGAAGTGCGTTGGCCGTGAGGGAAGCCACCACCTGGCATAGCTGGATGTCTCGGTCGGTAAAGGGTGGAGCGTTCCTCTCGGTACGGAGAAAGATCGCTCCGATCGTGGTGCCTCTCCATCGGATGGGGACCACCACAATAGAACGAACCTGCTGCGTGGCAAGCGTGTGCTGCACGCTCTCGAGCATCGGATCCGAGCATGCGTCGGGGATGAAAACCGTCTCGCCGGACGAAAAGGCGCGCTGAAGCTCCGGGTAACGGTTGAGATCAACGATGAGATTGCGCACGGACGGATCGTCGTAGGACGCGATCAGGCGAACGTCGTGGGTGTCGCCCGCGAGAAAGATCGAACAGCGGTTGAGGCCGAACGTGCGACCCAGCTTCCGGGCTATGGCTTGAAGAACGTCGACGAATTGCGGTGAGGCGGAGATCTCCTGCAGGATGTCAACTACCGTGATCAGATGGTCGCGCTCACGCTCGAGCTCTGCGACGCGCTCGGTCAGCGCCGAGACGTCAGGCTCGTAACTGGGCCCCTCCTCCGCCAACTGCCGCGTCTGCGTGCTTGTCATCTGAATCCCGGATGTGCGAGTTGAATTCGGCGCCGTCGAAACGAACCACTCGATTGCGCCCTCTCTCTTTTGCCACGTAGAGAGCATCGTCCGCAGCCTTTACCAGGGCCTCGCGGTGCCTGATGCGAGGATGAGGCCAACCCGAGACTCCGCAGCTGATGGTCCGCCGCAGTGTGCCGCCCTCAAAGGTGAAGGTGTGTGACTCTACTTCCTGACGCATGCGCTCCGCGAAGGTCACCCCCGCGTCCATAACGGTGCCTGGCAGAAGAATCATGAATTCCTCGCCTCCGTACCGGCCTACCCTGTCCACCTCGCGAGCGCATCCTTTCAGGATCTTCGCCAGCTGCTTCAGTACCTCATCGCCGGCTTGATGGCCGTAAGTGTCGTTTACGATCTTGAAGTGATCCAGGTCGCACATGAGGCAGGAGAGCGGATCGTGCAGCCGCTGCGAATGCTCTACCATCTCACGCAGGCGCTCTTCCAGGTGACGGCGATTGCACAGCCCCGTAAGGCCGTCTGTGATTGCCATGCGGTTGAGCTCGGCGTTGGCCGCCGTCACCGCATCGTGCAATTCCTTGATGCGCAACATCGACCGCACACGGGCCTCGAGCTCCATGAAGTTGATCGGCTTGGTTATGTAATCGTCAGCACCGGCGTCGAGCCCCTCAACTACTGCTTCGGTGGATTCCAGCGCTGTCTGCATGATTATAGGCATGAACGGCAATGCCGGATCTGCCCGGATGCGACGTGCGACTTCGTGCCCATCTATGCCGGGCATCATCACATCCAGCAGCATCACGTCCGGCACCGTGGAGCGGACTTTTTCGATTGCTTCCAGTCCGTTGTTCGCTGCTACAGTCTCGAAACCGCTGGCTTCCAGCCGGGCTCGCAGAATCTCGACGTTGTCCTCATGGTCGTCCACGATGAGAATTCGCGTCGGGCGACGTGCCACGGGTTCACCGGCCATTACCCTTACCGAGAAACTTTTCCACCTCGCCGACCACCGCTCGTGGCTCACATGGCTTGGCCAGATAGCTGTCGCACCCGACCTCCATCGCCTTCTCCCGATCGGACGAGAGTGCGTGGGCTGTTAACGCGACGATTGGAATGTGGCGCGTTTCGGGGTCGCGCTTCAACACTTGCGTCGCTTCCCAACCGTCGATGATCGGAATTGAAATGTCCATCAAGATCAGATCGGGTTGTTCCGATCTTGCCTTGGCGATTCCTTCTTCGCCGTTGAGAGCCTCGGTTACGGTATAGCCGAAATGCTCCAGGATCGTGGAATAAACGATTCTATTGTCCTCGTTATCCTCGACGAGCAGTACAGTCTTACCATTCTCGCTCATGCTTTCCTCGGTCCGGGTAGCCAGCGGTCATCCGGGCCGGTAATACTTCACCGGCGCGAACCCTGCAGTGGAACTGGCGTGGCTCGATAGGCACCAGACTGGTGCGCCAGTACCCCAGGATGAGTTGCGCATACGGTACAGCGTCCAATGGGAGCAATTTTCTTACCAGCAGCACGGAGAAACGGATGATGGCTCATTACACGCAGTCCAGGCGACCATCGGCCGCGGCGCGAGACGCGGTGAAGGGCCGAACGACCGGAACCAACAGCATTCACGGCGGCAACGGCTTCAGTGGCAAAGGAACGCTAGGGTTTCGGCGCGATGAACAGGTCGATTGGGCCCAGCTGGGGTTGTTCGGGGCCGGACTGATTATCGGCGTGGCCGTTGGTGCCGGGGCGGCACTTCTGTTTGCCCCGATGAGCGGCGAGGCGGTTCGCGACCTCATTAGCGAAAGAGTCAGCGGCCGCTTTGAGGATCTACGGGACGAACTCCGCTTTCGAAAGCGCCAGGGACGGAAGGCTGTCGGCCGCGGTGTTCTCAGGGGCCGATGGGCAGCCGAAGATGCGCTCGATAGAAAGAAGAGGAAACTCGGCCTTCTCTAGAGGGAAGCGCGGCTAGCGGATCGCTTCAACCTGTCGGCTGCCTGGCGCTTGAAATTCGGGTCGTTGAAGTCGCTCACTCGAGCGTTCAGCACGAACTCCCACAGAGCTCGTGCCTTCGCGATCTGATCGATATCAGCGTAGATGTCGCCGAGATCGAGGTGATGTGTGAGACGGTCCGGATCTACCTCAACCGATCTCTCCATGTAAACGACCGCTTCTTTCCAACTGGCGGAGTTGAAGATGTCACCTCCGAGAAAGTTCTTCGCAAAGAATCGAGCGACGCTGTTCAGGCGCATCACTTCGGCGTGCCAGCGGCCCATGACGTGCAGTGCACCCGGATGATTGGGATCGTGCCTGAGGGCCTCGAGGGCATGTGATCGGACTTCCTTCGCGTACTTGACGCGCTCTCTGCTGCCAAGCGTCAACGCAACCTTGCCCAGAGCTCGCGCCAGGCAGAAATGTGCCTCTGCGTCGTCCTCCTTCACGGCCAGAGCTCGTCTGGCGTACAGCTCGCCATTCCTGAACAACCGGTTTCGCTTGTCTGCGCTCGCCTCGAACTCCGCGATGTCCAGCGCGTCGCGCGATCCTTTCCATAGAGCCTCGTAATTGTTCGGATCGGCTTCGATGGCGGCTTCGTAGTGGCCGAGTGCGTCCGACGCATTCAAGCTCGCATGAGCGCGATCACCGAGCGCGATATGCTCGGCAACGGACTGAGCGCTTGCAGCGCGCGCGGCTGTCAGGAGCGATGCTGCTAGAAGAAGGTGGCGGATGCGCAAGAAAATTCCGAAATTGGGGTGGATATAGCCGTTGGCAAGATTGGTGGTACCGGGATCTTGCCGCAAAGTAGGAATACCCCAGAGAGCGGTCAATGCTCGCCTATCGGCTCATCGAGCGAAAACGGGACGGGGGGCGCATCGAAGCGGCAGAGTGGCACACTCTCGTTCGCGCGTATGCCGCCGGACAGATTCTGGACTATCAAATGGCGGCCTTCCTCATGGCCGTATACCTTCGCGGGCTCGACTCGGAGGAGACCAGCTCTCTTACCGAAGCCATGCTCGCCACCGGGCAGAAGCTGGATTTCTCCACGCTCGCAAAGCCTCGCGTCGACAAGCATTCCACAGGTGGAGTGGGCGACAAGGTATCCATCGTGCTCGCGCCGCTGATTGCTTCCCTAGGCGTTGCCGTGCCAATGATGTCCGGTCGCGGGCTGGCTCACACCGGCGGAACGCTCGACAAGCTGGAGTCTATCCCGGGGTTTCGCACTGACCTCACTCTGGCGGAGACGACGGCGCAGGTGGCAAGTCTTGGCTGTGCTCTCGTGGGCCAGAGTCTGGAAATCGCCCCGGCCGACATGAAGATGTACGCGCTGCGCGATACAACAGCGACGGTCGAATCTATACCCCTCATGGCGGCAAGCATCATGAGCAAGAAGCTGGCTGAAGGTCTCACCGGATTGGTCCTGGACGTGAAATGTGGTCGCGGTGCCTTCGTGTCCGACCTCGATCGCAGCATTGAGTTAGCCAGTACCATGATCGCACTTGGAGCCGCCCACGACTGCCCCACCGTCGCACTAATCACGGCAATGGACCGGCCGCTTGGGCGTGCCTGCGGCAATGCTCTCGAGACCGAAGAAGCGATACATGCACTTCATGGGGAGGGCCCCGCAGATCTCATGGAAGTGACGTTCGCCCTCGGTGGGGAGATGCTTCTTCTGGCCGGTGTGGTAACATCGCATGCCGAAGCCTTACGCCAGATGGAGGGAGCGCTCACGTCCGGGAAGGCAGCCGCCCTGTTTGCGCGGGTAATCGAAGCTCAGGGCGGTAACAAAGCGGTAGTGGAAGATCCTTCGATCCTCCCCCAAGCCGAGGCTTGTGAGATTTTCGTGTCAACCCACCGTGGTTTCGTGTCAGCCGTCGATCCTCGTGCCATCGGCCGTGGGGTGCTAGAACTGGGCGGCGGGCGCACCCGAATGCAAGACTCGATAGATCCGTCTGTGGGGTTTGTGATAACGGCCAAGCCGGGCGACTGGGTCGAGCAAGGGGAGCCGCTCGCCACGATCTTCGCACAGGACAGCACCGGAGTAGACGCGGGCCGTACGGCGCTCACGCAGGCGATTCAGATTGCTGACGAAGCCGAACCACCGCTGCCCCTGGTATCACACCGCGTGAGCATCGCGGGCACTGAACGACTTACGGACAGATAACAGGTCCCAGGTCACACGTCACAGGTCACAGGTCACAGGTCACAGGTAGCCCCGCGTTCCGGTTCCCGATTCCCCAATCCGCAATCCCTAATCCCTAATCCCTAATCCCTAATCCCTAGATGTCCAGGTTTCTCACGAACTTAGCGTTGGCTTCGATGAACTTCCGACGGGGCTCTACTTCATCGCCCATCAGCGTCTCGAAGATGCGGTCGGCCTCAACCGCGTCCTCCAGGTCCACCTTGAGAAGCGTGCGGCGCTCCGGATCCATCGTAGTATGCCAGAGCTGCTCGGGATTCATCTCCCCAAGGCCTTTGTAACGCTGAATATTGACGCTTCCTTTTCCATCACCGTTGCCGAGTCGTGTCGCGAGCGCGTCACGTTCTGGCTCATCGTACGCGTAATGCTCTTCCTTCCCCTTGGCCACTCGATATAGCGGCGGTTGCGCGATGTAGATGTATCCGGACTCGATCAGCTCGCGCATCTGCCGATAAAAGAACGTGAGTAGGAGCGTCCTGATATGAGCGCCGTCCACATCGGCGTCGGTCATTATGATAATCTTGTGATACCGCGTATTCTCGATCTGGAACTCATCCTTGATTCCGCTTCCGATGGCCGTGATGATGGTGCGTATTTCTTCGTTCGAGAGGACCTTGTCTATTCGAGCCTTCTCGACATTGATGATCTTGCCGCGCAATGGCAGGATGGCCTGGAACTTTCGGTCGCGGCCCTGCTTCGCGGAGCCGCCTGCGGAGTCTCCCTCAACAAGATAGAGCTCGCAGATAGAAGCGTCCGTCAACGAGCAGTCGGCCAACTTTCCGGGGAGATTTCCGATATCCAGAGCGGACTTGCGACGAGTGAGGTCCCGTGCCTTCCGGGCCGCCTCCCTCGCTCGCGCCGCCGAAACCGCCTTTTCAACAACGACGTTGGCGAACTTGGGGCGCTCGTCCATATACTGCCCCAGAAGCTCCATCACCACGCTCTTGACTGCGCCCTCAGCCTCGGAATTGCCGAGCTTTGTTTTCGTCTGGCCCTCGAACTGGGGTTCGTGAATCTTGATCGACAGCACGGCCGTGAGTCCTTCCCGTACGTCCTCGCCACTCAGCGTGAAGTCAGCCTTCTTGAGGAAATTCCCCTTGCTGGCGTAGTTGTTGATTACACGAGTGAGGGCGCTCTTGAGACCGGTGAGATGCGTTCCCCCTTCGTGAGTATTGATGTTGTTCACGAAGGAAAACACGGCGTCGTTGTACCCGTCGTTGTACTGGAGTGCGAGCTCAATGCCTATCCCGTCCCGGTCTGACTCGATGTAGACGACATCTGGGTGCAGCGGTCTGCGCGTCGCGTTCAAGGATTGCACGAACTCACGCAGTCCTCCCTTTGCATGGAAGGTTTCTTCCTTTTCCTCACCCTTTCTCTCGTCGCGCAGAACGATGGTGAGACCTTTGTTCAGGAAGGACAACTCACGCAGTCGAGCTGCCAGAATCGAGAAGTCGTAGGTAAGCTCGGTGAAAATCTTCGTATCGGGTTTGAACCACACCGTTGTGCCTGTCTCACGCCCACCGGTCTTGCCAACCACCTTGAGCTGGGTAGTGGTGGCACCGCGGGCGAAGTCCATGTAGTACTCCTTGCCGCCTCGCTTCACCCACACCTTGAGCTGTTCGGATAATGCGTTTACCACCGAAACACCAACTCCGTGCAGACCTCCCGACACCTTATAGCTACTCTTGTCGAACTTTCCGCCTGCGTGGAGAACCGTCATCGCCAGTTCCACCCCGGGGATCTTTTCGGTCGGATGAGCGTCCACCGGAATGCCTCGTCCATTGTCGATGACGCGGACCGAGTTATCTGCCAGAATGGCAACCGCTATGTGGTCGGCGTATCCCGCCATGGCTTCGTCTATCGAGTTGTCGACCACCTCGAATACCAGGTGATGCAAACCTCGCGACGACGTTGATCCTATGTACATTCCCGGCCGCTTACGAACGGCCTCCAATCCCTTCAGTACCTGAATTTGGCCGGCGTCGTATTGCATCGTTTTTGTAGGTATTTGTTTTGGAGGGAATTGCAGCAACGACTGCGGTCCGGCGTGCCGAAGACATCCCGAAAAGATCTATCTTTACAACATGTGAAATCTAACCGCAATTACTTGAGAATCAAGGGTTTAGAATGACCCAAACCCAACGGCGGGTGTAAAGTGTGGGGGTGGGGAGTAGGGTGTGAGCAGTTCAAGCCGACACCTCCCACCAGACACTCCCCACCAGCCTCGTTGGCGCTTCTCCAACTCAACGCATCAGCCGGTAGTATATCCGCTGGATTTTCGCACGCCCTGGCGTCTTGTTGAGCGATGCGAGTAGCTCTGGCTCCATCAGCGATAACTCGTTCATCCAGGCGTTGGTGCGCACGGCGACGAACAGGGTTCCGCCGCGTGTGATGGAGAGCGGCTCAGTCACTCTGGCGATATGCTCGCCGACCAACGATGGCCATTCGGTGATCACGCTAGCCTGCTCCACGCGTCCCCGAATGCCTTCACGATCCAGAAAGCTGTCGATTGCCTCTGAAATTCGATGTGGGCGCTGCCTTCGATTCGTCATCAGTCCGCCTTCTCAAGCTTTCCTGCGGAGATTCGCCACCGTCCCAGTCGCGTCAGCTCGGCTGGAATGTCGCTCTCTCGAGGCACAGCCAACACCGTCTGCCCACCCTCGGACCTCGAGAGTAAGTGCAGTATTCGTGCGCTGCGCCGAGCGTCCAGCTCTGCGAAAGGATCGTCGAGAATGACCAGTGGCTCCTGAAGCGTTGCGGAGCGAAGCGTTGAAGCTTCGAGCAGCCGCAGCGCGATTGCCGCGGTACGGTGCTGGCCGGACGATCCGAAAGCTCGAAGCGCTCGGCCACCCAGCGTGAAAGCCAGGTCATCACGGTGAGGACCTGTGTGCGTCAATCCCCGCCTGACATCCAGCGATCGCTTCCGCTCCAGTGCCGAGCGAAGCGCGTCTTCGATTAAGGAGAGTTCCTGAAATGCCGTCGACTCCGCGAGGTGAGTACCGTATGTCATTCGCGGCACATCGGTCTCACCGATAGTCGCACAAAGGCCTGCGAAGCGTGCAGCGCTATCGGCCACCCACCTCCGGCGTGCGCTCAGAAGCACCGCGCCCTGGACTGCAAGCGGACGCTCCCAAACGGCGACGCTGTCATCTCCGGCTGTGCCTTTGCAATCGCGCAGCGCCGCGTTGCGATTGGCCAGCGCGCTGCGGTACTGCTGAAGTGCGTTCAGGTACGATCGAGAAGTGAGACCGAGCATGACATCCAGGAATCGGCGCCGCAGGCTCGGCGGGCCGGAAATCAGATCAGAGTCTCTAGGAGAGAAGATCACCGACGGGAATAGACCTAGAGCATCTGCGAGACGGGGCTGGACCGATCCGTTGACTCGGACGCGTTTTCGCTTGGTCTCGCGATCGAATCCGACGCTCAGTTCTCGCGCACCAGCCGCGTCCAGTTCCGCTGCAATATGGAAAGCGTCGGCTCCGAACTGCACCAGCTCATGGTCGCGTCCGCCGCGAAAGGACCTGAGGAGCTGAACGTAGTAAATCGCCTCCAGCACGTTCGTCTTGCCGTGACCATTCTCGCCCACGATCACCATGCCTTCGGCTGGCAGGGCCAGATCCAAGCTTGTGATGTTGCGAAAGCTACGCAGCTTGAGATGTTGCAGCGTCACGCGCGACGTGCCCTCGCCATGGCCGGTTATCGACAACAATGACGTCGTCGGCATTGCGGTGCCCATCGTTTACCGAATAACCACGGTGTCCGATGCGGACACGGTAAAGTCCTGATTGTCGAGCACCTGTGCTTCCACCTCTATCAACGTGCCCGTCCGGATGCTGTCCGTCACCGGCAGAAGGGACACCTCCGAAAGGTTTCTGACGTCGGGAACGTTGAATCGATCTACGAGCGTATCAAACGCGCTTTTGGCCAGGACCCGCACCAGCACGATTCCGCTGGCGTCTTCCGCGGTAACGAGCGCGCGAATCCAGCGCTCGCCGTCGATTACCGTGTCTATCGCGGCCACCGACACTACCGGAACATCCAGACGGTCGCGCTCGCTGAGACAGGAAGTCGTGCCCAACAACGCGAGCCACACCCCGGCGAAGGCGATCGGCGCCCTCATCTGCCCTCGAATCGCGCGGGGCGCTTCTCGAGAAACGCGCGCATTCCTTCCGTCATGTCGGATGTAGAGGCGAGCAGCCCGAAATGGTTCGCTTCCATGGCCAGCCCTTCCTGCGTGGTAACCTCCAGTCCGCGATTCACCGCTTCGATGCAGAGAGCCACTGCCACGGGTCCCTGCGAAAGTATCCGGCGCAACATGACCTCGGCTGAGTCCTGAAGCTCCGCAGCCGGGACCACTTTGTTGACGAGCCCGATACGGCAGGCTTCATCCGCGTCGATCATCTCTCCGGTGAGAATTAGCTGAAGAGCGCGTCCCTTGCCTATCAAACGCGGCAGGCGCTGAGTGCCACCGTAACCGGGGCCTATTCCAAGCGTAACCTCAGGCAGGCCGAAACGCGCTCCCTGCGCCGCGATTCTAAGGTGACATGCCAGTGCCAGCTCGCAACCGCCCCCCAGTGCATAACCATTGATCGCGGCGATTGTGGGCTTTGTGGAAGACTCGAATCGGGAAAAAACCCGCTGTCCGCGCAGCGCGCGTTCGCGGCCGTCCAGCGTCGTCTGGGTTGAAAGCTCGGCAATGTCAGCTCCGGCGACGAAAGCCTTGGAGCCAGCCCCGGTCACAATCGCTCCGCCTATGTCTGCACGTTCGCTCACCTCACCGATCGCCTGGTCCAGCTCTCCGATGGTCTGGTCATTGAGCGCGTTCAACTTGTCAGGACGGTTTACGGTAACGAAAGCAATTCGGTCGCGAACTTCGAAAGTAAGGGTCTCGAGTTTCATTGCGGCAGACACAAGGTGTCGGGTGAGGGTGCAGTCAAGAATAACAGCCGCATCCAGCTTTTGCTCGACCGTAAACAACGCGCTACGTTTCGCGCGTGACAACGATCGAAGCTGTGTGTTGGTCGCCCGCCGGCGACGCCCTCAGGATAATCGATCAGACACTCCTGCCCGAACTGTTTGTGGAAAGGGACCTTAGCTCCCTGGAGGAAATCTGCGGTGCCATCGCTTCTCTCGCCGTTCGAGGCGCGCCTGCCATAGGTATCGCGGGCGCGATTGGATTGGTGACCTCGCTATTGCCACACGCGGCGCTTGATAGCGCGCAGTTCAGCTACACTTTGAGGATGCATGCTGAGCGAATCAGACGAGTGCGTCCGACTGCGGCGAATCTCTCCTGGGCAGTCGCCAGGATGTTGGCGTGCACTAGCGATGCCGACGATAACGCTGTTCGCCTCGATCGTTTGCGGCGCGAAGCCACGGCGATCCTTGACGAAGACCGCCTTATGTGCCGCCGGATCGGCATGAATGGGCTTTCACTCGTGCCTAACGGCTCTCGGGTTCTCACGCATTGCAACGCCGGCGCGCTCGCCACCGGCGGCATCGGCACGGCGCTCGCCCCCATATATCTTGCCGCGGAGGAGGGACGTGACGTACGTGTATTCGTGACGGAGACGAGACCTCTCTTGCAAGGAAGCCGGCTTACAGCCTGGGAGCTGACACGCGCGGCCGTCCCCGTCACTGTGATCGCGGACAATGCGGTCGCAAGCGTGATGAGTGACGGAGCCGTGGATATAGTGATTGTGGGCGCTGACCGAATTGCTGCCAATGGCGACCTCGCGAACAAGATCGGTACGTACGGCATCGCTGTTCTTGCGCGACAGCATGGAATCCCGTTGTATGTAGCCGCGCCGGCGTCCACGTTCGACCGGCGGATAGGATCCGGACAAGACATTCCAATTGAGCAACGGGACAGAGACGAGATCGCCCGCTGGGGCGGCAGAACTACCGTGCCCGAAGCCGCTCATATTCTCAATCCGGCATTTGATATCACGCCAGCGGAGCTTGTAACGG
This sequence comes from Gemmatimonadaceae bacterium, assembly GCA_046261975.1. GTDB lineage: Bacteria > Gemmatimonadota > Gemmatimonadetes > Gemmatimonadales > Gemmatimonadaceae > JBHENQ01. Next base: position 8,175 of record JBHENQ010000192.1, on the reverse strand, counting down.
GAATAATCAGCGACCTGGCATTACACTCGCCGCCTTACGACTTTCGCGGCGTCTTTCCGCAAGATGGCGTCGCCACATGAAGCACGTACTCGCTATCGATCAGGGTACCACCGGTTCGACCTGCCTTGTAATAGCCGAAAACGGCCGAATTACAGGGCGCGGTTACCGAGAGATAACACAGTTCTATCCGGAACCAGGCCTGGTGGAGCACGATCCGGTCGAGATAGTCGCCAGCACCGTAGCAGCAGCCCGCGAAGCGGTAGCGCAATCGGGGGTCTCGCCCGATGCCATAGGCGTCACCAACCAGCGGGAGACGGTTGTGGTCTGGGATGCGAAAACAGGAAGTCCTGTGGGTCGCGCCATCGTGTGGCAGGACAGGCGAACCGCCGGTCGCTGCGCCGAGCTCGCCGGAGACCGCGAGAGAATAGCCGCGATGACCGGCCTCGTGCTGGACCCTTACTTTTCCGCCACGAAGCTCGAGTGGATCCTGCGCGACACTTCGATCGCGAAGCGCGCCGCCGGTGGCGAGCTGCGAGCGGGTACCATCGATACATGGCTGATCTGGAATCTCACCGGCGGAATGGTTCACGCAACCGATCCCACAAATGCGTCACGGACCATGCTCTTCGACATCAACTCGCTCTCGTGGAGCGAGGAGCTCTGCAGTCTCTTCGGTGTTTCGCTCGCAATGCTGCCGGATGTCAGACCATCGAGCGGGGACTTCGGCACGGTGCTCCGAGATTTTTTCGGAGTCGAGATTCCCATCAGCGGCGTTGCGGGCGACCAGCAGGCGGCTCTCTTCGGCCAGGGTTGCTGGACAGCGGGAGAGGCGAAAAATACCTACGGGACGGGCGCCTTCCTGCTTCTCAATTCAGGCACCGAGAAGCCGGCGGGAGGAGGAGGTCTTCTAACGACAGTTGCCTGCGACGCGGCGGGGAAACCGGCGTACGCGCTGGAAGCGGCGATTTTCATCGCCGGGGCGGCGGTGCAATGGCTTCGCGACGGCCTTGGACTCATCGCAGCCGCGAGCGAGACCGAAGCACTCGCGCGCAGTGTTTCTTCAACCGACGGGGTGTATTTCGTTCCCGCGCTGGTCGGACTGGGAGCGCCGCACTGGGAACCGGCTGCGCGTGGCATGATTGTAGGTATCTCACGCGGTACGACCCGGGCGCACCTTGCCAGAGCGACACTCGAAGCCATGGCTTACTCTACGGCCGACGTTCTCTTGGTGATGAGGTCGCACGTACAGGGATCCAACCACGATGCGGAGCGGAAAGACGCTGTTCAACCGCCACCACTTCGTGTTGACGGCGGTGCCACTTCTAACGATTGGCTCATGCAATTCCAGGCAGATGTACTCGGAATACGCGTTGAACGGCCGGACGTAATCGAAACAACCGCGCTGGGCGCAGCCGGATTGGCAGGTATTTCGGCCGGTATCTGGAAAGACGCCCACTCCTTTCTAGCCACGCGGAGCTATACCCATTTCACGCCGGTCGATGGCCGTTCTGGTCGAAGCGAGGGAGCAAGGCAATGGGCCCGCGCCGTCCGCTCCGCTCTGAACTGGGCAAGAGACACCCAGTGAGACTACCCCGCCCCCGCATCCTTCCGCAACTTCTGGCGCAGCACCGCGGCGCACTCGGTGCCTGTCGCCGCTGCGGTCATACGGACGAGCTGGTACTTCCGGTATTGTCTCTTGCCGGTGCGCCCCGCGTGATGCTGGTGGGTCAGGCGCCCGGTCGAACGGAGATGATGAATCGCCGTCCTTTCGCCGGACGATCGGGAAAGACGCTTTTCCGCTGGTTGAATCGTGCGGGGGTGGACGAAGTCACCGCTCGTGAGAGAGTCTATATCGCTGCCATCACCCGCTGCTATCCTGGCCCGAGTCCAAGCGGCCGCGGTGACCGCGTCCCGTCTCCACGCGAGCGTGAGTTATGCTCGGGCTGGCTCACTGCCGAGCTGGAGATCATCCACCCTGTGCTCATCATTCCGGTTGGAAGGCTGGCCATCGACCGGTTCATCGGTCCCGAACCGCTCGATCGGGTGATCGGCTTGCTCCACAGGGTACGAGAGGCGGGCATCGACGCCGATGCTATTCCTCTTCCGCATCCCTCCGGTGCGAGCGCATGGGTCAATATACCTGACAATCGCGCGCGGCTGGACAGCGCCCTGGAGCTTCTCGGCCATGCCTTCCTCAAGCTCGGCATGCAATCGAGCGTTTCGGAGAAAAGCGCATGAAGTTTACGATTCTCGTTGCCATTTCGTTCGGTGGATGGAATGCCCCGGCGCCTGACAAATGGTTCGGTCCCGACAAGGTTAGGCACTTCTTTACCGCAGCCTTTGTGCAAAGCATGTCATACAGCACGCTCAGGGCCGCAGACGCAGCGCACAACGATGCAATCATCGGAGCGTCGGTCGTGACGGGCGCGGTAAGTGTGGGGAAGGAGATCTTTGATGTGCGCCAGCGCGGCGAGTTCAGCGTGCGGGATCTGGCCTGGGACATGGCAGGGGGCGCGTCAGCCTCCCTGCTTCTTATCAACACCCGCAGATGAAAGTACTCAGCGGCTATACCACATGTCCTTGCTGATCGCCATATTTCCAACCATGCAGGCACGCACGAAGTTTTTGCTTACCGGGGCCTTAGTCCTCGGCGCGGCAGGCTATCTGATGGCAACTTCCATCAGAGACACCGGTGTCTACTATCTCACTCCTACCGAGCTGGCAACCAAGGTCTCTCGCGATCCGTCGCTTTACGAGACTGGCATCAAGGTAGGTGCGCGCGTCGTGCCCGGAACGATTGTGCGTGACCCGGGCGGCCGCTTCATGACATTCACCGTCACCGATGGAGCGCGTAATTATCCCGTGGCCTATCGCGGCCTTCCTCCAGACACTTTCACCGACGGTGTTGACGTCGTGCTCGAAGGGCGTCTGGCGCGAGACGGCACCTTCCGCGCGACGAGCGTGCTCGCCAAGTGTGCCTCACGCTACGAGAACGCGCCGGAGAAATACCGTGACACACCGGGGTACAAGGCCAGGACAGCCCAGCTGTGATCCTGGTAGGTGAACTGTCGCTCTGGGTAGCGCTTCTCATGGCGGCCTGGGGCACCACGATGGGTTTTGCCGCGGGCGTTACGCGCAGAGCAGAGCTTGTCCTGAGCGCCGAGCGTGCCATCTACGCTACGTTCGCTTTCATACTGCTGGCGTCGCTCGGCATTTGGACCGCGATCCTGGCATCGGACTTCTCATTCAAGTTCGTTGCGTCATTCACCAGCGCCAATCTCCCGACAGTCTACAAGTTCACCGCGTTCTGGGCTGGACAGTCAGGCTCGCTTCTGTTCTGGGCGCTGATTCTATCGCTCTATTCGGCAATCGCGGTGGCCACCATTGGGAGCCAGCGCAGCGAGCTCAAGCCTTACGTTGCCGGCACGCTTTCCGCCGTGACGCTTTTCTTCACGCTCGTTCTGTGCTTCGGCGCCAACCCGTACGAGAGACTGGATTGGATTCCACCCGACGGGCGCGGAATGAACCCGCAGCTTCAGAATCCCGGAATGGCGGCACATCCACCCAACCTTTATCTCGGTCTCATAGCCACTACAGTTCCATTTGCGTACGCGGTGGCGGCTCTCATCACTCGGCGTCTGGACAGCGAATGGCTCGTAGCCGTGCGACGCTGGGCGCTTCTGAGCTGGTTCTTTCTAACAGTCGGAATCACGCTCGGCATGTGGTGGGCGTATGTCGAGCTCGGTTGGGGCGGGTACTGGGCTTGGGATCCCGTGGAGAACGCCAGTTTTCTTCCCTGGCTCACCGGAACCGCGTTTCTGCATTCCATCATGGTGCAGGAGAAGCGGGGCATGCTGCGGAAGTGGAACGTGACGCTGGTGGCGGCGACCTTTCTTCTTTCCATTTTCGGCACATTCATAACTCGAAGCGGAGTCATTTCGAGCGTCCATTCGTTCGCGCAGTCGCCTGTAGGCTACTGGTTCGCGGGTTTTCTGGTGCTCATGATAGTGGCCACCGCCTACCTTGTCAGCACCCGGCTCCGCGATCTGCGCGGAGTGTCGCAGCTCGAGAGCGTCGTGAGCCGCGAAGCTGCCTTTCTTTTCAATAACCTGGTGCTCGTGGGCATGGCGTTCTCTGTGCTGTGGGGCACGATATTCCCGATCCTGAGCGAAGCGGTACGCGGCGAGAAAATCACCGTAGGGCCATCTTTCTTTAATCAGGTGAACATTCCTTTCGGTCTTCTTCTACTGGCTTTGACCGGAATCGGACCCCTGATTGCCTGGCGGAAGGCCTCGGCGGCGAGCCTCAAACGGCAGTTTGCCGCGTCCCTTACTGGCGGACTTGTCACCGGCGGCGCCTTGATGGCGCTCGGCATGCGCGATGCTTACGCGCTCGTGGCCTACGCACTCGCGGGATTCGTTCTCACCACGATCGGGCAGGAGTTCTACAAGGGTATCGGCGCGCGACGAAGGATATACGGCGAGAACGTGTTCCAGGCCCTCCTGCGCCTCATTGGACGCAACCGCCGGCGCTACGGAGGATACATCGTTCACCTCGGCGTGGTGATGCTCTTCGTCGCTTTCGCCGGACAAGCCTTTCGGAAGGAGCAGGACGTTACCATCAGGGCTGGCGAGACGTTCGAGACGACGGACCCGTATGGTCATTCCTGGCGCTTCGTCAGCCAGGGAGTCTCACGCTACGATGAGCTTAACCGGCAGACCACGGCGCTGCTGCTGGATGCGTCGCGTGACGGAGAACGAGTAGGCCTCCTCAAGACTGAAAAGAGGCAGCATGTCGACAGCCGCGGTGTTCCGACCTTCGAACCCTCCACGGAAGTTGGAATACTCGAAGGCATCCGGCAGGACGTCTACGTGGTTCTCGCGGGAGTCTCGTCCGGCGAAACGGCGGAGATTCGAATCACCTTCAACCCGCTCGTGGTGTGGGTGTGGGTGGGAGGCGCCATAATGGCCATCGGAGGGTTGATTGTCATGTGGCCACAGGCTGGCCGGCGTCACGCCCAAGCAGGTTACGCTGCCGTGCTCGAGCCTCGCGCAGCCATAGAAACAGCGTCGTGAAGCTGGACCGCAGGCAGTTTGTCGGCGAATTCACCGCGGTGATCGCTGCCACCTTTGTGCCGCGGTCACTGCGCGCACCGCAGTCCGGTCAGAGCGCCGCTACCAATGCGCCAATGAACGAAGGCGCATACCGGCCGGTTAGACTGCCGGCCGTTAAAAGCAGCCCCTCCATGACGAACGATGAGCGCGACAAGCTCGAACATGAGATACACTGCCAGTGCGCGTGCAACCTGGATGTGTACACTTGTCGCACGACTGACTTCACATGTCCCGTATCTCCAGCCATGCATCGCGATGTCATGTCGCTCGTGGAGGGCGGGCACAACGCGCAGGCGATTCTGGACGCCTTCGTTGGAGCGTACGGCGAGCGTGCACTCATGGCTCCAACGAAATCCGGGTTCAATTGGGCTGCGTACGTCGTGCCCTTCCTCGCTTTGGGTGCCGGCACGGTGCTCGTGGCGACGCTGCTTCGTACATGGAAGCGGCAAACCACACTAGCGTCATCGCCGGTGCGGAATGTTCCGGTGGAAGGCACCGCCGATGAAATTGCGGTAATAGACGCGGCAGTTCGGAGAGACGACGGATGATGGCGCTCGCTGTGGGCACGGCGCTGGCGCTCATTGCTCTGGCTTTCGTCCTGCATCCTCTTTTCACGTCGAGGCGGTCGGCAGTGCTGCCGCGTCTCGAGCCGGAGAAGCTCCCGGCCGCTGAGTTGGCCATTGCAGGACTTCGTGAGGTAGAGTTTGACCGCGCCACCGGAAAGCTGTCGGATGAGGATTATGCCGATCTCAAGTCTGCATTCACTCGTGACGCCGTCGCCGCGCTCAGAGCCGATGCGCCGCAGGGTCTGCCGGACGCGCCTCGGGACGCTGCGGTTCTGGAATATCGCCAGCGAAGGCGCGAGTGCCCGGCGTGCGGACCGCGTCCCGAGCCCGCCGCTCAATACTGCTCGTCGTGTGGCACCTACCTCGCGGGTTCGTGCGGGAGTTGCGGTGCGAAGGTGACGGATACCGGCGCGCGTTATTGCGCGGCCTGCGGGCGATCGCTGGCTGCCTGACACATGGAGTACCCGCGTCTTTGATGCCAGCTCAGCGCAGTTCGTTCTTCGATGATGTGCAATCACGATCTAAGAATCCGTTCGATAGTTTCGCCTACGCCGGTTTGGGCTAGCGCTCCACACCTTCCAACCGGTTCATGGCTATCTTGAGTGGAACGAAAGTGGCCAGGAGGCAGATCGCCGCAGCGGTGGCGAAGCCAAGAGCCATCTCGGTGGGATCAGGCGCCGTATCGAATACATTGGCGCTCAAGTAGCCGTAAACGGGCCGCGCCTCGAGAATAGCCACTGCGCCGATCAGCGATATTGACGACATCATGAACACGAGACCGCCGAAGGATGTCGGAATCTGCGCTGCGTTTTCGGTCTCATACTGGGGAAACACCGCGCCCAGCCCCAGTGCCATCCCTGCGATTGCGAAAGTCAGAAGCACGATTGTTCCGATCGACACCGCCATCATGAAGGCGCTGACCTGAAGCAGAATCCCCGTCACGCTTACTATCGCGAGCGCGAGTATCAGAAGCGGAAGCGTTCCGACCCAGTACTTCGACCACAACAGCGCCTTTACTGACATAGGGCTCGATTTCAGCAACCACAGCGTTCGACCCTCCAGGCTTACCGACGGGAAGATGAAACGCGCCGCCACGGATGCGAGGACGAACCCCGCTAAAATAAGGTTGAGGAAAGGAATAATGTTCACCAGAAGAAAGGTGATACCCTCGCCCCTCAGCGGCAAAAATTTCACATTGAACACATAGACGATCACCAGCACGCCCAACAGTATGAGTTGTGACCATTGAGTGGTGTCGCGAAAGAACAGTTTTATCTCCTTCATCACCAGTTCGCGGCGCACCGTTCCGAAAGGCGCGAGAAGCGCGTTGCCTGCCCGATTCATCACCCTTCCGCGAGCGAAGGTCCGGCCGCTCTCCTGCGCTTTCGAGAACGCCAGTGGATAGAGCTTGCGGTGTAGCAGGGCACCCACAACGACGAACGCTCCTGCCGTGGACCAGAGAAGGTAGTACGGCAGAGCATCCAACGGCCCATTGAGTGCGGACATGAGCGCTCGCTGAACCCACTCGCTGGGTAGGAATGGCGAGGTCGGCGTTCGCAGAACCGCAATGAAATCCACCAGGGAACGGAATCCCTCGGGCCTCGCGAGCTGCTCCGGCCTGAGTAATCGGAAAAGGAGTACGATTCCCCCGCCTGCCAGCAGCGCGATCACGCTCAGGATGTCCCGTGCGCGTCGTGCCGGAAAAATGGTCACGAGAAGGATTGTAACTGCCGCTCCAATGACCGAGGGCAGGACCAGAAACGGAACGAAAGTCACGAGGGCCACGAGCGCGAACTCGGGACCTCCATCGTAGACCCAGCCATATGCCGCGACGATCGGAATAGCCATGAGCGTCACCATCCAGCTGGAGTGCGTCATGGTCTCGAGCAGTTTGGCGAGGTAAATGCGCAGCCAATCAGCGGGTGACGCCACGAGCAGATCCAGGTCCTTTGAGAGAAAGAACGAGGAGAGCGCCGTGATGACGTTCGACAACAGGAGTATCGAGAAAAAGCTCAGGAACACCAGACCCAGCAGCTTGCCCGCCAACAGCACGCCTATCTCAGGTACCCCGCGAAAATAGCGCAGCAGTCGCGTAAGAACGCCGATAATGAACGACCAGAAAAGCAAGCCGGTGGCGCCGAGGATCACGATTCTGAGCACGCGGCCGCGTTTACCCAGAGCTGCGCGCGCGCGCATTGTAAGCCACTTCGGCCGCAGGAGATGCAGGAACGATGGATCGGGCAGTTTGTCGGCGCACACGATCGGTACTCCCTGCGGAGTAGCGAGGAGCCTGCCGCTCCGAGCCATCAGTTCGGCATCACGCATCCAGAACCTCAACCAGCTTGCGAGACACCGTCTCGCCTGTGAGCCTGAGGAAGAGATTCTCCAGCCCGCGCGTTCCTTCCGCCCTGGCCTGCAGCTCATCCATTGTACCACTGGCCATGATGCGTCCTCCGTGGATAATGGCAATGCGATCGCAGAGATTCTCAGCGACT